>JBBIIE010000183.1:0-7355 GCA_037446605.1 Geminicoccaceae bacterium | reverse complement strand
GGGGGGCTGAGGGTGTCCGGCCGGCGCCGGGCCGGGCGGGCCCTGGGCGCGCTCCTGGTCGGCCTGCTCGCGGCCGGGTGCCAGTCGACCGCCGAGCAGGAGCGGGCGCTCGCCGAGCTGCAGCGGGCGAGCTGCCTCGAGAGCGGCTTCGTCGAGGGCAGCGACGCCTTCCGCCTGTGCCTCGTGCTGCAGGACACCAACGAGCGGATCGCCCGGCTCGAGCGACGGATCGACTTCCTCGATGCCGAGATCTCCGGCCTGCGCACCTTCGGCCGTTGGCGCGGCTGGCCCTGAGCCGGGCTCAGAGCACCGGCAGGAGGCGGCGCAGGATCGCAGCCGAGCTCGCCGCCACGGCGTCGACGAAGGCCGCGAAGTCGAAGCGGGAGTCGCGGCCGGCCAGATCGGAGAGCGCGCGGATGTCGAGCCAGGGGATGGCGAACGCCTCGCACACCTGGCCGAGTGCCCCGCCCTCCATCTCGATCGCGCGCCCGCCGAGCTCGCGGAACAGGCGCTCGCGGGTCGCCTCGCAGTGCAGGTACTGGTCGCCCGAGAGGATCGTGCCGAGCTCGATGCGCGGCGGCCGGCCGGCGCCGCCGGCGCGGCTCGCGAGCGGCGGCAGCGCGAAGCCGTCGAGGCGGGCGCGCACGCGCTCGAGGAGCGCCGGGTCGACCGGGTAGCCGAGCCGGTCGGTCGGGTTGAAGAAGGGCACGTGGCCGGCCTGGTAGGTGGCCAGCCGGCCGTCCTCGATCACCCCGGCATCGTGCTGCACCGTGCGGTCGGCGATCACCACGTCGCCGATCGAGAGCTCGGGGTCGAGCCCGCCCGCCACCCCGGTGAAGACGATCAGCCGGGTCCGGAAGCGGTCGGCCAGCAGGGTGGCGGCGAGGGCCGTGTTGACCTTGCCGATGCCGGCGCCGACCAGGACCACCTCGTGGCCGTCGAGCCGGCCGCGGTCGAAGCGGGTGTGCGCCAGCTCCAGGCCCTCGGGCCGGTCGAGCGCGGCGCGCAGATGCGCGAGCTCCTGCGGGATGGCGCACAGGATGCCGATCGTCACGGGCTCGCCTCCGACGGCTGCGGGCAACGCCGGACTTCTCGCCCGTCCGGCTCGAGCTGCCAACAGCCGACCTGCATGCACGGCGCGCGCGCGGCGAGCGCCTCGACCTCGAGCACGAGCTCGCGCAGCTCCTTGACGCCGCGGCAGCTGTCGAGGACGGCCGGGCCCTTGCCGGCGCCGAGCTCGCGGATGCCGCGCCGGATGCGCTCGAGCGGCCGGCCGACGGCGGCCGCGCAGACCAGCTTGGCGAGCAGGATGCAGAGCGTGGTGACGAGGAGCGCGCCCACGATGCCGCGCCGGAACACGTCGTCGACCTCGGCGTTGAGGGGTGCCGTGGCGAGCGAGAGGGAGAGCCAGAGGCGCTGCTCGTCGAGCTCGAGCAGGGTCACCACGTGGGTCCGCTCGCTGCCGTCGAGGTCGGCCGCCTCGACGGTGCCGCCGGTCGCGGCGGCGTCCTTGAGGAGCGGGAACAGGGCGCTGCCGGCGCGCAGCACGACCGTCTCGAACTGCGCGCCGGGCTCGCGCGCGAGCACCGTGCCGTCGTCGCGCCACAGCGTCAGGACGAGGCCGGGGGTGCCGTGCCGGGCGCGGAGTTCGGCGAGCGTGGCGCTCAGGTCCACGGTCGCAGCGACCGCACCCCGGACCTGCCCCTCGGCGTCGCGCAGGGCGGCTGCGACCGGCACCACCGGGCGGCCGTAGACGAAGCCCGGCAGCGGGCTGCCGATCCGCGGCCGCTCCCACTCGAGCGCGCCCGCCAGATGGTCGCGGTCGGCCAGGTTGAGGCGGATCGGCGCCGGCCGGCCGGAGCAGACCAGATCGCCGTGCCGGTCGAGCACGTAGATGTTGGAGTAGCCGGCGAGCTCGGTGAACAGCCGTCCCAGCCGCTCGGTGCAGTCGACCGGCCCGGCCTCGGCGATGGTCGGGTCGAGCGCCAGGAAGGTCACGAGCTGGCGGCTCTTGACGAGCGCCGCGCGGAGCTCGTCGGTGGCCCGCACGAGGGTGGTGTTGAGGCCGTTGAGCGCCGCCGCCTGCGTGGCGCGGCGGATCTCGAGGGCGCTGTAGAGGAGTGCCCCGGCGAGCGGCAGGGTCGAGACCAGGGCCAGGAGCAACAGCAGACTGGCGAGCGTCAGGCGCGGCAGGGGGCGGTAGAGCAGGCCGGACAGCAGGCGCATGACACCCTCGCGCGGGCTGGGCACGCGCGCCGTCTATAGAGCTTTTTGATCCTTGTCAAGGATTATATTGCTCTACAGTGTCGACCCCGGCCCTCCTCGCGGCTCACCTCGACCAGATTGCCGTCCGGATCGCGGAAGTAGACCGAAACCAGCGGCGCCACCGCGCCGGTGCGCGGCACCGGGCCGAGCAGCACCGGCAAGCCGAGCGCGGCGAGCCGGGCCGCGACCGCGTCGAGCGGCTCGTCGGTGAGCGGGCAGAGATCGCCCGAGCCCGGGGTGGGCAGCGCCGCCTCGGGCCCGATCTCGTGCCCGGCCAGGTGCAGGTCGATCTTCCGCCGACCGAAGGCGAGCGCCAGCCGGCCGGCGCCGAACTCGGTCCAGCCCATGCCGAGCCCGTCGCAGTGGAACCGCCGCGTGGCGGCCGGATCACGGACGGTGAGCACGAGGTGGTCGAGCGCGCGGATCACCGAGGCCGCCTCAGCTCTCGCCGGCCCGGCCCTCGACCCGGAGCGCGCCCTCCTCGTCCATGCCCAGATGGTGCGCGATCTCGTGGGTGAGCACGTCGAACACGACTTCCTCGAGGGTGCACCCCCGCTCCGCCCATTCGACCAGGATCGGCAGGCGGTAGAGGAAGATCATCTCGGGCTCCTCGGGGGGCAGCGCCCGGGCGTGGCGCTCGCCGACCGGGACCGCCCGGTAGAAGCCTGTCAGATCGAGCGGGTCCTCGCACTCGGTCGCCTCGAGCGCGGCCTCGTCCGGCCAGTCCTCGACGCGCACCGGCACGCTCGCCACGAGCGCCCGCACCGGCTCGGGCAGTCCTGCCAGGATGCGCGCGCCGATCGCCGCCAGATCGTCCGCATCCGGTGCCCGCGACCGGCCCGGCGAGGCGGCGGTGGGCTCGCGCACGGGTGGCTCAGCGCGCCGCCATGCGCAGCGCCCCGTCGAGGCGCAGCACACAGCCGTTGAGCATCGGGTTGCGGGCCACCTCGAGCACGAGCGAGGCGTACTCCTCGGGCCGGCCGAAGCGCTGCGGGAAGGGCACCGTCCGGGCGAGGCTCGCCTGCACCGTCTCGGGCATGCCGAGCAGCATCGGCGTGGCGAACAGGCCCGGGGCGATCGCCACCACGCGGATGCCGTGCGCGGCGAGCTCGCGCGCCGCCGGCAGGGTCAGCGAGGCGACCCCGCCCTTGGAGGCGGCGTAGGCGGCCTGCCCGATCTGCCCCTCGAAGGCGGCCACCGAGGCGGTGTTGACGATCAGCCCGCGCTCACCCTCGGGAAGCGCCGGGAGGGCCGCCATGGCGGCCGCCGCGAGCCGCAGCATGTTGAAGCTGCCGATCAGGTTGACCCGCACGGCCTGCTCGAACCCGTCGAGCGGCATCGGCCCGTCGCGGCCGACGATGCGCGCCGCGGGCGCGATCCCGGCGCAGTTGACGAGCAGCCGCGGCTCGCCCACGGCTCCGGCGATGGCCGGCCAGGCCTGCTCGGCGGCCGCCGCGTCGGCGACGTCGAGGGCGAAGACGGCGCCGTCCAGGCGGCCCGCGACCTCGCGCGCGCGGGCCTCGTCGCGGTCGACCACGGCCACCCGCGCCCCGGCCGCGGCGAGTGCCGTCGCGGTGGCGGCACCCAGCCCCGAGCCGGCGCCGGTGACCACGGCACCCAGACCGCGCAGCTCCATGCCGCGTCCTCCGCGCCCGCCGCCCGGCCGCTCGCGGCTCAGGCCAGCCGGCGTTGCACCTCGCTCACCGCCTTGCGCATCAGATCCTGGACGAGCTCGCCTTGCAAGCGCTCGGCCAGCACCTCGCGGGTGGCCCGGGCGGCGAGGTCGGCGGCACGGGCGCGGACCTCCTGGACGGCGCGCGCCTCCTCCTGCGCGATGCGCTCGAGCGCCTGCTCGGTGCGCCGCTCGGTGGCGGCCTTCATCTCCTCGCGCAGGCGCGCCTCGAGCCGGCGCTGCTCGGCCTCGACGCGCTCCAGGATGCCGCGCGCCAGGCCCTCGCCCTCGTGCAGCTGGCGCTGATACTTGGCGAGCAGCGCCTTGGCCTCCTCGTGCAGCCGCTGCGCCTCGTCGAGCTCGCGGCGGATCTGCGCCGCGCGCGCGTCGAGGGCACCCAGCACGTGCTCCTGGAACGGCTTGCGCAGCAGGAGGACGAGGATGAGGAGGGCGACCGCGAGCCAGAAATACTCCATCAGCGTCCTCCCGCGCCGGCCACCCGGGCGACCGCCGCCCGGGCCTCCTCGGGGCCGATCTCGAGGCCGGCGAGCCGGCGAGCCGCGGCCTGGACGACCTCGGCCGCGACGTTCGCCACCTCGGCGAGCGCCGCGCTCTTGGCGGCGCCGATGCGCGCCTCGGCGTCGTGCAGCCTGCGGGCGATGTCGGCGTCGAGCTGGGCCTGGTGGCGGGCCAGTTCGGCGGCGATCCGCTCCTGCGCCTCGCGGATCCGGCGCTGCGCCTCGGCCTGCGCCTCGGCGACCACCCGATCGTGCTTCTTGAGGGCCGCCTCGGCGTCGCCGCGCAGCCGCGAGGCGCGGTCGAGGTCGGCGCCGATGCGGTCCTGGCGGGTCTCGAGGATGTCGGCGATGCGCGGGATCGCCTTGGTCTTCAACAGCCAGTAGAGCAGCGCGAAGCACACGATCAGCCAGAAGATCTGGCTCGGGAAGGTGTGGCTGTCGAGCTGCGGCAGGCCGCCGCCACCCGGCTCGGCGGCGGTGACCGGGGCGGCCGCGAGCAGGACGGTGAGCGCGCTCGCGCCGAGCCGGGCAGGGATGCGCGACATGGCCGGTCTCCGCGACGGCCGCGGCGGGGCGGCGGCACCGCCCCGCGCGACGGCCCGAGCCTCAGGTGAACAGGATCAGGAAGGCGATCAGGAGCGCGAACAGCGCGACCGCCTCGACCAGCGCGAAGCCGATGATGGCGAAGGGGAAGACCCGCTGCTGGACGGACGGGTTGCGGCCGACCGTGGCGATCAGCGTCGAGAAGATGTTGCCGATGCCGATGCCGACACCGAACAGGGCGATCGTCGCAAGGCCTGCGCCGATCATCTTCGCAGCAGCGAGCTCCATGGGTTCCTCTCCGGAGTGACGGGCGTTCCTCGCCCGGGGCCACCGCGCGGCGCGTCCAGGGCCTGGCGAACCTACGGCCTCAGTGCATGTGGATCGCGTCGTGCAGGTAGATGCAGGTGAGCACGGTGAAGATGTAGGCCTGCAGGAAGGCCACCGCGAACTCGAAGCCGGTCAGCGCCACGGTGACCGCGAGCGGGGCCACGGCCGGCACCGCCCAGTAGGAGAACAGCGTGATGATGAAGCCGGCGAACACCTTCATCATCGTGTGACCGGCCATCATGTTGCAGAACAGGCGGACCGACAGGCTGATCGGGCGCACGCAGTAGGACAGAACCTCGATCGGCACCAGGAGCGGCAGCATCGCCTTGGGCGCGCCGTGCGGCACGAAGAAGCTCAGGAAGTGGGTGCCATGGATGGCGAAGCCCAGGATCGTGACGCCCAGGAACACGCCGATCGCGAGCGTGAAGGTCACGATGATGTGCGAGGTGAACGTGAAACCGAAGGGCAGGGGCAGCATGCCGAGCATGTTGCCCATCAGGATGAACAGGAAGAGGGTGAACACGAGGGGGAAGTAGCGCAGCCCCTCCTTGCCGGCATTGTCGCGGATCAGCCCGGCCACGAACTCGTAGGCCAGCTCCACGACCGACTGCAGCCGGCCGGGGACGAGCGCGTGCTGGCGGGTGCCGGCCATGAGCAGCCAGTAGGCGCAGCCGACCGCGATCAGCATCCACAGCGAGGAGTTGGTGAAGGAGAGATCGAGCGAGCCGATCTGGATCGGCACGAGCTTCTCGATCTCGAACTGGTGCAGCGGATCGGCCACCTGCCCCTCGCTCCCTCCTCGGCGCCCGGCTCAGCCCGGCCCGTTCCGGCCCTCCCGGGCCCGTCCCTCGAGCCGCTGCATCCATCGCCAGGCGTTCAGCATCCCGGCCGCCGCGCCGAGCACGAAGCCCACGACGATCAGCAGCGGCGCGGTCCCGAGCCAGCGGTCGAGGGCCCAGCCCAGCAGCAGCCCGCCGGCGACCCCGGCCACCAGCTCGATGCCGACCTGGAGCCCGTCACCCCACCGCAGCCGACCATCCTCGTCCCGCCCCTCGGCCGGCCGCGGGGCGCGCGACCCGCGCAGCCGCTCGAGGCGGGCGTCGAACCGGTCGAACGCGGACGGCCGCTCGTCCCCCGCCATCTGCCCTCGGCCCGAGCGGGAGCCCCACCTCGGGGCGGCCGGCGCCGGGCGCGCGGAACCTAGGGAGCCGCCGCGGCGACCGTCAAGCCGGGGGTCCGGCTTGCGGCACTATGCCGTAGCGCGCAGCTCGACCGCGCGGGCGAGTTCGACCGAGACCAGCCGCGAGACGCCCCGCTCGGCCATCGTCACGCCGTACAGCCGGTCCATCCGCGCCATGGTGAGCGGGTGGTGGGTGACCACGAGGAAGCGGGTGCCGGTGGTCCGCGCGGTCTCCGCGACGAGGCCGGTGAAGCGGTCGACATTGGCGTCGTCCAGGGGCGCGTCGACCTCGTCGAGCACGCAGAGCGGCGCCGGGCGGGCGAGGAAGAAGGCGAGCACGAGGGCGAGCCCGGCGAGGCTCTTCTCGCCGCCGGAGAGGAGCGAGACGTGCGCCAGCCGCTTGCCGGG
This sequence comes from Geminicoccaceae bacterium, assembly GCA_037446605.1. Classification (GTDB taxonomy): domain Bacteria; phylum Pseudomonadota; class Alphaproteobacteria; order Geminicoccales; family Geminicoccaceae; genus JANXAZ01. The sequence continues at coordinate 442 of JBBIIE010000183.1, read as the reverse complement.
TGGCTGCGCCTCGAGCTCGAGCCCGGCGGTGAGCGGGTCGGCCGCGTCGGTCAGCCGGAGCTGGCCGCGGCCGCCACCGAAGAGCTGCCCGACCAGCCGGCGGAAATGGCCCTCGACCGCCTCGAACACCGCCACGAGCCGCTCGCGCGCCTCGCGGTTCACGGTCTGGATCGCCCGCTCCAGGCGGGCGCAGGCGGCGCGGATCTCGGCCTCCTCGGCGCGCGTGCGGGCGAGCTCGTCGGCGAGCTCACGGGCCTCCTGTTCGGCGCGCAGGTTGACGGCACCCAGCCGCTCGCGCGTGGCGGCGAGGCGCTCGCGGCGCCGCTCCAGCTCCTCGACCCCGAGGCCCGCGAGCCCCTGCCCGCCCGTGGGCTCGACCACCTCCTCGGGCGTGCAGCGCAGCCGCTCGAGCACCTGGGCGCGGGCCGCCTCCAGCCGGCCC
>JBBIIE010000182.1:0-7395 GCA_037446605.1 Geminicoccaceae bacterium | reverse complement strand
GATCGGCGAGGTAGCCGCTCAGGCCGAGCGTATCGCGGATCGCGGCGCCGACCTCGGCCTCGCTCGCAGACGCGGCCGCGAAGTCGGACTTGAGCGGGTCGGCGGCGGCACCGAGCTCGAGCGCGAGCTGGCGCGGGCTCGGCTCGGCGAGCCGAGCGATCCGCTGGGCACGCTCCTGGCAGCCCGGCTGGTCGGCGGCCGCGGCGGCAGGGGCCGCCAGGGCGAGGAGGAGGGTGGCGCGGCGCAGGATCGGGGTCACGAGGGGCTCCTTCGCGGCGGAGAGTGCTACCGGAACGGCACTGGCCGGAGCCCGGGGTCCAGCTTATGATCGCCATAAGCACCAGCTGAGGGAGGGGATCGATGCGCCGCGCACCCTTGCTGCTCGCAGCCCTTGTCGGGCTCGCGCCGGATCCGGCCACCGCCGCCGGCACGGGACTGCGGATCGTCGCCAACGAGAAGAGCAGCACGCTCACCGTCCTCGACGCCGAGGACAAGGTGATCCAGACGGTCCCCTCCTGCGGCCGGCCGCGCGGCATGATCTTCACGCCCGACCGCAAGCAGTTCCTGGTCGGCTGTGCCGACGACAACGTGATCGCCGTCTACGAGGTGGCGAGCCTCAAGCTCGCGCGCCGGATCACGAACGTGGCCGCGCCCGAGACCTTCGACCTCCACCCCGACGGCCGGCATCTCTACGTCTCCAACGAGGAAGATGCGCAGGCGACGGTCTTGGACCTCGAGACCGGCGAGCAGGTCGCTGCCTTCGACACCGGCGAAGAACCCGAGGGGGTGCTCGCCACCCCGGACGGCAAGCTCGTCTTCGTCGCTTCCGAGGCGGCCAACCTCGTCCACGTGATCGACACCGAGAAACAGGAAGTCGTCAAGGACATCGTCACCGATACGCGGCCGCGCCGCTTCGCCCTCACCCCGGACGCCAAAGAACTCTGGGTCTCCGCCGAGATCGCGGGCGTCGCCAACGTCGTCGACGTCGCGACGCTCGAGGTCGTCCACACGATCGAGTTTTTGCCCAGAGGGATGCGGCGCGAGATGGTCACACCGGTCGACGTCCTGATCACCCGCGACGGCAAGCGGGCCTTCGTGGCACTCGGACGGGCCAACCACGTGGCGGTCGTCGACGTGCCGAGCAAGAAGGTCATCGACTACATCCTCGTGGGCCGGCGACCCTGGGGCTTGCGGCTGACTCGCGACGAACGCAGGCTCTACGTCGCCAACGGCCTCTCCGACGACATCACGGTGGTCGACACGGCGAGCCTCAAGCCGCTGCGCTCGATCCCGGTCGGCGAGGTGCCCTACGGGGTGCTGATCGACGATTGAGGCGGCGGTCAGGGGAGCCGTCGACCCGCCGCCCGGGGGCGTGGCGGCGCTTCCGGGTGCTGCGGCAGCCGATCCGCGATCCCGTAATAATCGCCGCGCGAGTCCACCCAGATGTGCGCGGCGGTCGCGAGCCCGGTCGGCGCGTCGAGCGTACCGGCGGCGATGCCGAGCTCCGCGCCGCCCGTGCGCTGCCGGAACAGCGAGGAGCCGCAGCCGCTGCAGAAGCCGCGCAGCACGCCCGGGCTCGATTCGTACCAGGCGAGCGCCGCCTCGCCGGTGATCGTCACCGCCGCCCGCGGCGCGCTCGTCCAGGCGCCGACATGGCCGTGCCAGCGGCGACACTGGCTGCAGTGGCAGAGGAGCACGGGCGACAGCGGCGCGCGCACTCGGTAGCGCACCGCGCCGCACAGGCAACCGCCCTCCTGCGCCATGGCCCGCCTCCTGCTCACCGGCGCCGCGCGCCCGGCCGCCCCGATGCTGCCCGATCGGCCGGGCAGCGGCCAGGACGCGGTGGCACGCCGCGCGGGCGGTTTCTGCCGCGAATAGAGCATGTTGCGGTGCACAACGCGGGATGGGCGAAGGTGCGGCGCTTGACGGGAATGCGGCAGCCCCCTACCAGGGTTGCGACGGTTTGCCTCAGCGCTCGACGTGGGGCAGCCCCGCGGGAATAGGGCACGAGCAGAACCCTGAACGCAAAAAAAGTGGCCGGGCACGAGGCCCGGCCGAGTGGATCAGGGAGGCTAAACGTCTGGGGGAAAGGGATCCGGAGATCCCACCCGCGAGCGTCGCGCCCGCGGGGCTGCGGCCCTGAGGCCGCTGCAACGAGGGTTCCCAGAGCAACCCTTGTTGCACTGCATCAATTAGGGATCGCTGGCGGACTGCGCTAGTGCTCCCGAGCAACAGGGCCATGCATTTCGCGCATGGCCGGCTCACCAGACCGCCTGCTGCGCCACCTTCTCCAGCAGGAAGTCGCGGAACACGGCGACCCGCTTCGAGTTCCGCAGCTCCTCCGGATAGACGAAGTAGCCGGTGAAGCTCGGCCCCTCGAGCTCGGGCAGGACGCGCACCAGCGAGCCGCTGCCGCTCGCCAGATAGTCCGGCAGCGAGGCGAGCCCGAGCCCGCTCTGCACCGCGCGCAGCATGCCGTAGACGTTGTTGACCCGAAGCGCCGCCCGCCGCGGCCGATCGGCATCGGCCTCCTCGCGACCGGCGTGCAGGATCCAGTTGAGCGGCTGGCTCGAGAGGTTCGGATCCTCGCCGTAGGCGACCAGCCGGTGCCGGTCGAGGTCGGCGGCGCTGGCAGGCGCGCCGTGCCGGGAGAGGTAGGACTCGGCGGCGTAGAGGTGGGTGTGCACGGTCATCAGCCGGCGCTGGATCAGGTCCGACTGGGTCGGCCGCTGCATGCGCACGGCCACGTCCGCCTCGCGCATCGACAGGTCGAGCTCGGCATCGGTGACGATCAGCGAGATGGTGATCTCGGGATAGCGGTCGAGGAACTCGCCGAGCAGCGAGGACAGCCAGACCGTGCCCACGCCCACGGTCGTGCACACCCGGAGATGGCCGGCCGGAACCTCGCGGCTCTCGCGCAGCGCGGTCTGCGCGGCGGCCATCTTGCGGGCGACGTCGCGCGCCGCCTCGACCAGGATGTCGCCCTGCTCGGTGAGCACGAGCCCCCGAGCGTGGCGATGGAACAGGGGTGCCCCGAGATCCTCCTCGAGGGCACCGATCTGGCGGCTGATCGCCGACTGCGACAGCCCGAGACGGTCGGCCGCGCGGGTGAAACTCCCGGCCTCGGCGACGACGTGGAAGATCCGGACCCGATCCCAGTCGAGCATGACCCCCGAGCTTTCCCCCAGAGCCGCGGCCGGCCGCCGCTCACCCTCCCGGGCCGTGCTCCGCCAGCCAGCGGTCGGCCTCGAGCGCCGCCATGCAACCCGTGCCGGCGGCGGTGACCGCCTGACGGAAGACCTTGTCCTGGACGTCGCCGGCGGCGAACACGCCCGGAACGCTGGTCCGGGTGCTGCCCGGCGCCGTCACGATATAGCCCTCGCGGTCCATGTCGAGCTGGTTCTTGAACAGCCCCGTCGCCGGATCGTGCCCGATCGCCACGAACAGCCCGTGCACCGGCAACAGACGCCGCTCGCCGCTGCGCACGTCGCGGAGCTCGAGCCCGGTCACCCCGCGCGGCTCCTCGCTGCCGAGCACCTCGGCCACGACATGGTTCCAGATCACCTGGATCTTCGGGTTGGCGAACAGCCGGTCCTGCAGGACCTTCTCGGCCCGCAGGCTGTCGCGGCGGTGGACGAGGGTGACCTTGGCGCACATCTGGGCGAGGTAGAGCGCCTCCTCGACCGCGCTGTTGCCGCCGCCCACCACGGCCACCTCCCGGCCACGGAAGAAGAAGCCGTCGCAGGTGGCGCAGGCCGACACGCCGAAGCCCTGGAAGCGCTGCTCGCTCGGCAGGCCGAGCCAGCGCGCCTGGGCGCCGGTGGCGAGGATCAGGGCGTCGCACCGGAGCACGTCGCCGGAGTCGAGCTCGAGGCGGAAGGGCCTGCGGCCGAGCTCGACCGCGCTCACCACGTCGGCGAGCAGCTCGGCGCCGCAGTGGCGGGCCTGCGCCGCCATCCGCTCCATGAGCTCGGGCCCCAGGATCGGCTCGGCGAAGCCCGGGAAGTTCTCGACCTCGGTCGTGATCGCGAGCTGGCCGCCCGGCTGCAGCCCCTGCACCAGCACCGGCGCCAGGTTGGCGCGGGCGGCGTAGATCGCAGCCGTGTAGCCGGCGGGCCCGGCGCCCACGATCGCGAGCCTGACCCGTCGCTCCGCCACGATCGCTCCCCCGCGTCGGACCGGCGCCCTGCCGGCTCAGCCGTACCGGACCTCGAGGATCTCGAAGTAGCGCACCCCGCGGGGCGTGGTCACCTCGACCGAATCGCCGGCCTCGCGGCCGAGCAGCGCCTGCGCCAGGGGCGAGCCGATCGACAGCAGACCCTGGGCGATCTCGGCCTCCTCGGGGCCCACGATCTGGTAGGTGACCTCCTCGTCGGTCTCCTCGTCGACGAGGCGGACCCGGGCGCCGAACATCACCTTGGTCCCGGACAGCCGGCTGATGTCGATGATCTCGGCGCGGCCGAGCTTGTCCTCGAGCTCCATCACCCGGCCTTCGATGAAGCCCTGGCGCTCGCGGGCGGCGTGGTACTCGGCGTTCTCCGAGAGGTCGCCGTGCTCGCGCGCGGCGGCGATCGCGCGGATCACCGCCGGCCGCTCGACGGTCTTGAGGCGCTTCAGCTCCGCGCTCAACCTCGAGTGTCCCTCGGGTGTCATCGGTATCCGGTTGGACATCCCTGTCTGTCCGCTGCTGCGACAAAATAAACGAGCCGGCGATCGCCGTACCGCCGGCTCAGCGCGTTTCCAGCTCGCGAAGATAGGCCTGCAGCGGCCGGACTTCAAGCGCGCCTCGGGCGAGTTCGCGGAGCCCCTCAACCAGGGCGCGAGCCCCCGCCATGGTGGTGTAGTAGGGAAGGCGTCCGGTCAGCGCCGCGCGCCGCAGCGAGTAGGAATCGGCGATCGCCTGCGCCCCCTCGGCGGTGTTGACGACCAGCGCCACGCCGCGGTCCTTGATGCGGTCGACGATGTGCGGCCGGCCCTCGTGCACCTTGTTGACGGTCTCGACCGGCAGGCCCGCCGCGGCGAGCGCGGCTGCCGTGCCGCGCGAGGCGAGGAGCTCGAAGCCGAGCTCGTGCAGCACCCGGGCGATCCGACAGGTGGCCGGCTTGTCCCGGTCCTTGACCGACAGGAACACGCGGCCCCTGGTCGGCAGCTCGACGCCGGCAGCGATCTGCGACTTGGCGAAGGCGGCGGCGAAGTCGCGGGCGAGCCCCATGACCTCGCCGGTCGAGCGCATCTCCGGGCCGAGCAGGAGATCGACGCCCGGGAAGCGGGCGAAGGGGAAGACCGCCTCCTTGACCGCCACGTGGTCGCGCGCCGGCGGGCGCAGGTCGAAGGCCGCGAGCGGCTCGCCCGCCATCACCCGGGCGGCGATCTTGGCGACCGGTCGGCCGATCGCCTTGGCGACGAAGGGAACCGTGCGGCTCGCCCGGGGGTTGACCTCGAGGATGTAGACCGTCCCGTCCTTGACCGCCATCTGCACGTTCATGAGCCCGCGGACGTCGAGGGCGCGGGCGAGTGCCTCGGCCTCGCGGGCGATCTCCCGCACCGTGGCCGCGGGCAGCGAGTAGGGCGGCAGCGAGCAGGCGCTGTCGCCCGAATGGATGCCGGCCTCCTCGATGTGCTCCATGATCCCGGCCACGACGACGTCGCGCCGGTCGGCCACGACGTCGACGTCGACCTCGATCGCATCGGCGAGATAGCGGTCGAGCAGCACCGGGCCGATCTCCGAGGCGGCGCGCGCCTCGGCGAAGAAGCGGCGCACCTCGTCGAGCGTGTGGACGATGCGCATCGCCCGCCCACCCAGCACGTAGGACGGGCGCAGCACGATCGGCAGGCCGAGCGTCTCGGCCTTGGCCACCGCCTCGGCCTCGCTGTCGCACACGTCGTTGGGCGGCTGGGCCAGCCCGAGCCGATCCAGCAGCAGCTTGAAGCGGTCGCGGTCCTCGGCGAGGTCGATCGCCTCGGGCGAGGTCCCGAGGATCGGGATCCCGGCCGCCTCGAGCGGCCTGGCGAGCTTCAACGGCGTCTGCCCGCCGAGCTGGACGATCACGCCCAGGAGCTCGCCGCGGCTCGCCTCGACCCGGCAGATGGCGAGCACGTCCTCGGCGGTGAGCGGCTCGAAATAGAGCCGGTCGGAGGTGTCCGGGTCGGTCGACACGGTCTCCGGGTTGCAGTTGACCATGATCGTCTCGATGCCGGCCTCCCTGAGGCCGAAGGCGGCATGGACGCAGCAATAGTCGAACTCGATGCCCTGCCCGATGCGGTTCGGGCCGCCGCCCAGGATGATCACCTTGCGCCGGTCGGACGGCCGCGCCTCGCACTCGGGCTCGGGATCGCCCCGGGTGCCGGTCTCGTAGGTGCTGTACATGTAGGGGGTGAGCGCCTCGAACTCGGCGGCGCAGGTGTCGATCCGGCGGAACACCGGGCGCACCCCGAGCCCCTCGCGGCGGGCGCGGACCTCCGCCTCGCCGAGCCCCGCGAGCCGCGCCAGGCGGCGGTCCGAGAAGCCCTTGGCCTTGAGTGCCTGGAACCCGTCGCGGTCCGCCGGCAGGCCGGCGGCGCGCACCCGCTCCTCGGTGCGCACGAGGTCCTGGATCCGCTCGAGGAACCAGGGATCGTAGCGGCAGGCGCGCTCGACCTCGGCGCTGCCCAGGCCCAGGCGGAAGGCCTGGGCGACCAGCCGCAGCCGGTCGGCGGTCGGCCGGCTGAGCGCGGCCAGGATCACCTCGCGCGGCCGATCGGCGCCGGCCAGCCCCGGGATCTCGATCTCGTCGAGCCCCGAGAGCCCCGTCTCGAGCCCGCGGAGCGCCTTCTGCAGCGATTCCTGGAAGGTGCGGCCGACCGCCATCACCTCGCCCACCGACTTCATCGAGGTGGTGAGTACCGGCTCCGTCTCGGGGAACTTCTCGAAGGCGAACCGCGGGATCTTGGTCACGACGTAGTCGAGCGTCGGCTCGAAGCTCGCCGGGGTCACCTTGGTGATGTCGTTCTGGATCTCGTCGAGCGTGTAGCCGACGGCGAGCCGTGCGGCGACCTTGGCGATCGGGAAGCCCGTGGCCTTGGAGGCGAGGGCCGAACTCCGCGAGACCCGCGGGTTCATCTCGATCACGACCATCCGGCCGGTGGCCGGATCGACCGCGAACTGGACGTTCGAGCCCCCGGTATCCACGCCGATCTCGCGCAGCACGGCGATCGCCGCGTCGCGCATGCGCTGATACTCCTTGTCGGTCAGGGTCAGCGCCGGCGCCACCGTGATCGAATCGCCGGTGTGCACGCCCATCGGATCGACGTTCTCGATCGAGCAGACGATGATGCAGTTGTCCGCCTTGTCGCGGACCACCTCCATCTCGAATTCCTTCCAGCCCAGGACCGACTCTTCGACGAGCACCTCGCCGA
>JBBIIE010000181.1:0-7409 GCA_037446605.1 Geminicoccaceae bacterium | reverse complement strand
GGGTGCGCCCGGACCTGCGCGCCGCGGCCCGCGAGGCGGGCGAGCTCGCCCGCGCGATGACCCGCAAGGTGCTGCTCGCCGGCCTGCCCTTCGGCGGCGGCAAGGCGGTGGTCCTGGGCGATCCGCGGCACGACAAGACGGCGGCGCGCTGGACGGCGCTCGGGCGGGCGATCGAGCGGCTCGAGGGGCGCTATTGGACCGGCGAGGACAGCGGCACCACGCCCGCCGACATGGACGCGATCGGCCGGGTGTGCCGCTACGTGCTCGGGCGCAGCGGCGGCGCCGGCGATCTCGGGCCGATGACCGCGCGCGGCGCGCTGCACGGCATCGAGGCGGCGGTGCGCCACCGGCTGGGCGGCGCCGGGCTCGCCGGGCTGCGCGTGGCCGTGCAGGGGCTGGGGGCCGTCGGCATGCCACTCGCCGGGCTGCTGGCGGCGGCCGGCGCGCGGCTGCTCGTGGCCGACCTCGATCCGGCCCGGGTCGAGGCCGCGGTCGAGCGGCTCGGCGCCCGGGCGCTGCCACCCGGGGAGATCCAGGAGGCCGAGGCCGACCTGCTGGTGCCCTGCGCGCTCGGTCCGGTGTTCGAAGCGGCCGGCCTGGACGGGCTGCGCTGCGCCCTGATCGCGGGCCCGGCCAACAACCAGCTCGACCGGTGGGAGACCGCCGAGCGGCTGCACCGCCGCGGCATCCTGTTCGTGCCCGACTACGTGGTGAGCGCCGGCGGGGTGATCGCGGCCACGGCCGAGCTCGAGCCCGGCGGGTTCTCGCCCGAGCGGGTGCGCGACCGGCTGACCGGGATCGGCGAGCGGGTGCGGACGATCCTGGACGAGGCTGCGGCCGCCGGCCTGCCGCCGCTCGCCGTGGCCGAGGCCCTGGCCGCGCGGCTGCGCCGGGTGCGCCTGTCCGCCGCGACCGCCCGCCGCGGCGACCACGCGGCCCTGCCGGCGGGCGCCCTCGCCTGCTAACCTCCGCACCGGGAAGGTTCCCGGCGGGGGTCCATGAGCCAGGTCCTGGTGCTGATCACCGATCCGCGGCAGGCGCCGCTCGAGACGGCACTCGTGCGCGAGCTCGAGCGGCTCCTGGCTGGACCCACGCGCTGGCTGGCCGAGGCCGAGGCGGTCGAGATCGAAAGCGCGCTCGGGGCGGCGGAGATCCTGGCCCGCACCCGGGTCCTCCTCGACGGCCGATCCCTCGACCGGGCGGTGCTGCCGGCCGCGGACCGCCGCAAGCGGCTGCTCGTGGCCGACATGGACAGCACCATGATCACCGTCGAGTGCCTCGACGAGCTCGCCGACTTCGTCGGCTGCAAGGCCGAGGTGGCGGCGATCACGCGGGCGGCGATGAACGGCGAGATCGAGTACCGCGACTCGCTCCGCCGCCGGGTGGCCCTGCTCGAAGGCCTGCCCGAGCGGGTGATCGGCGAGGTGATCGCCGAGCGCGTGCGGGCCACGCCGGGGGCTGCGGCACTGCTCGCCACGATGCGCGCGCAGGGCGCGCGTACCGCCCTCGTGTCGAGCGGCTTCGGCCAGTTCACCCGCCACGTCGCCGGCCTGCTCGGCTTCGACGAGGAGCGCTCGAACACCCTCCTCGTGCAGGACGGGGTGCTGACCGGCCGGGTCGCCGAGCCGATCCTCGACGCCTCGGCCAAGCTCGCCACGCTCGAGGAGCTGCTCGCCCGCCACGGGCTTCCCGCCGCGGCCGCGCTCACCGTCGGCGACGGTGCCAACGACCTGCCGATGCTGCTCGCGGCCGGGCTCGGCGTGGCGTTCCGCGCGCATCCGCGGGTGCGCGAGCGCGCGCCCGTGAGCATCGTCCACGGCGACCTGCGCGCGCTCCTCTATCTCCAGGGCATCCCCGGGCGCGAGCACCGCGGCGGCTGAGCCGGCGGGCACGGCCGGCGATCGGCCGCGACCGCCGTCCCGCCGTTCACTCCTTGAAGCGGGGTGCGACGAAGCGCACGTCGCCCTGCCGCTCGACCAGGAGGAGCGCCGCCTTGCGGCCGGCGCGCCTGGCCGAATCGACCTTGGCCGCGAGCTCGCCCGGCGCCTTGATCTCCTCCTGCATCGCCTCGACGATCAGATCGCCCGGGCGGATCCCCTCCTGGGCGGCCGGCCCGTCCGTCTCGACCTCGGTCACGACCACGCCCTTGGCGCCGTCGGGCAGCGAGAACTTGCTCTGGAGCTCGGGGGTGATCGGGCTCACCACGATGCCGAACTCGGCGATCCGCGCCGTGGCGCCCGGCGCCGGCTTGGCCGGCTCCTGCGGCTTGCCGAGCTCGGCCACCTGCTCGTCGTCCGGCAGCTCGCCGAGCTTGACGCGCACGGTCTTCTTCTCGCCCTTGCGCCAGATCAGCACCTCGACCTCGCGGCCGACCGCGGTCTCGGCGACGATGCGCGGCAGCGAGCGCATCTTGTCGATCTTCTTGCCGTCGAACTCGAGCACCACGTCGCCCGGCTCGATCTCCGAGCTCGCGGCCGGCCCGCCCGGGGTGACGCTCGCCACGAGCGCACCCGCCACCTCCTCGAGGCCGATGCCCTCGGCGATCTCCTCGGTCACGGTCTGGATGCGCACGCCGAGCCAGCCGCGCGCCACCCGTCCGGTGCGCTTCAGGCTGTCGATCACCGGGCGGGCGAGGTTGGCCGGGATGGCGAAGCCGATGCCGATGTTGCCGCCCGAGGGCGAGAAGATGGCGGTGTTCACGCCGAACACCTTCCCCTCCATGGTGAAGGACGGCCCGCCCGAATTGCCGCGGTTGATCGCCGCGTCGACCTGGATGTAGTCGTCGTAGGGGCCGCTCCGGATGTCGCGCCCGCGGGCCGAGATGATGCCCGCGGTCACCGTCGAGCCGAGCCCGAAGGGATTGCCGATCGCCAGCATCCAGTCGCCGACCCGCACCTGGTCGCTGTCGGCCCATTCGACGAACGGGAAGGGTTTGTCACCCTCGATCTTGAGGAGTGCGAGATCGGTCTTCGGATCGCGGCCCACCAGCTTGGCCGGCACCTCCTTGTCGTCGCTGAAGACGACCGAGATCTCGTCGGCATCGGCGATCACGTGGTTGTTGGTGACCACGTAGCCGGCCGGGTCGACGATGAAGCCCGACCCCAGGGAGAAGCTGCGGCGCTGCTGCTGCTCGCGCTCGCGGTCGCGGTCGAAGAACTCCTTGAAGAACTCCTCGAAGGGCGAGCCGGGCGGCACCTGCGGCAGCGGCGGCTGGTCGGTGCGCGCGGTGGCCACCTTGCGGGTGGCGATGTTGACCACCGCCGGGCCGACCCGGGCGACGAGGTCGGCGAAGCCGGCCGGCCCCGCGGGTGCGGCGCGCGCCGGCACCGCCGCCTGGACCAGTGCGGCGAGCAGCAGCACCGGCAGGATCCATCGCCCGAACGTCCGGCTCCCCGCCCCGGCCGGGTGGGCGAACGCGTCCCTCGTCATCCTCCATCCTCCTGCCTGCCGACCGCAGCCGGCGGGACCGGCCGGGCCGGCCGTGGGCGATGATGTCACCCCGCCACCGCCTCGGGCAAGCCTGCCCGGTGCCCGCCACGGCTCAAAGGCGGATCAGCCAGACCGCCGCCACGCCGAGCGCCGCGGCGGCGAGGCCCGCCACGCGCAGCGGCCCGTCGGCGAGCTCCAGCATGCGCCGCGCCGCCCGCCGCATGGCGGACGGCGCCGACGCCCACGCCAGACCCTCGACCACCAGGACGAGTGCCAGGCCCGTGGCCAGATCGCGCATGCCGCCCAGCGGCCTCCGCGCCCCCGCGACGCCCTCGCCGCCTCAGCGGCCGGTGGTCGCACCCGGCCCCGGTGCCGGCGGCAGGGTGGCGGCCGCCGCGGCCGGCCCGCCGGCCAGATCCGAGCCCGCCGGGTGGCGACCCGGGGTGCCGTCGACCAGACCCGGGCTGCCGAAGAAGCGGAAGAAGTCGCTGTCGGGCGACATCACGAGGCTGGTGTTGCCGTCCCCGAGCGCCTGCCGGTAGGCCTGCATGGTGCGGAAGAACTTGAAGAAGTCGACGTCCTGACCGAACGCCTCGGCGAAGATGCGGATGGCCTCGGCGTCGCCCTCGCCGCGGATGATCTCCGCCCGCTTCTGCGACTCGGCGATCAGGACGCGGCGCTCGCGGTCGGCCCGGGCGCGGATCCGCTGGCCGATCTCGGCGCCCTGGGCGCGCAGCTCCTTGGCCTCGCGCTCGCGCTCGGTCTGCATGCGGCGGAAGATCGCCTGGCTGTTCTCGGCCGGCAGATCGGCGCGCTTGATGCGCACGTCGACGATCTCCACGCCGAAGCGCGTGAGCGCCGTGTTGGCCTCGTCGCGGATACGGGCCATGAGATTGGCGCGGTCCTTGGACAGCACCTCGATCAGCGAGGTCTCGCCCAGCACGCTCCTGAGTGCGGCGAACACGGTGGGCTCGAGGCGCTGGCGGAACAGGCCCTCCGAGCCCGCCGCCTGGCGGAAGCGCAGGGGATCGGTGATGCGGTAGCGGGTGAAGGCGTCGACCACGAGCCGCTTCTGGTCGCCCAGCACCAGCTCGACCGAGGGCGCGTCGAAGTCGAGCACCCGCCGCTCGAAGAACTCGACCTGCTGGATGAACGGAACCTTGAAGCCGAGCCCGGGCTCCTGCACCACGCGGACCGGGTTGCCGAACTGCAGGATCAGCGCCTGACGGCTCTGGTGCACGGTGAACACCGAGCCGATCAGGAGCACGAGGAGGAGCGCCGCGAGCGCGCCACCGGCGGCCAGGAGACGGCTGTTCATCACTGGCCTCCCTGCCCCGGCTGGGTGGTCGGCGCCGGCGCCCGCCGCTGCAGCTCGGGCAAGGGCAGGTAGGGCACCACCGAGCCGACGCCGGTCCGCGCCTCGACGATCACCTTGCTCATGCCCCTGAGTACCTCCTCCATGGTCTCGAGGTAGAGGCGCTGCACGGTCACGTCCTGGGCCTTGCTGTACTCGGCGAGGATCGCCTTGAAGCGCTGCGCCTCACCGGTCGAGCGGGCGACCACCTCCTGGCGGTAGGCCTCGGCGTCCTGGAGGAGCCGCTCGGCCTCGCCGCGGGCACGCGGGATGATGTCGTTGGCGAACGCCTCGGCGACGTTCTGCTCGCGCTCGCGGTCGGCCTGGGCGCGCTGCACGTCGCGGAAGGCGTCGATCACGTCGGCCGGCGGGTCGGCCTTCTGCAGCTGCACCTCCTGGATCTCGATGCCGGCGCCGTACTCGACCATGAGCTGCTGCAGGCTCTGCCGCACGCGGGTCTCGATCGACCGCCGCCCCTCGGTGGTCGCCTGGACGATCGGGGTCTGGCCGATGATCTCGCGCATCACGCTCTCCGAGGCGGCCTTCACCGTGGCCTCGGGATCGCGGATGTTGAACAGGAACTGCGCCGCGTCGGCGATCTTCCACTGCACCACGAAGTTGATGTCGATGATGTTCTCGTCGCCGGTCAGCATCAGCGCCTCTTCCGGCAGCTCGCGACGCCCGCCGCGGCCGCCGAGCGCCGCCGAGTTGAAGCCGACCTCGATGCGGTTGACGCGCGCCACCTGCGGCGTGAGCACGTCCTCGATCGGCCAGGGCAGCCGGTAGTTGAGGCCGGGCCCGGTCAGCCGGTCGAGCCGCCCGAAGCGCAGCACCACGCCCTGCTCCTCGGGACCCACCCGATAGAAGCCCGAGGCGAGCCACAGCCCGATGCCGACCAGCGCGACGATCGCCGCCGCCCGCCCCGAGCGCGCCGGCGACCCGCCGCCGCCCGGGAACAGCCGCTTGAGCCGCTCCTGGCCGCGCCGCAGCACCTCCTCGAGGTCCGGCGGCTGCTGCCCGCCCGACGGCCGCCCGCCCCACGGGCCCTGCCCGCCCTGCCAGCCGCCACCACCTTGCGTGTTCCAGGGCATCCTGCTCCCCGTCGTTGGCGAGAGTTCGCGCCGCCGCGCCGCCGACCGTTGCGCACGGTCGCGACCGAAGCTCTATATCGCGCGGGCGGGCGAGGGGTTCAACCATGACCGGATTAACAAACGAACAGGTTCTGGGCGCGCTGCGCGGCGTCGTCCATCCGCGCCGCGGCCGCGACGTGGTCGAGCTCGGCATGGTGACCGGGGTCGTCGTCAAGGGCGGCAATGTCGGCATCACGATCGAGGTCGAGCCGGACGAGGCGGCGGCGATGGAGCCGCTGCGGCGGGCCTGCGAGGCGGCGGTCAAGAGGTTGCCCGGGGTGACCTCGGCGACCGCGGTGCTCACCGCCGAGCGCGCGCCGTCGGGACGCGCCGGCCCGCCACCCACCCTGCCGGGCGAGAACCGGGCGCCGGCCAGACCGCTCGTCCCGGGCGTGCAGGCGATCGTCGCGGTCGCCTCCGGCAAGGGCGGGGTCGGCAAGTCGACCACCGCCGTCAACCTCGCCATGGGCCTCGCCGCCCTGGGCCGCCGGGTCGGCCTCCTCGATGCCGACATCTACGGCCCCTCGCTCCCGCGCATGACCGGCATCACCGGCCGGCCGTCGAGCCCGGACGGGCAGAAGCTGCGGCCGATGGAGGCCTTCGGCGTCAAGGTGATGTCGATGGGCTTCCTGGTCGAGGAGGACGCGCCCATGATCTGGCGCGGCCCCATGGTGCAGAGCGCCATCCAGCAGATGCTGGGCGACGTGGCCTGGGGCGAGCTCGACGTGCTCGTGGTCGACCTGCCACCCGGCACCGGCGATGCCCAGCTCACCATGGCCCAGCGCGTCCCGCTCTCCGGTGCCGTGATCGTCTCCACCCCGCAGGACATCGCGCTGCTCGATGCCCGCAAGGCGATCAACATGTTCCGCAAGGTCGACGTGCCGATCCTCGGCATCGTCGAGAACATGTCCTACTACTGCTGCCCGAAGTGCGGCCACCGCGCCGAGATCTTCGCGCACGGCGGGGCGCGTGCCTGCGCCCAGCGCATGGGCGTGGACTTCCTGGCCGAGATCCCGCTCGACGCCGAGATCCGCGAGCTCTCCGACGCCGGGCGGCCGATCGTGGTGGCGCACCCCTCGAGCCCGCAGGCGCAGGCCTATCTGCAGCTGGCGATGAGCGTGCGCGACAAGCTCGCCGAGCAGGCCGGCGGCAAGGCCCGGCGCTTCCCGAGGATCGTCTGGGCCTGAGCTCCCCGGCCGGGTCTCGCCACGCCGCGATACGTGCCGGACGGGTTGACCTCGGGCGGTCGCCGCACCATGGTCATGGTGCGCCGCAGCATCACTGTTGCGTCGCGGAAGGATCGGACCTGCGATGCCGTGCGAGGCCGCACTCGGCCGGGCCCGGTTCCGGCGTCTCCACGCCCGGGACCGGGCCGCCCGGCGCGCCCATCTGGCCCGGTTGGACCAGGAGGGGGCCCGGGCACGCTTCCTCGGGCCGCCGCCGCGCGGCAGCCCGCCCGACCCCACGCTCGCGGCCGGCTGCTGGATCGACGGCCG
>JBBIIE010000180.1:0-7418 GCA_037446605.1 Geminicoccaceae bacterium | reverse complement strand
GTGGCCGAGCCGGCCGACGATGCGCTCGCCGCACTGCTCCGGCTCGGCTTCGCCCGCGCCGAGGCGGTCGGCGCGCTCGGCCGCGCCCGCGCCCGCCTGGGCGAGCGCGCCCCGCTCGAGGCCCTGGTCCGCGAGGGCCTCAAGGAGCTGGCCGGATGAGGCCGTTCCGACCGGCCCCGCTGCCCCGGACGGACATCGACCCGGGCCCGCTCTTGCCGCTCCTCGGCCGGGCGAACCGGGCCGTCGCGCGCTACGACGGGATGGTGCAGGCGCTCGTCAATCCCGAGATCCTGCTCGCGCCGCTGCGCGCCCGGGAGGCCGTCCTCTCCTCACGGATCGAGGGGACGCAGGCGAGCGTGGAGGACCCGTTCGGCTTCACCGCCGATCCCGAGGTGACGCCGTTGGAACGGCGCTCGGACATCCGCGAGGTTCCGAGCTATCGCAAGGCTCTCACCGCCGCCGTCGCCGAGCTCGCCGATCGCCCCCTGTCGCTCGACCTGATCAAACGGGCCCACGCGATCCTCCTCCAGGAGGTCCGCGGCCACGATCGCCGACCAGGAGCGTTTCGCGACCGACAGGTCCACATCGGACCACCGGGTTCGTCTGCTTCGAGGGCAACATATCTCCCCCCGGCGGCGGCCGATCTTCCCCGTTTACCGCGCAATCTGGAGGAGTATTTTCATATTGACGGCGCAGATCCACTCATCCAGATCGCGGTCATCCATGCGCAATTCGAGCTGATCCATCCATTCTTCGACGGGAACGGACGGATCGGGCGGATGCTCGTGCCTCTCTTCCTTTACGCCCGGCAGGTTCTCACGACCCCGTCTCTTTTCATCAGCGACTTCCTGGAGCAACGTCGAGACGAATATTACTTGAAACTGCAACGTCTCTCGACGCACGGCGATTGGCAAGGTTGGGTCCGCTTCTTCCTGTCGGCAGTCGAGGCCCAGGCGGAGCGCGACGCGAGCCGGTCGCGGGACATCCTGCGGCTGTACGAGGAGATGAAGGCCGCCGTCGCCGACACCTTACGGTCGCGGTACACGATCCGGGTGCTCGACGCGCTGTTCGTGGATCCGGTCTTCACCACACCCGGCTTCGAGCGCGCCGCCGACCTGCCGCGCGGCGCGGGCGCTCGCCTCCGCAAACTCGAGGAGCGCGGCCTGCTCAAGATCCTGCGACGCGGCGCCAAGCGCCGAGCGACGGTCTGGATGTTCCCCCGACTTCTGGAGATCATCGGAGCCCCGGCCTCCGGTGGCCCGGATACCGGCTCCACCGACCCGCAGCCAGCGGGGCGGACCCTCGCTTCGACGGAAACGAGCTGAATGCGCCTGCTCGGTTTTGACACGGACTCGGGCTGTTTCGAAGCAAACGCCGACCTTTTGCACACCGGTGTCGCAAAACGGCGGGCCGGGTCGCACGAAGCGTGAGCGAGGCCCCGTGAGCGACCGTCTCGTCGATGCCGAGGAGCGGGTCGAGGATCTCGACCAGAGCCTCCGCCCGCGGCGCCTCGCCGACTTCATCGGCCAGGGCCCGCTCAAGGCCAACCTCGCCGTGTTCATCGAGGCCGCGCGGGCCCGCGGCGAGGCCCTCGACCATCTCCTGCTCGCGGGTCCTCCGGGGCTCGGCAAGACCACGCTCGCGCAGATCGTCGCGGCCGAGCTCGGCGTGGGCTTCCGCATGACCAGCGGGCCGATCGTGGCGCGCGCCGGCGACCTCGCGGCGCTGCTCACCAACCTGCAGCCCAGGGACGTGCTGTTCATCGACGAGATCCACCGCCTGCAGCCGCAGGTCGAGGAGATCCTCTACCCGGCCATGGAGGACTTCGAGCTCGACCTCATGATCGGCGAGGGGCCGGCGGCGCGCTCGGTGCGCATCGATCTGGTGCCCTTCACGCTGGTCGGCGCCACCACCCGGACGGGCCTCCTGACGACACCCCTGCGCGACCGCTTCGGCATCCACGCGCGGCTCGACTTCTACGGCCAGGAGGAGCTCGAGGCGATCGTGCGGCGCGGCGCCGCCCTGCTGCGGCTGGCACTCGGCGCCGAGGGTGCCGGCGAGATCGCGCGGCGGGCGCGCGGCACGCCCCGGGTCGCGACCCGGCTCCTGCGCCGGGTGCGCGACTTCGCCACCGTGGCCGGCCGTACGCCGGTCGACCGCGCGCTCGCCGACGAGGCGCTCGGCCGGCTCGAGGTCGACCGGCTCGGGCTCGACGCCCTCGACCGCCGCTATCTGGGCCTGATCGCCCGGGCCCATGGCGGCGGGCCGGTCGGCATCGACACGCTCGCCGCGGCACTCGCCGAGCAGCGCGACACGCTCGAGGAGACGGTCGAGCCCTTCCTCCTCCAGCAGGGCCTCCTGCAGCGCACGCCGCGCGGCCGCGTGCTGACCCTGGCCGCCTGGCGCCATCTCGACCTCGCCCCGCCGGCCGGCACGGCCGGCCAGCCGGCGCTGTTCGACGATCCGGCGCCGTGAGCGCGCCCGAAGCGCACCGCCTCGTGGTCCGGGTGTACTACGAGGACACGGATGCCGGCGGGGTGGTCTACCATGCGAGCTACCTGCGCTTCGCCGAGCGCGCACGCACCGAGCTCCTGCGCGCGCACGGGCTCGACCATCGCGGCCTCGCCGAGCGGGCCGGCGGTCACCTCGTGGTGCGGCGTTGCGTCGCCGACTTCCTCGCCCCGGCGCGGCTCGACGAGCTGCTCGAGATCGAGACCGTGGCGGCGCGCCTCGGCGGCGCCAGCCTGACGCTGCTGCAGACCGTCCGCCGCGGGGAGGTGCCGCTCGTCCGGCTCGAGGTGGAGATCGCCTTCGTCGCGCCGGACGGGCGACCGCGCCGGCTGCCCGCGGCGCTGCGCGGCGCGTTCGGCGCGGGTCGGGTCGGTGCCCTGCCGCATCGGGCCGCGCTTGAGCCGCGCGGGTCGATCGTCTAAATTCCCGCGCGAAGGTCCTGCGCATCCCTCGTCCGTCCGCGGAACGAACCCGCGCCCCACGGCCGGGGATGGGCGGGCCGGTGCCCGTCGGCGAACACGAGGCCGAGGCCGATCCGAGTTGCCCGCGGGTCGAGCATCGGCGGTTGAGACGATCTCGCAATGGAACCGGACGCGATCACAGCGGTCGGGGTCGGGGCCGTGGCGTCGGGCCCGAGCCTCCTGGCCCTGGTCATCCAGGCCGATGCCGTCGTCAAGACGGTGATGGCGATCCTGCTCCTGGCCTCGATCTGGTGCTGGGCGGTGATCGTCGAGAAGGCCTGGCGGCTCGCCCGGCTGAAGCGGCAGGCCGGCCTCTTCGAGCGCGCCTTCTGGTCGGGTGCGCCGCTCGACGAGCTCTACAAGCGGACCGCCCGCGAGGTCGACCATCCGATGGCGCTCATGTTCGCCACCGGCATGGACGAGTGGCGCGAGACGCCGCGACCGGCCGACACCGCCCGCCGCGAGAGCCTCGTGGGTAGGATCGGCCGGGTCATGCGGCTGACCCTCGACCGCGAGCTGCAGCGGCTCGAGCGGCACCTGCCCTCGCTCGCGACGATCGGCTCGACGGCGCCCTTCGTCGGTCTGTTCGGGACCGTCTGGGGGATCATGAACAGCTTCCAGGCGATCGCCGCCACCAAGAACACCACGCTCGCCGTGGTCGCACCCGGCATCGCCGAGGCCCTGCTCGCGACCGCGCTCGGCCTCTTGGCGGCGATCCCGGCGGTGGTCGCCTACAACAAGCTCAGCCACGAGCTCGACGCCTACGCCGACCGGCTCGAGAGCTTCGCCGACGAGTTCGGCGTCGTGGTCGCCCGCGAGCTCGACGCGCGGGCCGGCGACTGAGCCGTGGCGGCGGGCCCCGTCGGCGGTCGGCAGGGACGGCGGGCTCGGCGCCGGCGGCGCCCGCTCGCCGACATCAACGTGACGCCGCTCGTCGACGTGATGCTGGTGCTCCTGATCGTCTTCATGGTCACCGCACCGCTGCTCACCACCGGCGTGGCGGTCGACCTGCCGCAGGCGCGCACCTCGCCCCTGCCCGGCCAGGACGAGCCCTTGACCGTCTCGATCAGGGCGGACGGCTCGATCTTCCTGCAGGACAGCGCGATCGGGATCGACGAGCTCGGCTCCCGCCTGGTCGCGGTCAAGGAGCGCAACCCGGAGCTGCGCGTCTTCGTGCGCGGCGACCGCACCGTCGACTACGGCCGGGTGATGGCGGTGGTCGGTGCCGTCAACCGGGCCGGTGTGGGCAAGGTGGCGCTCGTGACCGAGCCACCGCGCACCGCGGCGCTCGGCCGCGGCGGAACGCCCTGATGCGCGGCCGCCGCGCTCCGGCGGCTCGCGGCGGATCGGCGTCGTGCGCCGCGCGCTGACCATCTCGCTGGCACTCCACCTGGCCCTCGGGGCGGTGCTGACCCTGGGCCTCGTGCGGCCGCGCGCGCTGCCGGTCGAGGAGGCGGTGACGGTCGAGCTCGTGGCGGCGCCGGAGGCGGGGCCCACCGCGACCGCGCCCGGGGCACCGGCCGAGGCGGCGCCCTTGCCACCGCGCGAGGCCGCGGCACCGGCACCGCGGCCGGAGCCGCCACCCGAGGATCCGCCGCCGCAGCAGGCCGCCACGCCGCCGCCCGCCGAGCAGCCGCCGCCGCCGAAGCCGGCGCCCCCGAAGCCGGCGCCCGAGCCGCAGCTCGTCGCACCACCGGTCCGCCCCGAGCCGGCCAAGCCACCCCCGCCGCGTCCGCAGCCGGCCAAGGTCGAGCCGGCCGAGGAGGAGGCGCGGCCGGCGGAGAAGCCGGCGGCGGACCGCCCGCCACCGCCCAGGCCCAGGCCGGCGGAGCCGCCGCGGCCGGTCGAGACGGCCGCCAGGCCGCCCGCCAAGCCGGAGCCGGCGAAGCCGGAGCCGGCCAAGCCGCAGCCCGCCCAGCGCCAGCCCACCAAGCCCGCGCAGGAGGACAGCTTCGCGGCCCTGCTGCGCAGCGTCGAGCGGCTGGAGCGGCGGGTCCAGGCCGACCAGGCGAGCCCCGGCCGGGGACGGGCCGAGCCGCAGGCGGCGGAGGCGCGCGGTGCGGCGTTGCGCGCCGACCAGGCGCTCACCCAGGGCGAGATCGACGCCATCCGCCGGCAGATCGAGCGCTGCTGGAACGTGCCGGTGGGCGTGCGCGGCATCGAGACCATGCAGGTGCGCCTGCGCATCGCCATGAACCGGGACGGCAGCGTCGCCCGGGTGGGGATCGAGGACCAGGCGCGCATGCTGGCCGACCCGGCCTTCCGCACCGTGGCGGAGAGCGCGCAGCGGGCGGTGCTCACCTGCCAGCTCGTCCTGCCGGCGGAGAAGTACGATCAGTGGCGCGAGATGGTCATGACCTTCCATCCCAAGGATGCGCTCAGCGGATGAGCGGCCCCACGCACACCCGCCGCCGGCTGCTCGCGGCGACCGCGGGGCTCGCCGGAGCGACCCTCCTGGCGGGCCGGGCGCGCGCCGCCCTCCAGCTCGACATCACCCGCGGCTTCGTCGAGCCGATGCCGATCGCGGTCAGCCCCATGGCCGGCGACGGGCCGGCGGCGCGCGAGCGCGGCGAGGCGATCGCCACCCTGGTCGCCGCCGATCTCGACGGCTCGGGGCTGTTCCGCACCATCGACCGCAGGGCCTACATCCAGGGCCCCGAGGAGCTGCGCGGCATCCCCCGCTTCGCCGACTGGCGGCAGATCAACGCCCAGGCGCTGGTCACGGGCGTGGTCCGCGGCTCCGACCCGCTCTCGGTCGAGTTCCGCCTCTGGGACGTGTTCGGCGGCGGGCAGATGACCGGGCTCCGGCTCGATGCGCCGGCCGCCTCCTGGCGGCGCATCGCGCACAAGATCGCCGATGCGGTCTACGAGCGGCTGACCGGCGAGCGCGGCTACTTCGACACGCGGATCGCCTACATCAGCGAGACCGGCTCGGCCACGCGCCGGATCAAGCGCGTGGCGGTGATGGACCAGGACGGCGCCGGCCACGCCTTCCTCACCGACGGCAGCCAGCTCGTCCTGACCCCCCGGCTCTCACCCGACGTCGAGCGGATCGCCTACATGGTGTTCCGCCCGCCCTCGCCGCGGGTCGTGCTGCGCGAGCTGGCGAGCGGGCGCGAGATCGTGCTGGGCGAGTTCCCGGGCATGAGCTTCGCGCCGCGCTTCTCGCCCGACGGCCGGACCCTGCTCGTGAGCCTCGCGCGCGACGGCAACACCGACCTGTTCGCGTTCGACCTCGCCAGCCGCCGGCTGCGCAAGCTCACCGACGGTGCCGCGATCGACACCTCGCCCTCCTTCGCCCCGGACGGCGGCCGCATCGCCTTCAACTCCGACCGCGGCGGCTCGCCGCAGCTCTACGTGATGGCCGCCGACGGCTCCGGCGTGCGCCGGATCAGCTTCGGCAGCGGCCGCTACGGCGAGCCCGAATGGTCGCCCAGGGGCGATCTGATCGCCTTCTCGAAGATCGAGCGCGGCTTCTTCCACATCGGCGTGATGAAGCCCGACGGCAGCGACGAGCGGCTCCTCACCCGCGCCTACCAGGACGAGAGCCCGACCTGGGCGCCGAACGGCCGGGTGGTGCTGTTCAGCCGCCAGGACCGGGCCGGCGGGCGCACCCGGTTGTTCAGCATCGACGTCACCGGCTACAATCAGCGCGAGATCCCGACCCCCCTGGACGCCTCCGATCCGAACTGGTCCGCCCTCCTGCCCTGAGCCGCGGGTCGGCCCGTCCGAGGGACGCTTGCCCCAAGACCGATCACCGAGAAGCGAGGAAGTTCGACCGATGATCACCCGGACCATGCTCGCAGCGCTGGGCCTGCTCCTGCTCGCGGGCTGCAGCTCCTCCCCCGACACGGCGAGCGGGGCCGCGACCGGCGGTGCCGACGCGGGTGCGGGCGTCCCCGGCGCCGGCGGGGTGAGCAGCTCCGCGCTCGGCGGGCCGGGCGGCAGCGTCACCCCGGGCAGCCAGCAGGACCTCGAGGTCAATGTCGGCGACCGCGTGTTCTTCGCCTTCGACAGCGCGGTGCTCGACGACGCCGCGCGCCAGACCCTGGAGCGCCAGGCGACCTGGCTCCAGCAGTTCCCCTCGGTGAGCGCCACCATCGAGGGCCACGCCGACGAGCGCGGCACGCGCGAGTACAACCTGGCGCTCGGCGATCGCCGGGCGACCGCGGCCAAGAACTACCTGGTGGCACTCGGCGTCGCCGCCGACCGGCTGCGCACCATCTCCTACGGCAAGGAGCGGCCGGCCGACCCCGGTCACGACGAGACCGCCTGGGCGCTCAACCGGCGCGCCGTGACGGTCGTCAACGTCACCAACTGAGCGCCCCGCGATGCTCCGCGCCGGCCGCCGCCCGACCCGCCCGCTGCGCCGTGGCGGCCTCGCCGCGGCGCTGGCCGCGGCACTGCTCGGCGCGTGGCCGGGCCCGGTGCTCGGCCAGTCGGTCG
>JBBIIE010000179.1:0-7428 GCA_037446605.1 Geminicoccaceae bacterium | reverse complement strand
GCTCACCTGGACGGACGATCTGGCGCACAAACAGAAGCTGTGCGACTACATTCGCGGCGTGGTCGGCCTGTTCGGCAGCGAGGAAGGACGCGAATGGGGTGTGGCGCATGCCGACTACTTCGAAGGCCTGATGTCGCACAAGACGCGCTGGCGCCGCCCGGAGGACAGAGACATCATCATTCCGCTGTTCGAGCTGGTCTTCGCCGACGCCATCCCGCTCTACACGCACCAAAGCGACCGGCCGAAGCCGGACATGCCGGAGTACATTCTCGACCACATCCTGTACGCCGAGATGCCCGTGTACTACTTCGGAAGCCATCGCTACTGGCAGGATCCGGCGGGGCAGTACAAGCCCGGGCCGGATTCCGAAGGGAGGCTCATTTTCGCCCGCGGCGGGCGTTTCGGGCTGATCGATCAGTTCATCAAGAACACTTACGAGGTGCTTAGCCCGCTGCACCGCTTGACGGCCCTCATGGAGATGACCGGGCACGAGTTCCTCACCCCGGACCGGACGGTGGAAAGGACTCGCTTCGGCGCGGACGTGGAAATCGTGGTGAACTACGGCCGGGCCGATTTTGAGATCGGAGACGCCCTGCTGCCGCAGTATGGTTTTCTCGTCAAGAGTCCGAGCCTGGTAGCCTATTGCGCCCGGCGTTACGGAGGCATCGCCTATTCCGAACCGACGATGATGGTGCTGCGCAGCCTGGACGGGGCGCCGCTCGAGACGGCCGGTCAGGTACGGATCTACCGCGCCTTCGGCGGCAAGCAGGCGCCGCTTGGCGGCAAGATCGAAGAGGTTGAGATCGAGAGGATCGTCGGACGGGGCTGACGACGGTTCATCGACAAAGGCAGGTTGGATCGGCTGACCGACACCTTGGGCTGGAGGGCGTTCTCCCGGTGACATGGCGCGATCGCGGAGAACGTTCTGCCGCCGGGCAGAGTTCAGTACTCGACGCTGACCAGAAACAGTCCGGACGGAGGCGCGGTCGGTCCGGCTTTGATTCCCGCGGGCGCCTTCAGCAGCCGTTCCAAGCCCGCGGCATCGAGGTTTCCCTTGCCCGCCTCCAGCAGCGCGCCGACCATGTTGCGGACCATGTGCTTGAGGAAGCCGCTGCCGCGGACGCGATAGATGATGCGGTCCGCCCGGCGCTCGAACCGAGAAGAAAAAATGGTGCGCACCTTTGTCAGCCGTCGTTCGTCTTGCTTATCGGAGGCGGCAAAAGCGGTAAAGTCGTGTTCGCCTTCGAAGAGGGGCGCCAGCTCTTCCATGCGGGCGGTGTCGAGCGGATAGGGGTAGTGGAGGAGGTAGCGGCAATCGAACGGCGGACAGACCTCGCCGCGAAAGATCCGGTACTCGTACGTCTTTGCCAGCGCGTGACGGATCGGATGAAAATCCGGCGCCGCCTCCTCGGCGGCGCGCCTCGCCTCCTCGCGCACGTGGCGCGGCAGCGTGCGGCGGGCGAGCAGCGTGTAGGCGACCGGCACGACGTAGAGGGTGAACAGCGTGCCGATAAGGAGCCCGCCCACGATCACCCAGCCGATCGCCCGCCGGCCCTCGGCCCCGGCGCCGACCGCGAGGGCCAGTGGGATCGAGCCCAGCACCATGGCACCGGTGGTCATGAGGATCGGCCGCAGGCGCAGCACCGAGGCCTCGATCGCCGCCTCGATCTTCTCCAGGCCACGGGCGCGCAGCTGGTTGGCGAACTCCACGATCAGGATGCCGTGCTTGGTGATCAGCCCGACCAGCGTCACGAGGCCGATCTGGCTGTAGACGTTGAGGCTCTGGCCGGTGAGCTGGAGCGCGAGGAGGGCACCGGTCATCGACAGGGGCACGGTCAGCATGATGACGAACGGGTCGACCCAGCTCTCGAACTGCGCCGCCAGCACGAGGTAGATGAAGGCGAGCGCCAGGAGGAAGACGACCGCCAGCCCGGTCGAGGACTCGCGGAACTCGCGGCTCTGCCCGTCGAGATCGCTCACGATGCCGCCGGCGAGCTTGTCGGCCTCGGCCTCGAGGAAGGCCAGGGCGTCGCCGAGGGCGTAGCCCGGCGCCAGGGTCGCGCTGATCGTGGCCGAGCGCAGCTTGTTGAAGTGGTTGAGCTCCTTGGGTGCGACCGTCTCCTCGATCGTGACGAGGCTGGCGAGCGGCACCATCACGCCGGCGCCGCTGCGCACGAAGATCTGCGAGAGGTCGTTGGGGGTCGCGCGGTCCTGCGGCTTGACCTGGACGACCACGTCGTACTGCTTGCCGTCGCGCTTGAAGCGGGTGACCTGGCGGCCGCCGAGCATGGTCTCGACGGTCTGCCCGATGGTGCGGACGTCGATGCCCATCAACGCCGCCTTCTCCCGGTCGATGGCGACGTTGAGCTGCGGCTTGTTGAGCTTGAGGTCGCTGTCGACGTTGACGAGGTTGGGGTTGCGCCGGGCGGCGGCGAGGAGCTGGTCGACCGCGCGCTGCAGCTCGGCATAGGGCAGCGAGGTCTGCACCACGAACTGCACGGGCTTGCTGATCGGGCTCTGGCCGAGCGAGGGCGGGTTGTTGGGGAAGGCCAGGAGACCCGGGATCGAGAAGATCCTGGGTGCCAGCTGGCGAACCACGTCCTGCTGCTTGACGCCCGGCCGCTCGTCCCAGTCCTTGAGGCGGGCGAAGCCGATCGCCCGGGTGACGTCGTTGCCGAAGCCGACCACCGCGAAGATGCGCTCGACCTCCGGCTGCTCCTTGTAGGCCTGCTCGATGCGCTGGGCGTAGCGGTCGGTGTAGGCGAGCGTGCTGCCTTCCGGGGCGAAGCCGATGGTGACGATGGTGCCGCGGTCCTCGGTCGGGGCGAGCTCGGCCGGCAGGCCGCGGAACAGGACCGCGGCGAAGCCGGCCATCACCAGCATGAGGACGATGATCGCCGGCCGCACGGTCATGGCGAAGGCGAGCGTCGCGCGATAGGCGCGGGTGAGCCCGGCGAGCACCGCCTCGATCGCCCGGTAGAGGAGGTTGTGGCGCTCCTGGTGGCGGAGCAGGACCGAGCACATCATCGGCGAGAGGGTCAGCGCCACGAAGCCCGAGACCAGCACCGCCCCGGCGAGCGTGAGGGCGAACTCGACGAACAGCCGCCCGGTGCGCCCGGTCTGGAAGGCGATCGGCGCGTAGACGGCGGCGAGCGTGATGGTCATGGCGATGACCGCGAAGGCGATCTCGCGCGAGCCCTTCAAGGCGGCCTCGAACGGCCGCATCCCCGCCTCGACGTGGCGGCTGATGTTCTCCAACACCACGATCGCATCGTCCACGACGAGGCCCACCGCCAGGACCATGGCCAACAGGGTCAGCGTGTTGATCGAGAAGCCGAAGATCCACATGAAGACGAACCCGCCCACGAGCGAGACCGGGATCGTCACGATCGGGACCAGCGTGGCGCGGAACGAGCGCAGGAACAGGAAGATGACGAGCACGACGAGGACGATCGCCTCGACCACCGCGGCGCGCACGTTCTGGATCGCGCGCTCGATGAAGACCGTGCTGTCGTAGCCGACCTCCATGCGCACGCCGTCCGGCAGCACCTCGCTCAGCCGCGGCAGCGCCGCGCGCACCGCCGTCGCCACCTCGAGCGGGTTGGCGGTCGCCTGCTTGACGACGCCGACCGCGACCGCCGGATTGCCGTTGAAGCGGGCGGTCACCCGCTCGTTCAGTGGCGCGATCTGGGCCTCGCCGACGTCACCCAGGCGTACCAGGTAGCCGTCGGCCTCGCGGATGATGAGCCGGTTGAACTGCTCGACCGTGCGCAGGTCGGTCTCGGCCAGGATCTCGAACTCGCGCCGGCTGCTCTCGATCCGCCCGGCCGGCACCTCGATGTTCTGGCGCCGGAGCGCCTCCTCGACGTCCTGCGGGGTCAGCCCGTAGCCGGCGAGCCTGAGGCGGTCGAGCCAGATCCGCATCGCCGGCTGGCGCTCGCCGAAGATGCGGATCTCGGCGACCCCCGGCAGGTTCTGCAGCCGGTCCTTGACCTGCCGGTCGGCGAACTCGCTGACCTCGATCGCGCTGTGCCGATCGGAGGCCAGGGCCAGGTAGATGATCGGCTGGCTGTCCGCCTCGACCTTGCGGATGACCGGCTCCTCGGCGTCGTCGGGCAGACGGGCGCGGGCCTGCGCCACCCGATCGCGCACGTCGGCGGCGGCATCCTCGGGGTTGCGGTCGACGCGGAAGCGGAGGTTGATCTGGCTCCGCTCGGGGCGGCTCGAGGAGGTGATGACATCCAGGCCCTCGATGCCCGAGAGCACCTCCTCGAGGGGCTGGGTGACGCGGCTCTCGATGATGTCGGCCGAAGCCCCCGTGTAGGTGGTGCTGACCGAGACGACCGGCTCGTCGATCTTGGGGTACTCGCGCACCGACAACCGGCTCCAGGCCATCAGGCCCACGAGCAGGATGACGAGGCTCATCACGCTCGCCAGCACCGGCCGGCGGATCGACAGCTCCCAGAGGCTCATCGGCGCGCCCCTCATCCCTGCCGGGCCGGCACGTCGCCGGCACCCCGCGCGGTCGGCGCCGCCGGCGGCGCGGGCGACCGCCCGCCACCCGGCGCCTGGACCAGGACGGGAGCACCCTCGCGCACCTTGGTCACCCCCGCCACCACGACCAGGTCGCCGGCCGCGACCCCGCTCGTGAGCTCGACCTCGCCCGGCCGGCGGAGCCCGGTCGTGACCTCGGCGCGGGCCACCGTCTTGGGCTGTCCGCCGCCCGGATCGACCACCTTGAAAACGTACTGCTTGCCGCCCATCGGCACGAGCGCCTCCTCGGCCACCCAGAGCGCCTCGGGCTTGACGGAGAGGGTCAGGGAGACGCGCGCGAACAGTCCCGGGCGCAGCGCCTCGTCGCCGTTCGGGATCGCGGCGCGCACGAGGAGCGAGCGGCCGCGCTCGTCGACCAGCGGGTCGATCGCCGTCACACGGCCAGCGAAGGAGCGGTCGGCGAAGGCGTCGATGGTGATCTTGATGTCGCTGCCGACCCGGACCGCCGGCAGGAACAGCTCGGGGATGCGGAAGTCGACCTTGATGGGGTCGATCTGCTCCAGGCTGAACAGCGCCGTGCCGGCGGTCACGAACTCGCCGATGCTGATGCCGCGCAACCCGGCCTTGGCGTCGAACGGCGCCTCGATCGTCCGCTTGGCGAGCTGCGCCTTGGCCAACTCGACCGCCGCCTCGGCGATGCGGAAGCCGGCCTCGGCCTCGTCCAGGGCGCGCTGGGTCCCGACATTGGTGCGCCTGAGCTCGCGGGCGCGCTCGAGATTGTTCAGGGCGAGCAGCCGGCGCGCCTCGGCATCGGCGAGTGCCGCGCGCTCGACCGAGGCATCCAGCTCGACCAGCACCTGACCCTGGCGCACCCGGCCGCCCTCGACGAGATCGAAGGCGACGATGCGCCCGGCCACCTCGGGGCGGATGGTGACGCGCTCGTTGGAAAGGAGCGTGCCGACCGCCTCGACGGTGCGTTCGGCCGGCGCCAGCTTGACGGGCACGGCCTCCACGGCCACCGGCCCACCACCGCCGCGGCCACCCGGGCCGGCCTGCTGCTTCTGCTGCCGGGCCGGCAGCACCACGAACTGCCAGTAGGCGCCCGCCGCGGCGGAGCCCACGACCAGCACCACGAGGATCGCCAGGATCGAGCGGAGCACGGCATTTCCCCTGCGGCCTGGACGGGCCGCATCTCCGACGTAGCGCGGGACGCCGGGCTCCGGTAGCCCGGCAGGTGTAACAAACCGTAGCGCCGGCGGGGGAGCCCCGGGGCGCCTACTGGTTCATCGAGTTCCAGAAGTCCTCGTTGGTCTTCGAGTGCTTCATCTTGTCGAGCAGGAACTCGATCGCGTCGACCGTACCCATCGGATTGAGGATGCGCCGCAGCACCCACATGCGGGTGAGCACCGCCCTGTCGACGAGCAGCTCCTCCTTGCGGGTGCCCGACTTGTTGATGTCGATCGCCGGGAAGACGCGCTTGTCGGCGACCCGGCGGTCGAGCACGATCTCGGAGTTGCCGGTGCCCTTGAACTCCTCGAAGATCACCTCGTCCATGCGCGAGCCGGTGTCGATCAGGGCCGTGGCGATGATCGTCAACGAGCCGCCATCCTCGATGTTGCGGGCGGCGCCGAAGAAGCGCTTGGGGCGCTGCAGGGCGTTGGCGTCCACGCCACCGGTGAGCACCTTGCCCGAGGACGGTACGACCGTGTTGTAGGCGCGCGCCAGGCGGGTGATCGAGTCGAGCAGGATGACCACGTCCTTGCCGTGCTCGACCAGCCGCTTGGCCTTCTCGATGACCATCTCGGCGACCTGCACGTGGCGGGTGGCCGGCTCGTCGAAGGTCGAGCTCACCACCTCGCCGCGCACGGTGCGCTGCATGTCGGTGACCTCCTCGGGCCGCTCGTCGATGAGCAGCACGATCAGGAACACCTCCTTGTGGTTGGCCATGATGGCGTGCGCGATGTTCTGCATGAGCATCGTCTTGCCGGTGCGCGGCTGGGCGACGATGAGCGCACGCTGGCCCTTGCCGAGGGGCGCCACGATCTCGATGATCCGGGTCGAGAGATCCTTGATGCCCGGCATCTCGAGGTTGAGCTTCTTGGTCGGGTAGTAGGGCGTCAGGTTGTCGAAGTGGACCCGGTGCCGGGCCACCTCGGGCGGGTCGAAGTTGATCGTGTCGGCGCGCAGGAGCGCGAAGTAGCGCTCGCCCTCCTTGGGCGCGCGCACCAGCCCGTGCACGGTGTCGCCGGTCCGGAGCGCGAAGCGCCGGATCTGCGAGGGCGAGACGTAGATGTCGTCCGGCCCGGCCACGTAGTTGACGTCGGGCGAGCGCAGGAAGCCGAAGCCGTCCTGCAGGATCTCCAGCACGCCCTCGCCGCGGATCGGCACGTCCGAGGCGGCGAGCTGCTTCAGCACGGCGAAGATCAGATCGCCCTTCTTGAGCGTGCTGGCGCCCTCGATGCCGAGCTCCTCGGCGTACTTGAGGAGCTCGGCCGGCGAGCGGCGCTTGAGCTCGGTCAGGTTGATCGCGGGCACGTCCGGGCCGAGCGGCGCCGGCTCCGGCACCTCGCCCCGCTCCTCGGGCCCGCGCGGCTCGAACCGCTCGCCGCCGTAGCGGCCCTCGAAGCGACCCTCCTGGCGGCCGCGGTCACGATCCCGGTCACGATCGCGGCCGAAGGGGCGCCCCTGGAAGCGCTGGTCGCGCCGCTCCCCGCCGAACCGACCTTCGAACCGACCCTCGAAGCGGCCCTCCGACCGCGGCTCGCCGCGTCCCTCGGGGCGCGGCTGCGGCCGCGGCTCGGGCACGGTCTCGAAGCGCAGCTCGGGGATGATGTCCTCGGCACTCGGCGACGGCTCGGGCGCGGGCTGTGCGGGCGGCGGCGCGGCCTCGGCCGGCGGCTCGGGGCGCGCCTCGCCCGGTGGCTGCAGGAACGC
>JBBIIE010000178.1:0-7442 GCA_037446605.1 Geminicoccaceae bacterium | reverse complement strand
CCGGCGCTCGGCGCGGTGGCGGGCGAGCTCGCGGGCGAGCGGTTCGGGTGCGGCGAGCGCGCCGCTCACCGCGTCGACCAGCCGCGCGCGCAGCACGTCGCCGCGCAGCTGCTCGACATAGCCGGCCTCGCCCAGCCCGAGCTCGCGGATCACCCGCTCGAAGCGCTGCCGGTCGAAGCCGCCCGGCCCCTGGAACGCGGGATCCTCGCGCACCATCCGGGCGAGGGTCGCGGGATCGACGGTGAGCCCCAGCTCGCGGGCGTGCAGGTCGACCAGCCGGCGCGCCACCGTCTGGCCGAGCGCCTGGCGCAGCAGGCTCTCCATGACCGCCGGGCTGCGCTCGAGCTGGCCGCCGAGCTGGTCGCGCAGTGCCCGGAAGTTGCGCTCGGTGTCGCGCACCAGCTCCTCGGCGCGGACCGGGTCGCCGCCGACCCGCGCGACCGCGTCGGGGGTGGACCGGGCGCGGAAGATGTCGCCGATGCCCCAGATCGCGAAGCTCACGATCAAGAGGACGAGGAAGCCCTTGACCACCCATCCGGTGGCCTGGCGGCGCATCGCGTCGAGCATGGCGGGAACGCGGATCCTCGATGGCTGCGGCGGCGAGCATAGGCCGACGCGGCGGGCGGCCGCAACCGGCCAGGGCGGGCGAGGCTTCCGGGCGCCCGGGGCCTGTGCTACCGAGCGCCCGGCGTGCGCGGCGGGCGGAACGATGCGGCTCGGACGGCCGGTGGTCTTCGGCAACTGGAAGATGAACGGGCTCAGGGCGGAGGGGCTCGCCACGGCCGGTGCGCTGGCCGAGCGGGCGGTCCGGCTGACCGGCACGCTCGGGATCTTCCCGCCCTTCACCCTCGTCCACGCGGTCGCCCAGCGGGTCAGGGACACGGCGATCCTGGTCGGCGGTCAGGACTGCCACGAGCGGGCCAGCGGTGCCTTCACGGGGTGCGTGTCGGCGGCGATGCTCGCCGATGCCGGGGCCGGGGCGGTCATCCTCGGCCATTCCGAGCGCCGCCACGGGCTCGGCGAGCGCGACGCGCTGGTGCGCGCCAAGTTCCAGGCGGCGCGCGCCGCCGGGTTGCTCGTGGTGCTGTGTGTCGGCGAGACCGAGGCGGAGTACCTGGCCGGCCAGCGGAGCGCACGGCTCGCCGCCCAGCTCGCCGGCAGCCTGCCCGAGGGCATCGGCCCGGAGGGGCTCGTGGTCGCCTACGAGCCGGTCTGGGCGATCGGCACCGGGCGCACGCCGACGGCCGAGGAGATCGCCGCCACGCACGCGGAGCTGCGCCGCGAGCTCGGTCGGCGGATCGTCGGCGGCGAGGCGGTGCCACTCCTCTACGGCGGCTCGGTCAAGCCCGAGAACGCCGCCACGATCATGGCGCTCCAGGCGGTCGACGGCGTGCTGGTCGGCGGCGCCAGCCTCGACGCGCGGTCGTTCTGGACCATCTACCAGGCGGGCGGCGGGGCCTGAGACCCCACCGTCCGGCCACGATCGACGGGACAACGGCTCACCATGGTACAGATCGTGCTCGTCGTGCACATCATGATCGCGGCCGCGCTCGTGGGGGTCATCCTCCTGCAGCGCAGCGAGGGCGGCGGGCTCGGGCTCGGCGGCGGCACCATGGGCGGGCTCATGACCGGCCGCGGCACCGCCAACCTGCTCACCCGCACGACCGCCGTGCTGGCCGGCTGCTTCATCCTGACGAGCATCGTGCTCGCCATCCTGTCGGGCAACACCGGCCGGCCGACCTCGATCCTCGACGCCGCGCCGCCGCCGGCCGCACCGGCCGCACCGGCGGTGCCGACCCCGCCGGTCGCGCAGTGAGCGGCCGAGGCGACGGCGGCCCGGCGCGGCGATGACCCGCTACGTCTTCATCACCGGCGGCGTGGTCTCCTCGCTCGGCAAGGGCCTCGCAGCCGCCGCGCTCGGCGCCCTCCTGCAGGCGCGCGGCTACCGCGTGCGGCTCAGGAAGCTCGATCCCTACCTGAACGTCGACCCGGGCACCATGTCGCCCTACCAGCACGGCGAGGTGTTCGTCACCGACGACGGGGCGGAGACCGACCTCGACCTCGGCCACTACGAGCGCTTCACGGGCGTGCCGGCGCGCGCCACCGACAGCGTCTCGGCCGGGCGGATCTACTGGACCGTGCTGACCCGCGAACGGCGCGGCGACTATCTCGGCGCCACGGTCCAGGTGATCCCGCACGTCACCAACGCGATCAAGGAGTTCGTCACCAACGACACGGCCGATGCCGACATCGTGCTGTGCGAGATCGGCGGCACCGTCGGCGACATCGAGGGGCTGCCCTTCCTGGAGGCGATCCGCCAGATGGGCCTCGAGCTGCCGCGCGGCTCCTGCGCCTACGTGCATGTCACGCTGGTCCCCTTCATCGCCTCGGCCAGGGAGCTCAAGACCAAGCCCACGCAGCACTCGGTCGCGGCGCTCCGGGGCATCGGCGTCCAGCCCGATCTGCTGCTCTGCCGCACCGAGCACCCGATCCCGCCCGAGGCGCGGCGCAAGATCGCCCTCCAGTGCAACCTGCGCGAGGGTGCCGTGATCGAGGGGCGCGACTGCGCCTCGATCTACGAGGTGCCGATCCGCTACCACGCCGAGGGTTTCGACACCCAGCTCCTGCTGGCGCTCGGCCTGCCGCCCGAGGGCGAGCCCGATCTCTCCGCCTGGCACCGCATCCTCGACCGGCTGGCGCGGCCCGAGGGCGAGGTCAAGGTGGCGATCGTGGGCAAGTACACGGGCCTCGCGGACGCCTACAAGTCGCTCGCCGAGGCGCTCGTCCACGGCGGCATCGCCAACCGGGTGCGGGTCCTGCTCGACTGGGTCGACGCCGAGGAGCTGGTCAAGGGCGACCTCGCCGGCCGGCTGCAGGACGCGCACGCGGTGCTCGTGCCGGGTGGCTTCGGCGAGCGCGGGGTGGAGGGCAAGATCGCCGCGGTCACCTACGCCCGCGAGCGCAAGCTGCCGTTCCTCGGCATCTGCTTCGGCATGCAGCTCGCCTGCGTGGAGGCGGCGCGCAACATCGCCGGCCTGAACGGCGCCTCCTCGACCGAGTTCGGCCCCTGCGCCGACCCGGTCGTGGGCCTGCTCACCGAGTGGGACCGGCTGGGTGCGGTCGAGCGGCGCAGCGAGCGCGACGATCTGGGCGGCACCATGCGGCTGGGTGCCTATCCCTGCGAGATCGCACCGGGCTCGCTCGCGGCGCGGGCCTACGGCACGCTCACCATCAGCGAGCGCCACCGCCACCGCTACGAGGTCAACATCAACTACCGCGGCGTGCTGGAGCGGGCTGGCCTCGTCTTCTCCGGCATGTCGCCGGACGGCAGGCTGCCCGAGATCGTCGAGCGGCGCGACCATCCCTGGTTCGTGGGCGTGCAGTTCCACCCCGAGCTGACCTCGCGGCCGCTCGCGCCGCACCCCCTGTTCGCGGCCTTCGTCGAGGCCGCCGTGGCGCAGTCGAGGCTGGTGTGAGCGGGCATCCGGGACGGAGCGTGGCGGTCGGGCGGGTGACCTTCGCCCGGGACAGGCCGTTCGTGCTGATCGGCGGCCCCTGTGCCATCGAGAGCCGCGAGCACGCGCTGACGATGGCCGGTCGGCTGGTCGAGCTGACCGGGCGGCTCGGCGTGCCGTTCGTCTTCAAGGCGAGCTACGACAAGGCCAACCGCACGAGTGCCACGAGCGGCCGCGGGGTCGGCCTCGAGAAGGGCCTCGAGATCCTGGCCGAGATCCGCGAGCGGCAGGGCTGCCCGGTGCTCACCGACGTGCACGAGAGCCGGCACTGCGCCAAGGCCGCGGCGGTGGTCGACGTGCTGCAGATCCCGGCGTTCCTGTGCCGGCAGACCGATCTCCTGGAGGCGGCGGCGGCCACCGGCCGGGTGGTCAACGTCAAGAAGGGCCAGTTCCTGGCGCCTTGGGACATGGCCCAGGTGACCGCCAAGCTGGAGGGGTTCGGGGCCGCGGGCGTGCTCGTGACCGAGCGCGGCGTCTCCTTCGGCTACAACACCCTGGTGACCGATCTTCGAGCGCTGCGTCACCTCGAGGAGACGGGCTGGCCGGTGGTCTTCGACGCCACCCATTCGGTCCAGCAGCCGGGCGGGCTCGGCGGCCGCTCGGGCGGCCAGCGTGGCTTCGTGCCGCTCCTGGCGCGCGCCGCGATCGCCACCGGCGTGGCCGCGGTGTTCGTCGAGACCCACGACGACCCCGACCGGGCGATCTCCGACGGCCCGAACATGGTGCCGCTCGCGCGGATGGGCGAGCTGCTCGAGGACCTCCTGGCCTTCGACCGGCTGGCCAAGTCCCGCCCGCAGCTGCGGATCTGAGGAGGCAGACGATGCCCGCGACCGAAATCCGAGCGGTGCGTGCCCGCGAGATCCTGGACAGCCGCGGCAATCCCACGGTCGAGGTCGAGGTCGAGCTCGCCGAGGGTGCCATCGGCCGCGCCGCGGTGCCCTCGGGCGCCTCGACGGGCTCGCGCGAGGCGCTCGAGCGCCGCGACGGCGACCGCGCCCGCTACGGCGGCAAGGGGGTGCTCCAGGCGGTCCAGGCGGTGCACGGCGAGATCACCGACGTGCTCCTCGGCCGCGACGCCACCGACCAGGTCGGGATCGACGCGGCGCTCTGCCGGCTCGACGGCACGCCCGACAAGGGCCGGCTCGGCGCCAATGCCATCCTGGGTGCGAGCCTCGCCGTCGCCAAGGCCGCGGCCGAGGCCACGGGGCTGCCGCTGTTCCGCTACGTGGGCGGGGCCGCGGCGCGCGTCCTGCCGGTCCCGCTCATGAACGTCATCAATGGCGGGGCGCACGCCGACAACCCGATCGACATCCAGGAGTTCATGATCGCACCGGTGGGTGCGCCGACCTTCGCCGAGGCGCTGCGCATGGGGGCCGAGGTGTTCCACGCCCTCAGGAAGGCGCTCAAGGAGGCCGGCCACGACACCAATGTGGGCGACGAGGGCGGCTTCGCCCCGAAGCTCGCCTCGGCCGAGGCGGCACTCGCCTTCCTCGAGACCGCGATCCGGGCGGTCGGCTACCGGCCGGGCGAGGACATCGTGCTGGCGCTCGACTGCGCCGCCTCGGAGTTCCACGCGGACGGCCTCTACGTCCTCGAGGGCGAGGGCAGGCGCCTCGATGCCGAGGGCATGGTCGGCTACCTGGAGGGGCTCGTCGCGCGCTTCCCGATCGTCTCGATCGAGGACGGCATGGCCGAGGGCGACTGGGCCGGCTGGAAGCTCCTGACCGACCGGCTCGGGCGCAAGGTGCAGATCGTCGGCGACGACCTGTTCGTGACCAATCCCGCGATCCTGGCCGAGGGGATCGCCAGGGGCGTGGCCAACGCCATCCTGGTCAAGGTCAACCAGATCGGCACCTTGAGCGAGACGCTCGAGGCGGTCGATCTGGCGACCCGCAATGCCTACCGCTCGATCCTCTCGCACCGCTCGGGCGAGACCGAGGACACGACCATCGCCGATCTCGCGGTC
Organism: Geminicoccaceae bacterium; assembly: GCA_037446605.1. Classification (GTDB taxonomy): domain Bacteria; phylum Pseudomonadota; class Alphaproteobacteria; order Geminicoccales; family Geminicoccaceae; genus JANXAZ01. Next base: position 1,961 of record JBBIIE010000178.1, on the reverse strand, counting down.
GCGACCAACTGCGGGCAGATCAAGACCGGCTCGCTGTCGCGCTCCGACCGGCTCGCCAAGTACAACCAGCTCCTGCGCATCGAGGAGCGGCTCGGCGGCACCGCCCGCTATGCGGGACGGGCGGCGCTGGTGCGCGCATGAGCGCGCTCTCCGCGACGCTCGGCGGGGCGGTGCGGCGGCTGCGGTCGGGCTGGCCGCTGCTGCTCGCCCTGGCCCTGCTCGGCTACTTCACCTGGCACGGGCTCCACGGCCGGCGCGGGCTCTGGACCTGGATCCAGGTCGGCCGCGAGCTGGAGCGGGCCAGAGTCGAGCTCGCCGGGCTCGAGGCCGAGCGGCGCGCGCTCGAGCGGCGGGTCGACGCCCTGCAGCCGGACCGCAGCGATCCGGACCTGCTCGAGGAGCAGCTGCGCCGGCTCGGCTACGTGGGCGAGCGGGAGGCCGTGATCCCGGCGCCGGCCGCGGCCGCGCGCTGAGCCGGGCGCGGGTGACGCTGGCCCGGGTCGGACGCATCGTGTAGGAGACCAGCGAGGTCGCGGCGGCCGGCCGCCGGCGGTCGCGCGGCCTTTGCCGAGGGGAGGAGCGGGCGCATGGCGAGCACGGCGCGGGCGGCGCGGACGGCGCGCAAGGTCGCGGTCGAGGTGGTCGAGCCGCGGCCGGCCATCCCGCCGGCCGAGGAGCTGATCGGGCTCTACCGCGAGATGCTGCTGATCCGGCGCTTCGAGGAGAAGGCCGGCCAGCTCTACGGCATGGGGCTGATCGGCGGCTTCTGCCACCTCTACATCGGCCAGGAGGCGGTGGCGGTCGGAATCCAGCACGCGCTGTCGGACAAGGACTCGGTGATCACCGGCTACCGCGACCACGGCCACATGCTGGTCTGCGGCATGGACCCGCGCCGGGTGATGGCCGAGCTCACCGGCCGCGCCACCGGCTATTCCAAGGGCAAGGGCGGCTCGATGCACATGTTCGCCAAGGAGGTGCGCTTCTACGGCGGGCACGGCATCGTGGCGGCGCAGGTGCCGCTCGGCACGGGCATCGCCTTCGCCCACAAGTACCGCAGGGACGGCGGGATCTGCGCCACCTACATGGGCGACGGCGCGGTCAACCAGGGCCAGGTCTACGAGAGCTTCAACATGGCGTCCCTGTGGAAGCTCCCGGTCCTCTACGTGATCGAGAACAACCGCTACGCCATGGGCACCTCGGCCGAGCGGCACGCCGCCTCGACCGCGCTCTACCAGCGCGGCCTCGCCTACGCGATCCCCGGCGCCCAGGTCGACGGCATGGACGTGCTCGCGGTGCGCGAGAAGGCGCGCGAGGTGGTCAAGTACATCCGCGAGGGCAACGGCCCGTTCGTGCTCGAGGCGCTCACCTACCGCTACCGCGGCCACTCCATGTCCGATCCGGGCAAGTACCGGACCAAGGAGGAGGTCCAGGAGGTGCGCGAGCGCCACGACCCGATCGACCGGCTCAAGGCGCTGATGCTCGAGCAGGGCGGGGTCGAGGAGGAGCGGCTCAAGCAGGTCGACAAGGAGGTCCGCGACATCGTCAACGAGTCGGCCCGCTTCGCGCAGGACAGCCCGGAGCCCGAGCCGGCCGAGCTTTGGACCGACGTCCTGGTCGAGCGCTGAGCCGACCGTCCCCATGGATCGCCAGCGGCCCGCCGGCCCGACGCCCGCGGCGCCCGTGTCGACGAGGAGGCACCGATGCCCACGGCCATCCTGATGCCGGCGCTCTCGCCCACCATGACCGAGGGCAACCTCGCGCGCTGGCTCAAGAAGGTCGGCGACCGGGTCAAGCCCGGCGAGGTGATCGCCGAGATCGAGACCGACAAGGCGACCATGGAGGTCGAGGCGGTCGACGAGGGCACGATCGTCGAGATCCTGGTCGCCGAGGGCAGCGAGGGGGTCAAGGTCAACACCCCGATCGCCACGCTCAAGGGCGAGGACGAGGCCGAGGCACCGGCG
>JBBIIE010000177.1:0-7466 GCA_037446605.1 Geminicoccaceae bacterium | reverse complement strand
GGGCTCGCCACGCCAGCGATCCTCTGGCCGGTCGCACTGGCGCTCGACGGCGGCCGGGGAACCCATGACGAGCTTGCCGGTGCCTTCGTCTGGGCGGGCCTGATCGGCGCGATCGTGGCTCTCTGGTTGCCATTCGGCTGGCGCCGCCGGCTGCGTGCGCGGCTGATCGACGCACTCGTCGCCGGTCGACCCGACCTGCGCCACCGTGATCGAGAGCGCGAGCCGCGCGAGCTCGCGGCGCTCCTCGAGGGCCCCGCCCTGTCGCTCGCAGCGTTCCAGGGCAGCGGGCTCGTCGAGGCGTTCGAGGCGGTGGCCCCCGAGCACGCGCTCGAAGGCGTCGCGCGCGGGCGGCGGATGGCCTTCGTGCAGTGCCGGCTGCTCGACGCGCAGGGCTTCGTCGTGTTCCGAGGGGTGCTCGCCGCGCTCCGGCTCCCGGAGACCTGTCCCGGTCTGACCGTCGTCACGCGCGACCGCGGCCTCCTCGGCAATCTCCTCGCGAGTGCGGGTGCCGCAATCGAGCGGGTGGCAGTGGAGGACCCGGATTTCGAGCGGCGCTTCGAAGCCTTCGGCACCGATCAGGTCCTGGCTCGCACGATCCTCACGCCGGTCATGCTGGAGCGGCTCGTCGAGCTCGATCGTATCGCCCAGGTGCGCGGCTTCCGCGCCGCGTTCCGTGGGCCGTGGCTGCTGCTCGCCTTCCCGGGCATGCGGTGGGAGTGCTCGCTCTGGCGGATGCTGCGGCCACTCCCCGGCTGGATCGAACGCTACCGCGCTTGGCTGGCGGACTTGGTGGCGGCTCCGGCCCACATCGTCGACACGCTCGCGCTGGACCGACTCCGGGCGGTGCGCGTGGCCGCGGCACCGCTGCCCGTGGGCGGCTACCGGATCCTCGCCGATGGCGCCGATCCATTCACCGGGCCGCTCTCGCGGGTCGTGGCGGGGCTGGGCATGGTTGCCATCTGGGCGACCTCTGGCGTGCTGTTCGGTGGTCTCGCGGCGTTCTTCCTCTGGCACCTCTACGCGGACGGCGGTCTCGCGGCGGTCCGACCGTTCGCCCTCCTGCTGGGCCTCGGCCTCGCCTACGGCCTGGCCGCGATCGCGGGGGCGCTGGTCAGGTTCTGGCGTCTCGCGCGGACCTGGCGGGCGCCCCTGCGCAGTGTCCGACCGGGCTGATCGGAGCGGCTTGCCGAGGGCTGCGGCCGGTGCGATGAGCCCGGCTCATGGCGAGCCCGGATCCGGCGCTGCGTTTCGAGCGATCACACCTGCTCGGCATCGAGGGGCTCGAGGCGTTCGAGATCGAGTGGCTGCTCGACCTCGCCGACAGCTTCGTCGAACTCAACCGGAAGACCGAGAAGAAGCTGCAGCTGCTGCGGGGTCGCACCCAGGTCAACCTGTTCTTCGAGCCCAGCACACGCACCCAGACGAGCTTCGAGTTGGCCGGCAAGCGGCTCGGTGCCGACGTGGTCAACATGGCGGTGGCGCGCTCGTCGGTGGTCAAGGGCGAGACCCTGATCGACACGGCGATGACGCTCAACGCCATGCACCCCGATCTCCTGGTGGTCCGTCACCACGAGAGTGGGGCGGTGGCACTCCTGGCCCGTCATGTCCACTGCGCGGTGATCAATGCCGGCGACGGTGCCCACGAGCACCCGACCCAGGCGCTCCTGGACGCCCTGACGATCCGCCGCCGCAAGGGGCGGATCGCCGGGCTCACGGTCGCCATCTGCGGCGACATCCTGCACTCGCGCGTGGCGCGCTCGAACATCCTGCTCCTGCGCACGATGGGGGCTCGGGTGCGGCTGGTGGCGCCGCCGACCCTCCTGCCGGCAGCTGTGGCGAGCCTCGGGGTCGAGGTCGCCACCGACATGCGGCGCGGCCTCGAGGAGGCCGACATCGTGATGATGCTGCGGCTGCAGAGCGAGCGCATGCAGGGCTCGCTGATTCCCTCGGTGCGCGAGTATTTCCACCTGTTCGGGCTGACCCAGGAGAAGCTCAGGGCGGCCCGGCCGGACGCGCTCATCCTGCACCCGGGACCGATGAACCGGGGGGTCGAGATCGACGGGGTGGTGGCCGACGATATCAACCGCAGCGCGATCCTCGACCAGGTCGAGATGGGCGTGGCGGTGCGCATGGCCGTCCTCGATGCCCTGACCCGAAGGCTGCGCGGGAACGCCTGAGACCACCGCGTCACGCTACCGTCACGTGCATGCAACGACCAGAGGAATCATTGTCGGTTGCGAGGACGAGCCTCGGCCGGTAGATAGGATAGCGGGGTCGAGCCGATCCCGGGCTTCGCGGGGAGGAGCGGATGACCGACACGAGGCGCACCGGTGAGCCCGGTGCCTGGCCGAATTCCTTCGCACCGTACCTGGACGGTTGGCTGCGCATGGGTCGCCTTTGGGTCGAAGCGTCCGGACGCTGCAGCGGTCGCATGATCGCGTTCATGAGCGAGCGGCTCGAGGCCGATCTCGAGCACGGCCGGCGGCTGGCCGAGTGCCGCGACCTGGCGGCCCTGGGCCAGCTCCAGGGCGAGTGGCTCAAGACGGCTGCCGAGGACTATCGACGCGAGCTGCAGGCGCTGACCGAGGAGATGTGGGCCAGCCTCAGGGCGATGCGCGAGGAGGCGGCCGAGGCGATGCCGACCGCCGCGGGTGCCGGAGCCACGAGCGAGGATCCAGCGGCGCGGGCGCGCGAGCGGCGGGCCGCCTGAACCTCCGGACCGCCCGCCGAACGGCCGGCGTGGGCGCTTGCGGGACGAAGTGGTGCCGCGCATAAGCGCGGGCCATGAGCCGGCCGGTTCTCGTCGCGAATGCCCGCCTGCTCGATCCGGCGAGTGGGCTCGACCGGCGTGGCGGGCTCCTGGTGGTGGGCGGGCGGGTCGCCGAACTCGGGCCGCAGGTCACGGGTGCGCTCGCCCCACCGGGCACCGAGCTCGTCGATGCGCGCGGCCGTTGCCTGATCCCGGGCCTCGTCGACCTGCGCGCCGGCTTCGGCGAGCCCGGTGCCGAGCACAGGGAGCGTTTCGAGAGTGGCGGTGCCGCGGCGGTCGCGGGTGGCGTGACCTCGCTCGCTCTCTTGCCGGACACGGCACCGCCGATCGACGATCCGGCGATGGTCGAGTTCGTCGCGCGGCGGGCGCGGCAAGCCAAGCTCGCCAAGGTACACCCGATGGCTGCGGTCACGCGCGGCCTCCAGGGTCGGGAGCTGGCGGAACTCGGGCTCCTCAAGGCTGCCGGTGCCGTCGCCTTCACCGATGGCTTCCGGGCGGTGGCCGACGCCCGGGTGATGCGGCGGGCACTCGCCTATGCGAGCATGCTCGACGGGTTGCTGGTGCAGCATCCCGAGGAGCCGGCGCTGGCCGAGGGCGGGGTGATGAACGAGGGGCCGGTCGCCACCCGGCTCGGCCTCGCGGGCATCCCGCCGACGGCCGAGGTGATCCAGATCGAGCGCGACCTTCGGCTGGTCGAGCTGACAGGCGGCCGGCTGCACGTGGCGCACGTCTCGACTGCGTCGGCGGTGGCGGCGATCCGCGCTGCCAAGTCGCACGGGCTCGCGGTGACCTGCGATACCACGCCGCACCACCTGCTGCTCACCGAGGCCGAGGTCGAGGGCTATCGAACCTTCGCCAAGGTTTCACCGCCGCTGCGCTGCGACGCCGATCGCAAGGCGCTCATCGAAGGCCTGGCGGACGGGACGATCGACGCGATCGCCTCCGATCACCGACCCCAGGACCAGGACAGCAAGCGGCTGCCCTTCGCCCAGGCGGCCTTCGGGGTGGTGGGTCTGCAGACGCTGCTCGCGGCTTCGCTCGAACTCGTCCACGAGGGCCGGCTCCCCCTGTTGGACCTCTTGCGTGCCCTGACGGCCGCGCCCGCTGCCATCCTCGGCCTCGAGGCCGGTCGGCTGGCGCGCGGTGCCCCGGCCGACATGGTGCTGCTCGACCCCGAGGCCGAATGGACGGTGACCGAGAAGGGCCTCCTCTCGCTCGCCAAGAACACCGCCTTCGAAGGCCGGAAGGTGCGCGGCCGGGTGCTGCGGACCTGGGTCGACGGGCGTAGCGTCTACGAGGCCGCCGGCTGAGTGCCGGGGCGGCGCGGGAGGGCCCATGGACCGGGGGCTGGTGGAAAGGGCCATCGGGCTCGCCCTCCTGGCGCTGCTGATCGCTCTCGTCCTGGCGATCGTGCGGCCCTTCGCCGGCGTTCTGATCTGGGCGACCGTTCTCGCCGTCGCCCTCTGGCAGCCTTTCGAGCGCCTGCGGGCGGTGCTCGGCGGCCGGCGGGGCCTCGCAGCGCTCCTCGTCACCCTGGTTCTGCTCGCGGTCATGGTCGTGCCGATCGTCCGGCTCGCTCTCGATGCGGGCCGCCAGGTGGAAGAGCTCGTCAGACTCGCCAATGAGCTCCTGCGAGCCCCGGCCGCCTCGCCACCCTCCTGGCTGGTGACCCTCCCGGTGCTCGGCGGCTGGGTCGAACGTTTCTGGTCCGTGCTCTTGGTCGATCGCGAGGCCGCGCTCGGCGAGCTCTTCCCCTATCTGCGCGATCTCGCGCCGCATCTGCTCGAGTTCGGCGCAGCGCTCGGACGCGTCGCCCTCCAACTCCTCCTTTCCGTCCTGCTCACCGGCCTCTTGCTGGTGCACGGCGAGCTCTACGCCGACTATGTCCGTCGCTTCGTCGTGCGGGTCGCCGGAGCGCAGGCCGAGCACCTGGTCGACGTGGCGGGCGGCACGGTGCGGGCCGTGGCCCTCGGCGTCGTCGGTACGGCCATCGTCCAGGCCCTCATGGCGCTCGGCGGCTACGTGGTCGCCGGGGTGCCCGCGGCGGGGCTCCTGGCCCTCCTCGTCTTCGCCTTCAGCGTGGTCCACCTCCCGGTCTTGATCGCGACCCTGCCCGCCCCGCTCTGGCTCCTGTTCCGTGACGGTCTCACTCCGACCGCGATCGCGCTCCTGATCTGGGTCTTGGCGGTGAGTCTGATCGACAACTTCCTGCGACCCTATCTGATCAGCCAGGGCTCCACACTGCCGATCCTGTTGATCGTGCTCGGCGTGGTCGGCGGGCTCCTCGCGTTCGGGCCGATCGGCCTCTTCTTCGGCGCCGTCGTCGTGGCCGTCGCGCACCGTCTGCTGCTCGACTGGCTCGACCACCCGCCGGCCCCGCCGCTCGCGCCGGCGGAGCTTCCCGAGCGTCGCTGAACTGCTAGGCTCCGCGGGCAGGTCGGGGAGGGCTGCGATGATCGAGCCGGCGGGCGGCGGGATCTTCTGGCTGCCGATCCTCGCGGCGCTTCTCGTGGGCTACCTGGCGGGCTCGATCCCCTTCGGCCTGCTCCTGACCCGCCTCGGCGGCGCGGGCGACATCCGCGCGCTCGGCTCGGGCAACATCGGCGCCACCAACGTCCTCCGAACGGGGCGGCGCGGGCTCGCTGTCGCGACGCTCGTCCTCGATCTGCTCAAGGGTGCGCTACCGGTCTGGGCGGCGTATCGGCTCGGAGGGCCCGATCTCGCCGTGGCGGCCGGCGCCGGAGCGGTGCTCGGCCACTGCTTCCCGGTCTGGCTCCGCTTCAAGGGCGGCAAGGGTGTGGCCACGGCGGGCGGAGTGATCCTGGCGCTGACCCCGGCCGTGGTGCTCCCGGCGCTCGCCGTGCTGGCGGCGACCTTCTGGCTCACCCGCTACGTCTCGCTCGGCTCGATGCTGGCGGCGCTCGCGACGCCCCTCCTGGCTTGGCTCATGGGCCACGTCCAGGCGGCCGAGCTCTACCTGTTCCTGGCGGCGATCGTGATCGTCCAGCACCGCTCGAACATCGCCCGTCTGATCTCCGGCACCGAGAGCCGGACCTCGCTCGGCCGCAAGCAGGGCTAGCCGGGCGCGCGCGCCACGAGATGGTGCAGGTGCCAGAACTTCGCCGGGCCGCGCGGGGTCAGGGCGTGGCTCCGTTCCTGCTGCCGCCATTCCACGGAAAGACCGTCGAGCAGCTCGTCGACGGCTTCCGCCGTGTGCACCATCACCCCCGGTCGCCCGGCCCAGTCGTCGGCGGGGCCGAGGAGTTGCAGGGCGAGGCGCCCGGTAGGACGGAGTGCCGCCCGCAGCGCCCGCCAGGTCGTCGCGAACCGCTCGGGTGGGACGAGGAACAGGGAGAAGCTGGCCACCAGGAGGTCGACGGGCGGCATGGGGCCGTCCTCGATCGCGCGGGCCCAGAGGACGAGCCGGGTCCGCTCGGGCGGACCGACCCGGGCGGCGAGCGTCGAAAGTGCCTCCACCCGCCGGTCGAGGGCGACGACACGCCAGCCCCGGGCGAGCAGCGGCAGGGTGTCGCGGCCGACGCCGCACCCGAGGTCGAGCGCCGATCCCGGCCCCCGACCCTCGGCGGCGAAGCCCTCCAGGGCACGCAGCACGGTCGTGCGCGGTGGCCCGGCACCTGCCACCCGGTCGTAGGCCGCGAAGCCGCCGCTTCTACCTTCTTCCGCGATCGATCGAGACACTATACAATCCCTAGTTGATGAGATCCGCTGGCAGCTCGTCGAGGATGCCGCGCGGCGTGGGCGCCGAGAAGTTCGCCTGGCTGCGGCTCGCCCGCTCGCCCGGGATCGGGCCCCGGAGCCATGCCCGGCTGATCGAGCGGTTCGGCTCGGCCGGTGCCGCGCTCGCCGCCCTGCCGGGGCTGCTCGCCACCGGGCGTTGGCCGGGCGTGGCCCTCGCTCCCGAGGAGGATGTGCTCGCCGAGCTCGCGGCGATCGAGGCCGGCGGCGTGCAGCTCCTGCTGCGCTCGGACCCCGCCTATCCGAGGCTGCTCCGGGAAATCGCGGATGCACCGCCGGTCCTTCTGGCGCGTGGACGCACCGAGCTCCTGGCCGGTCCCTCGGTGGCGATCGTGGGTGCACGCAACGCCAGCGCGCACGGCCGGCTCCTGGCCGCGCAGCTCGGCCGCCAGCTCGCCGCCGCGGGGCTCACCGTCGTCTCGGGTCTCGCGCGCGGCATCGACGCGTCCGCCCATGAAGGCGCCCTCGAGGGGACGGGCTCGACCGTGGCGGTGCTCGCCTCGGGTGTCGACCTCGCCTATCCCGAGGAGAACGGGGCGCTGCTCGAGCGGATCGCCGTCGCCGGCTGCGCCCTGAGCGAGCGGCCGCTCGGGGCGGCTCCGCAGGCCCGCCACTTCCCGCGCCGCAACCGGATCATCGCCGGACTGTCGCTCGGCATCGTGGTGGTCGAGGCGGCGCCGCAGTCGGGTTCGCTGATCACGGCCCGGTTGGCGCTCGAGCAGGGCCGTGAAGTCATGGCGGTGCCGGGCAGCCCCCTGGACCCGCGTCATCGCGGCACCAACCAGCTGCTGCGCGAGGGTGCGGCGCTGGTCGAGAGCGCGGCCGACGTGCTGCGGGCGCTCGGCCCGCCGGTGGCGGCCTCGGTTCCGGCTCGGCAGGGCGAGTCCGGCCCGGCCACGCCGGAACCGGCGCCTCACGAGCCCGCCGCGGCGCCGCGGCG
>JBBIIE010000176.1:0-7515 GCA_037446605.1 Geminicoccaceae bacterium | reverse complement strand
CGACCTCGTCATCGAGCATCCCGGCGCGGCGACCTTCCCGGTCTCGGCCTTCGTCGTCAAACGCGGCGGCATGGTCGTCATCTGCGGCGGCACGAGCGGCTACAAGCTGACCCTCGACGCCCGCTATCTCTGGCAGCGCCAGAAGCGCATGCAGGGCAGCCACTTCGCCAACCTCAAGCAGGCCATGGCGGCGAACCGCTTCGTGCTCAACCGCCAGGTCGACCCGTGCATGAGCGAGGTGTTCGCCTGGGCCGACATCCCGCGCGCGCACCTGAAGATGTGGAAGAACCAGCACAGGCCGGGCAACATGGCGGTCCTCGTCCAGGCCCCGCGCCCGGGCCTGCGCACCCTCGAGGACGCGATCGAGGGCTGACGCCCCGACCGCCCCGGTCCCGCCCTGCCGCAACGAGGAGCTCCCATGGCCACAGCCCTGGCCGGGCCGGCGCGGCCGAACGAGGCCGTCCGCGGCCGCGATCCCGCGCTCGGCGACCTCCTGGCCGACACCGACCGCGCGCTCGGCGCCGCCCGCGAGCTGCGCGAGCGCGCCCGCGAGGCGCTGCGCGCCCGCCTCGCCCCGAGCGGCCGGCTCGACGGCGAGCTGCTCGAGCGCGAGCAGCACGCGGCGCACGGCCTCGCCTGGCTCGAGGCGCATCTGCGCGGCCTCGAGGCGCTGCACGACTGGGCCCGGCGGCTGGCCGAAGAGGGCCGGGCGGGCGAGCGCGAACGGCTGACCCTCGCCTGGGGCGCCGCCGAGTACCTGGCCCGCCTCGCGGGCGGCATCCCGATGAGCCAGGGCGAGATCGTCCGCCCGCACGAGCTCGGCCTCGGCGCGCCGGCGCTCGACGCGTTCCACACCGCCCCGGTGCGCGCGCTCCTGGCCGGCGGCACGCCCGTGGAGCGGCGCCGCCTGGCCGAGCTCCTGGCCCCGGGCGAGCTCGGCGATCCGGGCCTCGGGGACGAGAGCCTCGTTCTCGTCCAGGACCAGTTCCGCCGCTTCGCCGAGACCCGCGTCCGGCCCTTCGCGCAGGCCTGGCACCGCGACGACGCGCTGATCCCGGATGCGATCCTGGGCGAGCTCGCCGAGCTCGGCGTGTTCGGCCTGACCGTGCCCGAGGAGCATGGCGGCCTGGGCCTCGGCAAGCTCGCCATGTGCCTCGTCACCGAGGAGCTCTCGCGCGGCTATCTGGGGGTGGGATCCCTGCCCACCCGCAACGAGATCGCGGGCGAGCTCGTGGCCTCGGCCGGCACGCCCGAGCAGAAGGCGCGCTTCCTGCCCGGGCTCGCCTCGGGCGCGCTGATCCCGACCGCGGTCTTCACCGAACCCGATGTCGGCTCCGACCTCGCCAACCTCGAGACCCGCGCCGTCCTCGAGGACGGCTTCTGGCGGATCACCGGGCAGAAGACCTGGATCACGCACGCCGCCCGCGCCGATCTCATGACCGTGCTCTGCCGCACCCGGCCCGAGCCCGGCCACCGCGGCCTCTCGATCCTCCTGGTCGAGAAGCCGCGCGGCACCGCTTCCGACCCGTTCCCCATCCCGGGCCTCACGGGCGGCGAGATCGCCGTGCTCGGCTATCGCGGCATGAAGGAGTGGACGCTCTCCTTCGACCGCCTCGCGGTGCCCGCGGCCAACCTGTTGGGCGGGGTCGAGGGCCAGGGCTTCAAGCAGCTCATGGCGACCTTCGAGAGCGCCCGCATCCAGACCGCGGCGCGCGCGGTGGGGGTGGCCGTGGACGCGGTCGAGCAGGGCCTCGCCTACGCCCGCGACCGCCGCCAGTTCGGCAAGCCGCTCCTGGCCTTCCCGCGGGTCCACCAGAAGCTCGCCTGGGCCGCGGTCGAGACCCAGATCGCGCGCCAGCTCACCTTCGCGGCGGCGCGCGCCAAGGACGAGGGGCGGCGCTGCGACCTCGAGGCCGGGCTCGCCAAGCTGTTGGCCGCGCAGGTCGCCTGGATGGCCGCCGACACCGCGCTCCAGGTGCACGGCGGCAACGGCTACGCGCTCGAATACCCGATCTCGCGCATCCTGTGCGACGCCCGCATCCTGTCGATCTTCGAGGGTGCGGCCGAGATCCAGGCGCAGGTCGTGGCGCGCCGCCTGCTCGAGGGCTGAGCCCGCGCCGCGCGGCCTCAGCCGTCGGCCGACCGGCCGGGCTCCGGGCGGGCCGGCGGGCGGCCGGTCGGCGGCGTGCCCGCGCCCCGGAGATTGCCCAGATGCGCCGGCACGCAGCGCGCGCTCTTGAGCCGCCACCCCTCGGGCGTGTTCGCCTCGACCAGGTTGGCACCGCCGTAGAAGCAGGCCTGCGCGTCGACCCGGAGGTCGCGGACCTCGCAGCGCTCCGGGCTCGAGGCCAGGCAGAGGACCAGCGTCAGGGTGGCGTTCATCGGGCTCCTTGCGACCGCTCGCGGAGGCTCCCCCGGCAAGAGATGTCGCAGAAGGGCGGTCCGGCAAGGTCCGGACGATGGACCTTGCTGTCTTGACCTTTATCCTATCTGCGGTAGGATTGCCTCGGTCGATCCGCAGGAGATCCGCCGTGCCCGAGACCGTCGCCGCCACCGCCACCGCCGGCCTCGCCGAGGCCGTGCCGCCGATCTACCAGCCCGGCCTCGAAGGCCTCCGGGACGCCTGGTTCGCGCGGCTGCGACCTGGCGATCCGGCCGAGCGTGCCGCCGCCGACGCCTTCGTGGCGCAGGTCTGGCTGACCCACCGGCTGGATGCGGTCGAGGAGCGGCTGCTCGGCGCGCTGATCGAGGGGCGGCCGATCGACGGCCTGCCCTCGCTCGCGACGCTGGTGCGCGCCCGGGCCCGCCGCGAGCGCGACCGCGACCACGCGCTCGCCGAGCTCGAGCGGGCGCAGCGCACCCCGCGCGCCCCGCTGCCCGAGGCGCTCGACGCGCAGGTGGAACCCGAGCCCGCCGCGGCGCCCGCATCGGTCGAGTTCCCGCAGGGGGCCCGGCCGCCGCAGACGGCGCAGCGCGTGCAGCCGACCGAGCTCCCGGAGCACGCGGCTCCCGAGCCCGCGGTCGAGGTGGCGGCCGCGGCGGCGCGCGCCGTGCACACGGCTCCCGAGCCCGCCGTCCGCGCCGTGGTCGCGCACGCGGCTCCCGAGCCCCTGGCCGGGTTGCTGCCCGCGGCCCCCCTCGGCAGCGAGCCGGAGCGGGCCCGACTGCCCCTGCGGACCGCCGGCTGAGGCCCGCCCCCGTACCCATCGTCGCACCGGGCACGAAGATGGTTGGCCGGCGCACGGCGAAGCGCTAGGGATCCGGCGAGGGGAGAGCGTCAGACCCCCCAGAAGGAGGCTCCTGGATGCGGATCATGGCATGGGCCGGCGCGCTGCTGTTGGTCGCCGGCGCCGCGGGCGGGGCCCGCGCGGCGGGCAATCCCGAGGCCGGCAAGACCGTCGCCCGGCAGTGCGTCGCCTGCCACAACTTCGACAAGCCGGATGCCAAGCCGACCGGGCCGAGCCTCCTCGGCGTGTGGGGCCGCGCCGCCGGCACGGATCCCAACTACGCCGCCAAGTACGGCCCGGGCATCAAGGAATCCGGCGTCGTGTGGAACGACGAGGCGGTGCTCGACAAGTACCTCGAGAACCCGCAGAGCGTGATCAAGGGCTCGCGCATGGCCTTCCGCCTGTCCGATCCCAAGAAGCGCGCCGACGTCATCGCCTACCTCAAGACCCTGAAGCCCTGAGGCGTACGCTTCGGGCGGTCCTTCCGGAGCGCGGCGGCCGGGTGCCAGGGGTGCCCGGCCGCCGTGCCGTTCTCCGGGCTTGCCAACGGGTGGCTTGGGGCTAAGTCTGCGCCTCGATCCGTGGACGCGATCGAGGAGGCCGCCCATGCAGCTCAACCGCAACGAGCTCCTGCACGCCTATCGGCAGATGCGCACCATCCGGGCCTTCGAGGACCGGGTGCACGAGGAGTTCGCCGCCGGCAACATCCCGGGCTTCGTGCACCTCTACGCCGGCGAGGAGGCCTCCGCGGTCGGCTTCTGCATGCACCTGACCGACGTCGACCGGATCGCCTCGACCCACCGCGGCCACGGCCACAGCATCGCCAAGGGCTGCGACGTCAAGGCGATGATGGCCGAGATCTTCGGCAAGAAGGACGGCCTGTGCGGCGGCAAGGGCGGCTCGATGCACATCGCCGACCTCGAGAAGGGGATGATGGGCGCCAACGGCATCGTCGGCGGCGGCCCGCCCCTGATCTGCGGCGCCGCGCTGACCGCCAAGACCCTGAAGACCGGCGGGGTGGCGATCGCCTTCGTGGGCGACGGCGGGTCCAACCAGGGCACCACGCTCGAGTCCTACAATCTCGCGCGGGTCTGGAACCTGCCCGCGATCTTCGTGGTCGAGGACAATGGCTACGCCGAATCCACATCCTCCTCCTGGTCGGTCGGCGGCAGCCAGGTCGGCCGCGCCGCGGGCTTCGGCATGCCCGGCCACGAGGTCGACGGGCACGACTTCTTCGCCGTCCACGACGTCGCCCGCGAGGTGATCGACCGCGCCCGCAAGGGCGGCGGGCCGAGCCTCGTGCACGTCCGCTTCACCCGCTACTACGGCCACTTCGAGGGTGATGCGATGACCTATCGCGGCAAGGACGAGGTGCCGCGGCTGGCCGCCGAGCGCGACTGTCTGATGCTGTTCCGCAAGCGCGTCGTGGATGCGGCACTGCTCGATGCCGCGACCCTGGATGCGGTCGACCGCGAGGTCGCCGAGCACATCGACCGGGTGACGCGCGAGGCCAAGGCCGCGGCGATGCCCGGCGGGGCCGACCTCCTGACCGACGTCTACGTCTCCTACCACTGAGCCCGAGCGCCAACCGAGGGAGGCGAACCGTGCCCAAGAAGACCTATCGCCAGGCGATCAACGAGGCGCTCCGCCAGGAGATGGAGCGCGACCCGCGCGTGATCCTGATGGGCGAGGACGTCGCCGGCGGGATGGGCTCGCCCGGGGAGGACGACGCCTGGGGCGGGCCGTTGGGTGTCACCAAGGGGCTCATGCCGATCTTCGGCCGCGAGCGGGTGCTGGATACGCCGATCAGCGAGAGCGCCTTCATCGGCGCCGCGGCCGGCGCCGCCGCGACCGGGCTCAGGCCGGTGGCCGAGCTGATGTTCGTCGACTTCTTCGGCGTCTGCTTCGACCAGATCTTCAACCAGGCGGCCAAGTTCCGCTACATGTTCGGCGGCAAGGCGGTCACGCCGATGGTCGTGCGGACCATGTACGGTGCCGGCTTCCGCGCCGCCTCGCAGCACAGCCAGTGCCTGTACCCGATCTTCACCCACATCCCCGGTCTCAAGGTCGTGCTGCCGAGCAACGCCTACGAGGCCAAGGGGCTGTTGATCCAGTCGATCCGCGACGACGATCCGGTGATCTTCTTCGAGCACAAGGCGATGTACGACGAGGAGGCGGAGGTGCCGGACGAGCCCTACGCCATCCCGTTCGGCGAGGCCAACGTGACGCGCGAGGGCGACGACGTCACCATCCTGACCATGGGCCGCATGGTCAACTTCGCCAACCAGGTGGCCGACAAGCTCGCCAAGGAGAAGATCGGGGTCACCGTGGTCGACCTGCGCACCACCTCGCCGCTCGACCGCGAGACGGTGCTCGAGACCGCCGCGGAGACCGGCCGGGTGGTGGTCGTCGACGAGTCGCATCCGCGCTGCTCGATGGCCACCGACATCGCCGCGCTGGTCGGTCAGGAATGCTTCGCCGACCTGAAGGCGCCGGTGCGGATGGTCACCGCCCCGCACGCCCCGGTTCCCTTCTCGCCGGCGCTCGAGGACCTCTACATCCCCTCGCCCGCCAGGATCGAGGCGGCGGTACGCGAGGTCCTGGCCTTCCAGCGCTGAGGAGAGCCCACTTGGCGGAGATCCTGCCGATCGTCATGCCCAAATGGGGCCTCGCCATGCAGGAGGGGCTGCTGGCCGCCTGGCACGTCGAGCCGGGGGCGGTGCTCGCCAAGGGCGAGGAGCTCTGCGACATCGAGACCGCCAAGATCGCCAACGTGATGGAGAGCCCGGTCGGCGGCACGCTCCGGCGCCGGCTGGCCGAACCGGGCACCACCCTGCCGGTCGGCGCGCTGCTCGCGGTGGTGGCCGACCCGGCCGTGCCGGAGGCCGCGATCGACGCCTTCGTGGCCGACTTCCAGGCGCGCTTCGCGGCCGAGGCGGCGGTCGCGGCGGCGGCCGCCCCGCAGCCCAAGCTGGTGACCGCCGACCACCGCCGGATCCGCTGCCTGGAGCTGGGCGAGGGCGGCGTGCCCGTGGTCTTCGTGCACGGCTTCGGCGGCGATCTCGACAGCTGGATGTTCAACCAGCCGGAGCTGGCGGCGCGGCGCCGCACGGTCGCCGTCGACCTGCCCGGCCACGGCGGCTCGAGCAAGCAGGTCGGGCCCGGCACGGTCGGTTTCTTCGCCGGCGAGCTCGTGGCGATCCTGGACGCCCTCGGCATCGACCGGGCGCACCTGGTCGGCCATTCGCTGGGTGGGGCGATCTGCCTGGACCTCGCCCTGAACCACCCCGAGCGGGCCGCCTCGGCCACCCTCGTGGCCTCGGCGGCACTCGGCCCGGAGATCGAGATCGCCTACATCGACGGCTTCCTGGCCTCGAGCCGGGCACGCAAGCTGCGCCCGGTCCTCGAGATGCTGGTCGACGACCCCAGGCTCGTGACCGCGGAGATGGTCGAGACCGTCCTCAAGGCGCGCCGCATGGACGGTGCCGAGGCGGCGTTGAACGCGATCGCCAACGCCTGCTTCGCCGGCGGCCGTCAGCAGCTCGTGCTGACCGGCCGGCTGGGCGAGCTCCAGGTGCCGACCCAGGTGATCTGGGGTGCCCAGGACCGCATCCTGCCGGTGGCGCACAGCCGGGGCCTGCCGCCCTCGATCCCGGTGACCGTGCTCGAGGGCGCCGGCCACCTCGTGCACATGGAGAAGGCGTCCGAGGTCAACGCCCTGATCGAGCGGCTGGTCGGCTGAGCCGCTCGCCCCGGGAGCGGCGCGGCCGGCGGCTCAGCGGGCGGCGACCGGCCGGCCGAGCCCGACGAGTTCGGCGGCCGGCAGCGTGCTGACCACGGCGTAGGAGAAGTCCTGGTCCTGCCAGGCCAGCCGGGCGCCGCCCTGGAGCTTGGCCAGGAGATCGGTGCCCACCTCGCCGACCCGGGCGCGCGGGCGCGGCTGCAGGTAGAGGAGCGCGGTCTCGCCGCCGCGGCGGTAGACCAGGACCCCGCTCCTGAGGCCGCCGAGTTCGTCGACCCGGCCGCCCAGGAGCTCGAAGCCGGCCGGCACCGGCAGCGCCGGGACGGGGGCCGCGAGCCGGGCGGCGAGCCAGCCGCGCAGCGTCGCCGGATCGCCGTTGCGCAGCTCGAGCGCCGGCTCGCCCTTGAGGTGGTCGAGCAGCGCCAGGGCGCCGCCCGGGCCGGTCGAGCCGTCGAGCAGCCAGAGCCCGGCGTGGACCACGGCGCCGGCGGCGACCGCGGCCACGGCGAGGCCGATCAGGCCCGAGCGCAGGCGGCGTGTTCACGG
>JBBIIE010000175.1:0-7527 GCA_037446605.1 Geminicoccaceae bacterium | reverse complement strand
CGCCGATGCGACGCTGGCCGCGCCGGCGGAGGCTGCGCCAGGCGGGGGCCGGATGCAACGCGTGCTGTTCCATCACGAGGCGAGCCCGGGTCTGCGCGCGCGCCTCGCGGCCCTCGCCGGGCAGGGCCTCGAGGCCGTGGTCGTGCCGGCCGCCGACCGTGCCGGGCTCCTGGCGGCGCTGCCCACCACCGAGGTGCTCTGGCACGTGCTCGAGCCCGTGACCGCGGCGATGCTCGCGGCCGCATCGCGGCTCCGGCTCGTCCAGAAGATCGGGGTCGGGGTCAACACGATCGACCTCGAGGCCTGCCGGGCGCGGGGGATCGCGGTCTGCAACATGCCCGGCACCAACAGCCGGGCGGTCGCCGAGGCGACGCTCGCGCTCACACTCGCGGTGCTCCGGCGGATCGCCTGGCTCGACCGCGAGACCCGCGCCGGGCGGGGCTGGGCGTTGCCCGAGGATCTGGCCGATCGGCTGGGTGAGCTCGGCGGCCGGCGGGTCGGCCTCGTCGGCATGGGCGCCGTGCCGCGCCTTCTCGCCCCGGTGCTCGCCGCCCTCGGCGCCGAGCCGGTGCATTGGAGCCGCCGCGAGCTGCCCGACGCGCCGGCCAGGTTCCTGCCGATCGACGAGCTCCTGGCCACGAGCGACGTCGTCTCGCTCCACCTGCCGCTCACGCCCGAGACCGCGGGCTTCCTCTCGGCCGAGCGGATCGCCCGGATGAAACGCGGGGCGGTCCTGATCAACACGGCTCGCGGCGGGCTGGTCGACGAGGCGGCCCTCCTCGCCGCGCTCGAAAGCGGGCATCTGCTCGGAGCCGGGCTCGACGTGTTCGCGCGCGAGCCCGTGCCCGCCGACCATCCGCTGCTGGCCCGGCCGGATGTCGTGGTGATGCCGCACCTCGCCTGGCTCACGCCCGAGACGATGGCCCGCTCGCTCGCCGTCGCGGTCGAGAACTGCCGGCGGCTCGCCGCCGGTCGCGAGCTCCTGAACCGGGTCGCCTGAAGCGGCTCAGAGCGGGTACTGGGTGACCGGGTCGACGCCGCAGTCGACCAGGAACCGGCGCAGCTCGCGGACCTCGTCGGGCGAGAGGTCGTGGCCGTGGTGGCGGAAGGCGTGCGCCTTGCCGGCCAGCCGCACCTGGAGCTGGCCGTGGCCGCCCGTGGACAGTTCGGCGCCGAGCTCGCGCAGCACCGCCTCGACCCCGCTCACCGGGATGTTGGCGCTCACCGGGTGGGCGAAGAGCGCGTGCAGGACCTTGCGGTGGCGGTGGTTCACGGGCGGGTCTCCGGGTCGGGCGGTCGGACCCCGGCGATAGGCGAGGGCACCGACATGGGCAAGGCGTCCCGCCGGATGATCCGGCCGGGGCGCCGGATTGTCGCGGGGCGGGGCGTGGGGTAGCCAGGGACGTGGCCGGGGCGCGCAGCCGCGCCCGGCCGGGGCGAGGAGCGAGCATGAGCGGCGCCAGCTTCCATCCGAGCGTCTGCCCGCACGACTGCCCGAGCGTGTGCGCGCTCGAGGTCGAGCGCACAGCCGAGGGCCGGCTCGGCAAGGTCAGAGGCTCCGAGCGCAACCCGTTCACGGCGGGCGTGATCTGCGCCAAGGTCGCGCGCTACGCCGAACGCTTCCACCATCCCGATCGGCTGGGTTTTCCGCTCCTGCGCACCGGCCCCAAGGGTTCCGGACAGTTCCGGCGGATCTCCTGGGAGGAGGCCCTCGACCGGATCGCCGAGGCGTTCCTTTCGGCCGAACGCCGCTTCGGGCCGGAGACGGTCTGGCCCTACTGGTACGCCGGGACGATGGGCCTCGTGAACCGCGACGGCATCAACCGCCTGACCCACGCCAAGCGCTACAGCCGCTTCTACTCGACGATCTGCGTGCTGCTCTCCGACACCGGCTGGCGGGCCGGGCACGGCAAGCGCTGGGGCGTGCCCGCCACCGAGGCGGGCGAGCACGCCGATCTTTTGGTCGTCTGGGGCTGCAACCCGGTCCACACCCACGTCAACCTCATGACGCACGTGGCCCGCGCCAAGAAGCGCGGTGCCACCTTCGTCGTGATCGACCCCTATCGGTCGGCCACCGCCG
The DNA here is from genome assembly GCA_037446605.1 of Geminicoccaceae bacterium. Taxonomy (GTDB): domain Bacteria; phylum Pseudomonadota; class Alphaproteobacteria; order Geminicoccales; family Geminicoccaceae; genus JANXAZ01. The sequence continues at coordinate 5,447 of JBBIIE010000175.1, read as the reverse complement.
AGCAGGCCGATCTGCACCTGGCCCCCCGGCCCGGCACCGACGGGGCGCTCGCCTGCGCCGTGGCGCACGTGCTGTTCGAGGAGGGCTTCGCCGATCTGGCCTATCTGGAGCGGGTGTCCGACACGCCCGTGGCCGAGCTCCGTGCGCATTTCCGCACGCGCACGCCCGAATGGGCGGCGGCGATCACGGGCCTTCCGGTCGAGCGGATCCGCGCCTTCGCCCGGCTCTACGGCAGCACGAAGCGGTCCTGGCTGCGCCTCGGCTTCGGCTTCACGCGCTCGCGCAACGGGGCGGCGGTGATGCACGCCGCCTCCTGCCTCGCCGTGATCGCGGGGGCCTGGCAGCACCCGGGTGGCGGCGCCCTCTACAACATGGGCGACCTCTACCATTGGGACAAAACGCTGCTCGAGGGGCTCGACCTGCTCGATCCTTCGACCCGGGCCCTCGACCAGTCACGGATCGGCCCGATCCTCGTGGGCGAACGCGAGGCGCTCCAGGGCGGCCCGCCCGTGACGGCGATGCTGATCCAGAGCACGAACCCGATGTGCATCGCCCCCGAGCTCGGAAAGGTGCACCGGGGCTTCGCGCGTGAGGACCTGTTCGTGGCGGTGCACGAGCAGTTCCTCACCGAGACCGCCAGGATGGCCGACATCGTCCTGCCGGCCACCATGTTCCTCGAGCACGACGACATCTACCAGGCGAGCGCGCATTCCCGCATTCAGGTCCACAGGAAGATCTTCGAGCCCTTCGCCGAGTGCCGCTCGAACCATTGGGTGATCCGCGAACTCGCGCGGCGGGTGGGGGCGGAGCATCCCGGTTTCGCAATGAGCGAATGGCAGATCGTCGACGATCTCCTGCGCCGGTCGGGCTGGCCGGACGCCGGGACGGTCTGGCGGGCGGGGGGCTGGGATGCGCTTCCCGACGAGGCGACGGCGCATTTCCGGAACGGCTTCGCGACCCCCGACGGCAGGTTCCGCTTCCGCCCGGACTGGGCGTCGATGGGACCGCAGGGACACCGCATGCCGAGGCTGCCCGACCATCTGCCGGTGATCGACGAGGTGAGCCCCGGCAAGCCCTACCGGCTGGTCGCCGCCCCGGCCCGCCAGTTCCTCAACACGAGCTTCACCGAGATGCCGACGGGGCTGCGCCGCGAGGGACGGCCGACCGCACTCGTCCATCCCGAGGTCATGACCGAGCTCGGGCTCGTCGACGGCGATCGCGTGCGGCTCGGCAACGAGCGCGGGGTCGTGACGGTCCACGTCGCGGCGCGCGCGGGCCAGCACCGGGATGTGATCGTGGTCGAGAGCATCTGGCCGAACCGCTTCTGGGAAGGGGGGATCGGGATCAACGCCCTGATCGGCGCCGACCCCGCCCCACCCTCGGGCGGTGCCGCGATCCACGACACGGCGGTGTGGCTCGAGGCGGTGGAGCTGGCCGGCCGGCGGCTGGCCGCGCCGGCGGCGGAGATCGTGTGAACGGTTGCATGCAGGCCGAGAAGCGTTGATCTTGGGTTGCATATCCTGCGCTCAATTCCTGCGTCGCTGGCTCAGGGGACGTAGCACTGTCACGACAGTCGATGGTCCAGATCGTTTCGTGCGTGATTGGAGCAGTCAGCAACATGTTATGCCTCGAATAAAAGATCATTCTGAGGGGTGTACTTCTCGTACTTTGTGACGGCCCGCCGTCGACCTGGAACCACACGGCCTTTCTGAAGGTTGCGTCGACGACGATGAAGAACGGTAGCGCGAGTTTCCACGTGGTATCCTTCCATGATAGAGTATTTTGCGGCACCCGATTGCTCCTTGCCTCCGATCGGTTCATGGTACCAGACTCGCATGTCCATCTACAGAATACATCGCAAAGTAACCTGATAAATGCGAACATGCAAAAGAAAATGCTTGCTGCGGCAATGTGTGTAGATACCATAGCACATGAGCGCTTCGAGCCTTCAGAATGACATTTGCTTTTGTCGAACTGCGACGATATAGTACGTGTTCTTTTCGTGGCCGGTGGTTAGCCAAGAGCGAAAGGGCAGGAGCGCATCCCCGCGGCGCGAGCAGCGGGCGGGGCGGACCTGCGGCAGCTTGCTCGCGTGGTCAGGCAGCAGGAGGGCAGCCGACAGGGAACCTCGATCGCCGCCCGGTCCGGCGCCCGGCACCCGGTGCGGCGATGGTCGCGTTGACAGCCCGGGCGGGCGGCCTATAGTTCGCCGTCGCGCCGGCGATCGGCCGACGCGAGCGGTGTTGTCGTCCCGACCTCAGGCGCAAGTGGCCATGTACGCAGTGATCCGCACCGGCGGCAAGCAGTACCGCGTCGCCAAGAACGACGTGATCAGGATCGAGCGCCTGCCCGGTGAGGCCGGCGCCACGGTCGAGTTCGCCGACGTGTTGATGGTCGGCGGCGAGCAGCCGGTGCTGGGCACGCCCACCGTCGCCGGCGCCAGGGTCACGGGCACGCTGCTCGAGCAGACCCGCGGGCCCAAGATCGTCATCTTCAAGAAGCGGCGGCGCAAGCACTACCGGCGGCGGACCGGCCACCGGCAGGACCTGAGCGTGGTGCGGATCACCGACATCGCGCTCCCCGGCGCCGCCTGAGGAGGGAGCCATGGCGCACAAGAAGGCGGGTGGCAGCTCGCGCAACGGTCGCGACTCCGCCGGCAAGCGGCTGGGCGTCAAGAAGTTCGGCGGCCAGCAGGTGATCCCGGGCAACATCCTGGTCCGCCAGCGCGGCACCAGGTGGCACCCCGGCCCCGGCGTCGGCATGGGGCGCGACTACACCCTGTTCGCCAAGGCGAGCGGCCGGGTCCGCTTCAAGGACGGGCACGACGGTCGTTCCTACGTGATGGTCGAGGCGGAGCCGGCCGCCGCCGAGTAGCGGTCCGCGCCGGCCGAGCGGAGGGCGGGGCCGCGACCCCGCCGCTGGTCGCCATGCGCTTCCTCGACTCCGCCAAGATCTGGGTGCGAAGTGGCGACGGCGGCGACGGCGCCGCCAGCTTCCGGCGCGAGAAGTTCATCGAGTTCGGCGGCCCGGACGGCGGCGACGGCGGCCGCGGCGGGCACGTCGTGGTGGTCGCCGACCCCGATCTCAACACGCTGATCGACTACCGCTACCAGCAGCACTTCAAGGCCGAACGCGGGCAGAACGGCATGGGCCGCCAGCGCACCGGCCGCAACGGCGCCGACCTCGTCCTGCGCCTGCCGGTCGGCACCCAGATCTGGGCCGAGGACGGCACCACGCTCCTGCTCGACCTGGCCGAGCCCGGCCAGCGCGAGATCCTCTGCCGGGGCGGCGACGGCGGCTTCGGCAACCTGCACTACAAGAGCTCGACCAACCGCGCGCCGCGCCGCGCCGACCCCGGCCGGCCGGGCGAGGAGCGCTGGGTCTGGCTCAAGCTCAAGCTCCTGGCCGATGTCGGGCTCGTGGGCCTGCCCAACGCCGGCAAGTCGACCTTCCTGGCCGCGGTCAGCCGCGCCCGCCCGAAGATCGCCGACTACCCCTTCACCACGCTCGAGCCCAAGCTCGGCACGGTGCAGCTCGACGAGGACGGCTTCGTCGTGGCCGACATCCCGGGCCTGATCGAGGGGGCGAGCCTCGGCAAGGGGCTGGGCGACCGCTTCCTCGGCCACATCGAGCGCTGCGCCGTCCTGCTCCATCTGGTCGACGGCACGCAGAGCCGGGTGGTGCAGGCCTGGCGGACCGTCCGCCGCGAGCTCCTGGCCTACGGCCACGGCCTCGCCGAGAAGCCCGAGCTCCTGTGCCTTTCCAAGTGCGACGCGCTCGATCGGGCGACCATCGCGCGCAAGCGGCGCGCCCTCGAGAAGGCCGCCGGGGCACCCGTGCGGGCGATCTCCGCGGTCACGCGCGACGGCGTGGAGCCGGTGCTGCGCGCCGCGCTCGGGCTCGTGCGCGCGGCCCGCCTCCAGCGCCGGGCGGCCGCGTGAGGCGCCGGATCGAGGCGGCGCTCGCCGCCCGCCGCCTCGTCCTCAAGGTCGGCAGTGCCTTGCTCGTGCGCCCCGACGGCAGCGTGCGGCGGGCCTGGCTCGAGGCGCTCGCCCGCGACATCCGCGCCGCCCGCGACCGCGGCCAGGAGGTGGTCGTGGTGACCTCGGGAGCGATCGCCCTGGGCTGGCGGGTGCTCGGCCTGCCGCGCCGGCCGGTGCGGCTCGAGGAGAAGCAGGCGGCGGCGGCGGCCGGGCAGATCCGCCTCGCGCGCGCCTGGCAGGCGGCGCTCGAGGGCGTCGGCCTCGAGGCGGCGCAGCTCCTGGTCACCCTGGCCGACACCGAGGACCGCCGCCGCTACCTGAACGCGCGCGCCACCACGGGCACGCTCCTGCGGCTGGGTGCGGTGCCGGTGGTCAACGAGAACGACACGGTCGCCACGACCGAGATCCGCTTCGGCGACAACGACCGGCTCTCGGCGCGGGTGGCGGTCATGATCTCGGCCGAGACGCTGGTCCTGCTCTCGGATGTCGACGGGCTCCACACGGCCGACCCGCGCCGGGATCCGACCGCCCGCCACGTGCCGCTGGTCGAGACGATCGGCCCGGAGATCCTGGCCATGGCCGGCGGCACGCGGAGTGCGGTCGGTACCGGCGGCATGGCGAGCAAGATCGAGGCGGCGCGCATCGCCACGGGTGCCGGCTGCGCCGTGCTGCTGGCCGCCGGCACGGTCGAGCGGCCGCTCGAGGCGCTCGCCGGCGGCGCCCGCTGCACCCTGTTCGCCGCCGCCACCACGCCCAGGCGGGCGCGCAAGGACTGGATCGCGGGCGCGCTCGCACCCACGGGCGCGCTCTGGCTCGACCCCGGTGCCGTGGGTGCGCTGCGGCGCGGCTCCTCGCTCCTGCCGGCCGGCGTCACGCGCATCGAGGGGCGCTTCGAGAAGGGCGATGCGGTGCTCCTGCGCGCCCCGGACGGGAGCGCCGTCGGCAAGGGGCTGGTGGCCTACGACTCCGCCGATGCCGAACGCCTGGCCGGCGCCCGGACCGGCGAGATCGAGGCACGGCTCGGCTGGCGCGGCCGCGACGAGCTCGTCCATCGCGACGATCTCGTCGTATGGGAGAGCGGCTGAGCGACATCGGGCGAGGTCGGATGCGGCGGGCGGCGGCGGTGCCGGAGGTGGTGGTGGCGGGGGCCGGCCCGGCCGGGCTCGCCGCGGCGCTGGCGCTCGCCCGCCACGGCTGCCCGGTGCGCGTCCTGGACGCGCGCCCGCTGCCGCCGCCCGGGGCCCTGCCGCCGGCGGAGGGGCGGACCACGGCGCTGCTGCTGCCGACGCTCGAGCTGCTCGAGCGGCTGGGCGTGTGGGCGGCACTCGAGCCCACCGCCGAGCCGCTCCGCGCACTCCGCCTCGTGAGCCTGGCCGAGCCGGGCGATCCGGCCGCACCGCCGCGGCCCGAGGCGGACGTGACCTTCGCCGCATCCGAGATCGGGCTGGAGCGGCTCGCATCATT
>JBBIIE010000174.1:0-7540 GCA_037446605.1 Geminicoccaceae bacterium | reverse complement strand
TCGAACGACGGCCGGCTGACCTACTGGCTCTGGCTCGAGCAGGTCTACGGCCTGCAGGACTCGCAGCTCAAGCCCTACACCTTCAACCCGGCGCCGTTCCTCGCCGACAGGAACAGCGTCCAGCAGGGCTACGTGACCTCGGAGCCGTTCGCGATCCGCAAGCAGGGCGGCTTCGATCCGGTCGTCCTCGTCATGGCCGATGCCGGCTACGACACCTATTCGACGACGATCGAGACCTCGGCCAAGCTCGTCAAGGAGAACCCGGACCTCGTCCAGCGCTTCGTCGATGCCACGATCGAGGGCTGGTACAACTACCTCTACGGCGACAACAAGGCCGCCAACGAGCTCATCAAGAAGGACAATCCGGAGATGGACGATGCCCAGATCGCCTTCTCCATCGAGGCGATGAAGAAGTACGGCATCGTCGATTCGGGCGACGCGCTGACGCTCGGCATCGGTGCGATGACCAAGGCGCGCTGGAAGAGCTTCTTCGACAAGGCGGTGGGCTGGGGCGTCTACCCGGCGAACCTGCCCTGGGAGGAGGGCTTCACCGACCGGTTCGTCAACAAGGGCCACGGCCTGGATCTCAAGAAGAAGCTGACCGGCCGGTGAGCCTCGCCCTCGCCGCGGGCGGGTCGGCCGACGAGGCGAGCGACGGGCGGGCCGCGGGCCCGCTCGTCCGCCTCGAGCGGGTGGGAAAGACCTTCGCCAACGGCACCGTTGCCCTCTCCGGTCTCGATCTGGCGATCGGCCGGCACGAGTTCGTGAGCCTGCTCGGCCCCTCGGGCTGCGGCAAGAGCACCGCGCTTCGCCTGATCGCCGGGCTGAGCCGCCCGACGGCCGGGCGCATCACCGGGCCGGAGGGGGCACCGCGCGGGGCGGTGGGCTTCGTCTTCCAGGAGCCCACGCTGATGCCCTGGGCCACCGTCTTCGACAATGTCCGGCTGCCGCTCCGGCTGCAGGGCATCGGCCGGCGGCAGGCCGAGCGGCCGGTCGGCGAGGCGCTCGCGATGGTCGGGCTCGCCGAGTTCGCCCGGGCCTACCCGCGCGAGCTCTCGGGCGGGATGAAGATGCGCGTGTCGATCGCCCGGGCCCTCGTCACCCGCCCGAGCCTGCTCTTGATGGACGAGCCCTTCGCGGCGCTCGACGAGATCACCCGCCTCAAGCTCAACGACGATCTCCTGGGGCTCTGGCGGGCGCAGAGCTGGACCGTCGTGTTCGTGACCCATTCGGTCTACGAGTCGGTCTACCTCTCGACCCGGATCGTGGTCATGGCGCCCCGGCCCGGTCGGGTCGTGGCCGATCTGCCGATCGAGGCGCCCTGGCCGCGCGACGAGGCGTTCCGCACGAGCCCGGCCTACAACGCGCTCTGCCGACGGGTGTCGGCCGAGCTGCACCGGGCGATGGGGAGCTGAGCCCATGGCCGCGACGCTCGAGCCCGGGCCCGCCGCCCTGCCCTCGACCCCGGAGGCGGTCGAGGCCGCACCCGGCTCCGACCGGATCGCCCGCATCCTGGCGCCGACCCTCATCGCGCTCCTCGTCCTCCTCGGCTGGGAGGCGATCGTCCGGCTCAACCAGATCCCGCACTACATCCTGCCCGGGCCGAGCCTCGTCGCGCGCGAGCTGGTCGAGGCCTGGCCCACGCTCTGGCCCTCGCTGCTGATCACCTCGAAGATCGCGGCCCTGGCCCTCGCCGCCGCCATCCTCGGCGGTGTCGGCCTCGCCCTCCTCTGCTCGATCTCCCGCTGGATCGAGATCTCGCTCTTCCCCTACGCCGTCGTCCTCCAGGTGACCCCGGTCGTCTCGATCGCCCCCCTCATCCTGATCTACGTCGAGAATACGCTCACCGCGGTCGTGCTGTGCGCCTGGATCGTGGCCTTCTTCCCGATCCTGTCGAACACCATGCTCGGGCTGGCCTCGGCCGACCACAACCTGCGCGACCTGTTCGAGCTCTACGGCGCCTCGCGCTGGCAGCAGCTCCGCCACCTGCGCCTGCCCACGGCCCTTCCCTACTTCCTGGGCGGGCTGCGGATCGCGGGCGGCCTGCTGATCGGCGCGGTCGTGGCCGAGTACGTGGCCGGGACCGCCGGCACCGGCACCGGGCTGGCCTTCCGCGTGCTCGAGGCGCAGTACCGCCTCAACATCCCGCGCATGTTCGCGGGCCTGCTGCTGCTGGCGCTCACCGGCGTGGCGATCTACCTCGTGTTCGGCGCACTGTCCTGGCTGCTGCTGCACCGCTGGCACGAGAGCGCGCTGCAGCGCGAGCGCTGAGGCCTAGCCGGGATCGAGCGGGCCCGAGGCGAGGCTCGCGAGCGGTAAGGCCCGTAGCTCGCGCACGAGGGCCAGCAGCCGCCCGGCGACGTGCTCCAGGACCCGTCGGCCGAGCTCGGCCGAGGCGAGCCTGGCATCGCCCGCCGCCCCCGAGGGGTGCAGGTCCTGCGCCATCCAGCCGAAGCCCGCGGCCCCGAGCGAGCTCAGGATCGGTGCCGCATCGGCCCGCCTGCGGGTCGCCGGGTCGAACTCGGCGAGCCGGTCGAGGCGGACGAGATCGGGGCGGAGCGCCAGCACGAGTGCCGTCTCGAGCGCCCCGCCGTGGATCCCGAAGCGCAGCTCCACCTCGGGCAGGAGGCCCGCCGGCAGGCCGAGCTGCGGCCAGAGCACGGGTACCACCAGCATGCGGTGGCGGATGCGCAGCTCGCGCGCCACGATCTGGCCGGTCGCGATCTGCCCGCCGTGGCCGTTCAGGAGGAGGAGCTTGCGCACGCCGGCCCGGGCCAGCGAGGCGCCGAGCTCGGCCCAGGCCGCGGCCAAGGTGGCGCCCGAGAGCGTGAGGGTGCCCGGGAACGCCAGGTGCTCGTCCGACTTGCCGACCGGGAGCGTGGGGAGGACCAGGAGCGGCAGCCCGGGCTCGGCTCGGGCCAGCGCCGCGCGCGCCAGCTCCTCGACGATCAGCGCGTCGACGCCGAGCGGCAGGTGCGGGCCGTGCTGCTCGATCGCACCGACCGGCAGCAGCGCCACGGTCGCCTCGGGATCGAGCCCGGCCAGATCCGGCCAGGCGAGCTCGTGCCAGAGCCCGGGAAGCCGCGCCATCGCCACCTCCTTGCCGCCGCCCGCCGGCCCTGCTTACCAGCCCGAGCCCGCCGCGTCGCCCGGAGAGCCCGATGCCCCTGCCGCCTCTCGACCTGCCGCCCGAGGGCGGCGTGCTCGCACGGGCGAGCGTCCCGGCCTGCCTCGTGGAGGGCGCGCCGGCCGCGGCCGAGCCGGATGCGGAGGGGCTCCTGGCGCTCGACCTCGAACTGCACGAGGGGCGGATCGCCCGGATCGCACCCGCCGGCAGCCTCGCTCCCACCATCGACCTCGCCCGGCGGATGGTCTGGCCCTGCCCGGTCGACGTCCACACGCACCTCGACAAGGGGCACATCTGGCCGCGCGCCGCCAACCCGGACGGCACCTTCCAGGGCGCGCTCGCGACCGTGGAGGCCGACCGGGTGGCGCGCTGGACGGCCGCCGACGTGGCGGCGCGGATGGAGTTCGGCCTGCGCTGCGCCTTCGCGCACGGCACCTGCGCGATCCGCACGCACCTGGACAGCATCCCGCCGCAGGCCGCGATCTCCTGGCCGGTCTTCGCCGAGGCACGCGCGCGCTGGCGCGGACGGATCGAGCTGCAGGCCGTCTCGCTCGCCATGGTCGAGCACTATCGCGGGCCCGAGGGCCGCGATCTCGCCGATCTGGTCGCCGCGCACGGCGGCATCCTCGGGCTCGTGCCGCTGATGCAGCCCGGCCTCGAGGGCGATCTCGACCGCTTCTTCGCGCTCGCCATCGAGCGCGGCCTGGAGATCGACTGCCACGTCGACGAAAGCCTCGACCCCGGCGCCCGCACGCTCGCCGAGCTCGCCCGCGCGGCGATCCGCACCGGCTACCGCGGCCGGATCCTGGCCGGCCATTGCTGCTCGCTGTCGACCCAGGAGCCGGCCGAGGTGGCGCGCACCATCGACCTCCTGGTCGAGGCCGGGATCGCGGTCGTGGCTCTCCCGATGTGCAACCTCTACCTCCAGGACCGGGCCGCCGGGCGGACCCCGCGGCGGCGCGGCGTGACCCTCCTGCACGAGCTCGCCGCCGCCGGCGTGCCGGTCATGCTCGCCTCCGACAATTGCCGCGACCCGTTCTACGCCTACGGCGACCACGACCTCTGGGAGGTGTTCCGCGAAGCCGTCCGGATCGCCCATCTCGACCACCCGATCGGCGCCTGGCCGCGGGCGGTCACGGCCACGCCCGCGGCGCAGATGGGCCTCGCCGGGGCCGGGCGGATCGCCGCGGGCGGGCCGGCCGACCTCGTCATCCTCGAGGGCCGGCGCTGGAGCGAGGTGCTGAGCCGGCCGGAGGCTCGGCGCGTGGTGCTGCGCGCCGGCCGGGCGATCGACCGCACCCCGCCCGACCATGCCGAGCTCGACGGGCTCGTGGGCTGAGCCACGCCCCGCTGCGCGCTCGGGACCCGCGTGCCGCGATCGCCGGCACGCCCGGCGCCGCCGCCCGCGGGACGCCTCGGGTGTCGCGTGCACCGGAGCGGACGCTCCCCCATTTGAGCGACCCTCGCCGACCGGCTCGGGTCCCGCGTGCCACGGAGGCGCCGACCCGCGGCGATCGCGGCGCGCCGGGGCGCCCGGGAGTCGCGTGCCGCGGCGAATCCTGTGCCCGACCTGCGGGCTCCGGGAGTGGTCCCGCGCCGATCATCTGAGAACAGTATCCTACGATGCCGCCCGACGCAAGTGCGCCCCCGCCGATCCGCCGGGGACGCCGCCGGGATCGGGTGCTATGTGCCCACGGCGACGGAGCCGGCCCGAGCCGGGGAGGGAACATGCGCACGATCCGCGGGCCGGGGATCTTCCTCGCCCAGTTCATCGGGCCGGAGCCGCCCTTCGACACGCTCGACGGGCTCGCGGGCTTCGCCGCCGGGTACGGCTACACCGGCGTCCAGATACCCACTTTCCAGCCGGCGATCCTGGACGTGGTGGCGCTGGCCGAGAGCCGGGCGCGGGCCGACGAGCTGCGCGGCCGGCTCGCCGAGCGGGGGCTCGCGATCACCGAGCTCTCGATGCACCGGCACGGCCATCTCGTGGCCGTCCACCCGGCCTATGACGAGGTGGTCGACCTGTTCGCCCCGGCGAGCCTGCGCGGCCGGCCGCGGGCCCGCCAGGAGTGGGCCGTCTCGATGGTCGGAGCGGCGATCCGCGCCTCGGCCCGGCTCGGCCTCGAGCGATTGGTGGGCTTCTGCGGCTCGCTGCTTTGGCCCTACGCCTACCCCTACCCGCCGCGCCCGGCCGGGCTCGTCGAGGAGGCCTATGGCGAGATGGCGCGGCGCTGGCGGCCGCTGCTCGATCTGGCCGACGCGCACGGCGTCGACCTCTGCTTCGAGATCCACCCGGGCCAGGAGATCCACGACGGCGCCAGCTTCGAGCGGTTCCTCGACGCGGTCGGCGGGCATCCGCGCTGCAACCTGCTCTACGACCCCTCGCACCTCGTGCTGCAGCACATGGACCCGCTCGGCTTCATCGACCTCTACCACGCCCGCATCAAGGCGATGCACGTCAAGGACGCGGAGCTGGCGGCGAGCCCGCGGACCGGGGTCTGGGGCGGCTACCTGCCCTGGCTCGAGCGGGCCGGCCGGTTCCGCACGCCGGGCCACGGCCAGATCGACTTCAAGGGCATCTTCGCCCGCCTCACGGCCCGGGACTTCCCGGGCTGGGCGGTGCTGGAGTGGGAGTGCTGCCTGGAATCGCCCGAGGCCGGCGCGCGCAAGGGTGCCGAGTTCATCAGGGCGCACATCCTCGAAGTGCAGCGCCGCGCCTTCGACGCCGGCATGGCGGCCGGGCCCGACACGGCGCGCAACCGCCGCCTGCTCGGCCTCGGAGAGGGCCAGTGAGCGGCAATCCGGTGATCGCCACCCTCGGCCGCCGGGTGCGGCTCGGCGTGGTCGGCGGCGGCGGCATCGCGCTGATCGGCCCGGTCCACCGCGCGGCCGCGCGCCTGGACGATCTGATCGAGATCACCGCCGGCGTGCTCTCCTCCGACCCCGAGCGCTCGCTCGCCCAGGGCCGCGCGCTCGGCCTGCCCCGCCCCTACCCCGACCTCGAGGCGCTCGTCGCGGGTGAGCGCGGGCGCCCGGACGGCATCGACGCGCTCGCCATCTGCACCCCCAACGACAGCCACGTGCCGATCGCGCTGCGGGCGCTCGAAGCCGGGCTGCACGTCATCTGCGACAAGCCTTTGGCGAACGATCTCGCGAGTGCGCGCGAACTCGTCCGGGCGGTCCGCGCGAGCGGCCGGGTGTTCGTGCTGACGCACAACTACTCGGGCTATCCGATGATCCGCCAGGCGCGCGGGATGGTCGCCGACGGCCTCCTCGGCCCGGTCCACCTGGTCTCGGTCGCCTACCTGCAGGGCAGCCTCGCCACGCGCGTCGAGGACGCACCCGAGGCGATGCCGCCGCGGCTGGTCTGGCGGCTGGATCCGGCCCGCGGCGGGCCGAGCCACGCGCTGCTCGACATCGGCACGCACGCCCATCAGCTCCTGACCTACGTGACCGGGCGGAACGTCCACGCGGTGTTGGCCGAGGTCGGCGCGCTCGTGCCCGGGCGCGTCGCGCACGACACCGGGCTCGTCCTGCTCCGCCTCGAGGGTGGCGCGCGCGGCGTGCTCGTCGCGAGCAAGGCCGCGGCCGGGGCGGACAACGCCCTCGCCCTCGAGGTCTACGGCCCGGCGGGCGGGCTGGTCTGGGAGCAGGCCGACCAGAACCGGCTGCGTCACCTGCGCACCGGCGAGCCGGCCCGGCTGCTGTCCCGCGGGCTGCCCGGCAACCACCCGCTCGCGCGCCGCGCCACGCGCATCCCCTCGGGCCATCCCGAGGGCTTCCACGAGGCCTTCGCCAACCTCTACGCCGACTTCGCCGAGCAGGTGGCGGCCGCCCTCGCCGGGCGCGCGCCCGACCCGCTCGCCTGCCACCTGCCCACCGCCCTGGACGGCGCCCGGGGGCTGGCCTTCGTCGAGGCCTGCCTCGCCAGCGCCGCCTCGGGCGGCTGGGTCGAACTTCCGGAGATCGGCTGAGGGACGAAGCGGGCGCCGGCCGGGCGTGATCGCCCGCTAGAGCGGTCCCCGGGCCGGGGGTGTCCGCTGCCCGAGCAGCGCCTCGACCCGGTCGGCGAGGCCGGGGGTGTCGAGGTCGCGGTAGCTCGTGCGCACCCGCACGCAGGGGATGGCGAGCCCGAGCAGGCGGGCGGCGTCGATCGGGGTCGCCACGACCACGAGCTCGGGTGCGGCGGCCGCGATCGTGGCGGCGAGCGCCGCGCGCTCGGCGGCGTCGTAGCCGACCGCGGGCAGCACCGGCCCGAGCTGCGGGTGGTCGCGCCACAGCCGGTCGAGCGGCGCCACCGCATGCGGCCGCGGGTCGAGGATCCGGGCTCCGGCCGCGACCGCGAAGGCGTGGCCGGCGCCGTGCGGCAGGCCGCCATGGGTGAGCGTCGGCCCGTCCTCGAGGACCAGGACG
>JBBIIE010000173.1:0-7568 GCA_037446605.1 Geminicoccaceae bacterium | reverse complement strand
GGGCCGTTCGCCCACCGGGTGGGGCAGATGCCCCACGCCGCCCGGTGCGCGGCGGGGCCGGGCCCGGCGGGAGCAGGGGTGCGGGATCGGCCGGCTGGCACGGGCCCCGCCTACGGGGTGGCGAGCGGCCCGCGAGGGGCGCGGCCGCCGTCCAACCGGGGAGCATCCCGTGCGTCACGTTCCCGCGCGCAGCACTTCTCCTGTGCGCCTCGATCGGCCTCGCCCGGGCGGCCGGCATCCGCCCGGCGGTGCCGCGCGGCGACTGGCTGTCGCAGGAGCGGATCGCCCGGAGGGCCGAGGCGCTCGGCCACCGGGTGCGGATCGTGCAGGAGGAGCACGGCTGCCGGGAGGTCAAGGGCACCGACGGCAAGGGCGCCCGGGTCGAGGTCTCCTTCCACCCGCGACCGCCGCGGCGGCCGAGGTCGAGGGCCGAGCCGGGGAGGGCCGCCCCGATCCCCGATCGACCGGCCGGCACGGTTCGGGTGTGGACCGCCGACATCCGACTGATCCACTGGAGGCTCGCGCTCTCGGTCGCGACCGCCTGGCTGTCGGAGGCGGGTGAGCGCCTGCACGAGCGCGCCGGCTGGCTCGTGCTCGGCTTCGTGCTCCTGCACACGGTGATCGGGTTCGCGGGCGCGCCCACGGCCCGGTTCACCGCCTTCGTGCGCGGCCCGCGCGCGGTGCTCGCCTGCCTCGCGGACCTCGCGCGTGGCCGGTCCACACCGCATCTCGGCCGCAACCCGGCGGGCGGCGCCATGATCGTGGCGCTGCTCGCGGGCCTCGCCGTGACGGCCGGGTGGGGGCCCTCATGGTCACCGACCGGTTCTGGGGCGACCCGCTGGTCGAGGCGCTGCACGAGACGAGCTCGAACCTCGTGGTCCTGCTCGTGCCGGTGCACGTGGCGGGCGCCCTTCTCCCGAGCCTGCTCGAGCGGCAGAACCTCGTGCGTGCGATGATCACCGGTCGGAAGCGCCGGCCACGCCCCGTCCCGGGCAGCCGGGAGCCGGAGCCGGCCGCACCCCTCGAGCGAACGGTGCGCGGCCGAGCGCGGGCCCGCCCGCCGGCCACGGGTCCGCGGGCGGGCCCTCGCTCAGTCGAGCATCATGCGCGGCAGCCAGAGGGCGATGTCGGGAAAGGCGATGCACAGCCCGAGGCCGATCAGCTGCAGCACCACGAACGGCACGATGCCGCGGTAGATCTCGCCCAGCCGCACCTGCGGCGGGCAGATCCCCTTCATGTAGAAGAGCGCGAAGCCGAACGGCGGGGTGAGGAAGCTCGTTTGCAGGTTCACGGCCAGGATGATCGCGAACCAGTAGACGATCTCCGGTTTGGCGACGTGGTCGCCGAAGTCGAGCGTCTTCACCAGCGGCGCGAAGACCGGCAGCACGATGAGCGTGATCTCGACCCAGTCGAAGAAGAAGCCGAGCACGAACACCACGGCCATGATCAGGAAGAGGATGCCCCAACTGTCGAGGCCGGAGGCGGCGATCAGGTCCTCGATCACGTAGTCGCCGCCGAGCGAGCGGAACACGTAGGAGAAGGCGGTGGCGCCGATGAAGATGAAGAAGATCATGGCGCAGGTGAGGCCGGTCCGCTCGCAGACGTCGACCAGGGTCGCCATGGTGAGGCGGCGGTTGAGCGCGGCCAGGAGGATCGTGCCGGCCGCACCCACCGCGGCCGCCTCGGTCGGCGTGGCCCAGCCGGCGAAGATCGAGCCCAGGACGAGCACGATCAGGAAGGTCGGCGGCAGGAAGCTCCGGAGCAGGAGGGCCGCGAGCTCGCCGCGGGTGGCCGGTCCCTCCGCGCTCGTCATCGGCGGTGCGCTCACCGGTCGGAGCATCGCGAACACGGTGATGTAGAGGAGGTAGAGCCCGGACAGGAGGAGGCCCGGGAAAACCGCCCCGAAGAACAGGTTGCCGACCGAGAGGGAGAGCAGGTCGGCCATGATCACGAGCATGATCGAGGGCGGGATCAGGATGCCGAGCGTGCCGGCGGCGGCGATCGTGCCGGTTGCGAGCTCGTGGCTGTAGCGCCGCTCGAGCATGACCGGGAGCGCCATCATGGTGAGCATGACCACCGACGCACCGATGATGCCGGTGGTGGCGGCCATGATCGTGCCCATGATGGTGACCGAGAGTGCCAGCCCACCCGGCACCCGGCGCAGGAGCACCTGCAGCGCACGCAAGAGATCGGCCGCCACGTCCGAGCGCTCGAGCATCGTGCCCATGAAGACGAACAGCGGCACCGCCACGAGCACCAGGTTCTCGGCGATCCCGCCCCAGATCCGCGGCAGGAGGTTGAAGAACTCGATCGGCTTGAAGACCCCCATGCCGGCGCCGATGAAGCCGAAGCAGAGGGCCACGCCGCCGAGCACGAAGGCGACCGGGTATCCGGTGAAGAGCAGGACCGCCACGCTCGCGAACATCACGAGCGGCAGGAGATCGACGAGGTCCAACGCGGCCCTCCCTCAGCGGCCCGGGCTGCCGCCCGCGGACGGCACGACCCAGAGGTCGAGCCGCTCGCGCCGGCCGAACAGGTAGGCCAGGAGCCGGAGCAGGATGGCGAGCCCGGCGAGGAAGGCCAGGACGAGGCCCACGAGCAGCACCGACTTGATGACCCAGCGGTGCGGAATGCCGATCAGCGAGACCGAGGCCTCGGTGTTCGCCCAGGAGGTCCAGGTGAAGTCGACGGCGAACCAGATCACCAGGGCGGTGTAGGGCAGCATGAAGACGAGGCAGCCCAGGAACTCGATCCACGCCCGCGAGCGCGGGGCCAGCCGCTCCAGGATCAGGTCGACGCGGACATGGGTGTTCTTGACGTAGGCCCAGCCCAGGCAGAGGGCGAAGAGCGCGGTGTGCAGGTGCCATTCGAGCTCCTGCAGGATGGTCGAGTTGGTCAGACCGCCGCTGAGCATGAGCCCCCATTCGCGCAGGGCCGGGCTCTTGCGGCTCACCACGTCCCAGACGGTGACGAGGATCATCGGCAGGATCAGCCAGCAAGCGAGCCGGCCGATCGTTTCGACGAGGCGACGCAACCGGTCGCTCAGCCGCAAGAGGCCATCCATCGATCGTCACCCGGTCGGCGAGGAGGGGAGGGCGGCGCCGGACGGGCGCCGCCCTCGGGGTCATTTCAGGTAGCCGATCTCGCGCCACTTCGCGTATTTGGCGCGGAAGGCTTTGTAGTGCTCGTAGATCTCCTTGAAGCGGGGGTCGGCCGCCGCCTCCGCTTCGGCGACCTCCTCCCAGGCTTTCTTGAAGGCGTCGAGCTGCTCCGGCGTCCACTGGTGGATCTTGACGCCGTGGCTCTCGTGGAAGGCGATCGCGTCACCCTGGCGCGCCTCGCCGGCGGCCATGAGCCACAGGTTGGCGTCGTTGCAGCCGACCTCGATCATCTTCTGATACGACTTGGGCAGCTTGTTCCAGGCATCGAGGTTGATGATCACGTCGACGAACGAGGCCTGCTGGTGCCAGCCCGGGAAGTAGTTGTGCTTCGCGATCTGGTAGAAGCCGAGGTTCTTGTCGAGCGAGGGATACGAGAACTCGGTGGCGTCCAGCACACCACGCTCGAGGGCCGGATAGATGTCGCCGGCGGCGAGGAGCTGGGTGTTGACGCCGAATTTCTGCATCACCTTGGCGCCCAGGCCGAAGAAGCGCATCTTCAGGCCCTTGAGGTCGTCCAGCGACTTGATCTCGTTGCGGAACCAGCCGGAGGACTCGGCGATCACGACGCCGCACTGGAAGCCCTTGATGTTGTGCTTGGCGAGCTCGCGATCGTAGAGCGCGTAGCCGCCGCCCTGCTGGATCCAGGCGAGGTACTCGTTGACGCTCGGCCCGAACGGCACCGAGGCGAAGAACACCAGGTGCGGGATCCGCCCGGCGTGGAAGCCCGGCGAGGAGTAGGACATCTCGACCGAGCCCTTGGAGACGGCGTCGAACACCTCCAGCGCCGGGACCAGCGCGCCCGGCTCGTGGAAGCGGATGTCGAGATTGCCGTCGGTCATCACCTTCAGGTTGTCGATCAACCGGGTGATGTTCTGGCCCAGCACGTCGAGCGTGCTGGCGTAGGAACTGGCGAGCTTCCAGCGGATCTTCTGCTGCGCCTCGGCGGCCGGAGCGGCGAGCCCCACCGCACCCGCGAGCAGGAGGGCAGCGACACCGCGCAGCGCTGTCGAGGTCATCTCCGAGCCTCCCCGTTCTCGTCGGCACGCCGAAGCTGCGGCCGGGCGAGGAGACCTGTCAAGGACGCAAGGGGGGTCCGCGCGATTCGGGCTTCAGCCCGCCTCGCGGTAGGGGAGCGCCGCGCGCAGCCCCGCCATCTCGGCCGCGAGCCGGCGGCCCTCCTGCGCGAGGAAGCGCGCCACCCCGGCGCGCAGGGCCGGGTCGGCGATCCAGTGGGCGCTCCAGGTCCACACCGGCTCGTAGCCGCGCAAGAGCTTGTGCGGGCCCTGCGCCCCGGCCTCGACGCGCGCGAGACGGTGCGCGATCGCGTGCTCGATGGCGGCGTAGTAGCAGCACTCGAAGTGCACAATATCGGTGCGCCCTGGGGCACCCCAGAGCCGGCCGTAGAGCGTGTCGCCGCCCGTGAGGTTGAGCGCCGCGCCGAGCATGCGGCCGGCGCGCCTCGCCCGCACGACGACGAGCCGGTCGCGCAGCCGCTCGGCGAGGCCGGTGAAGAAGGCCTCGCTCAGATAGGCTCCGCCCCAGCGGCGCTCGACCGTGGCGAGATAGTAGGGGAAGAATCCTTCGAGCGCCGCGGCCGCCTCGCCACCCACCAGCGTCTCGACCTCGACCCCCGCGCGGCGCACCGCCTCCCGCTCCTTGCGGATGGTCTTGCGCTTCCCGCTGTTGAGCGAATCGAGGAAGTCGGCGAAGTCGCGCCAGCCGCGATTGTGCCAGTGGAACTGGATGCCGCGGCGCACGAGGCAACCCGCCGATTCGAGCAGCCGCGCCTCCTCCTCGCTGCAGAAGGTGACGTGCAGCGAGGAGACGGCGAGCCGCGCGGCGGTGGCCAGCAGCGCTTCGGCGAGGGCGGCGCGATCCCCGGGATCGGCGGCCAGCAGGCGCCGGCCGGGCACCGGCGTGAAGGGCACCGCCACCTGCAGCTTCGGGTAGTAGCGGCCGCCGGCGCGGGCATAGGCCTCGGCCCAGCCCTGGTCGAACACGTACTCGCCGAAGGAGTGGCTCTTGAGCCAGAGCGGGGCCGCCGCCACGAGCGATCCGGCGCGGCGCAGCACGAGGTGGCGCGGCCTCCAGCCGGTGCGCGCGGTGGCCGACCCGCTGGCCTCCAGCAGGCTCAGGAAGGCGTGGCCCGTGAAGGGATCCCGGCCGCCGGCGAGCCGGTCCCACTCGGCCGGCCGGAGCGCGCCGAGCCCGCTCAGGAGCTCGATCCCCGGGCCCGGCTCAGGCGGCAAGGTCGGGCCGTCGGGCGGGTGCGGGGCGGTTGCGCGCGGTCGCCCTTTGCCGCAACCTTCGGCTCGGAGCATCGCCCGGGGGGGAGGAGCCCAGATGAGCACGCCGCGCGCCGACGGGCTCGCCATGCCCGCCGAGTGGACCGCGCATCGCCGCTGCTGGATGGCCTGGCCCTGCCGCGAGGAGCTCTGGGGCGACCGGCTCGAGGCGGCGCGCCAGGTGACCGCCGAGATCGCCAAGGCGATCGCCGCCTTCGAGCCGGTGACCATGCTGGCCCGCCCGGACCTCACCGCGAGCGCGTCGCTCGGGTGCGGGCCGGGCATCGCCGTCCTGCCGATGGCCCAGGACGACAGCTGGACGCGCGACACGGGGCCCTGCTTCGTGACCGCCCCGGACGGCCGGCTCGCCGGTGTCGCCTGGCGGTTCAACGCCTGGGGCGAGCAGTGGGAGCACTACGCCCAGGACGCGCTCATGGCGCGCCGCGTGCTCGAGCATCTGGGCGTGCCGCGCTACGACGCCCCGATCGTGCTCGAGGGCGGCGCCATCGCGGTCGACGGCGAGGGCACCTGCCTCGTGTGCGAGCCCTCGATCCTCGACCCCAAGCGCAATCCCGGTCTCGACCGCGCGGCGATCGAGGCGGTGCTGCGCGACTATCTGGGCGTCGAGCTCGTGCTCTGGCTGCCGCACGGGCTGGTCGACGACGAGACCCGCGGCCATGTCGACAACGTGGCCTGCTTCGCCGGCCCGGGCCGGGTCCTGGCGATGGTCCGCGACGAGCCGGGCGATCCCGATCACGAGGGCCTCCGGGCCAATCTCGACCTCCTGCGCGGCGCCAGCGACGCCCGCGGGCGCCGGCTCGAGGTGGTGCCGATCCAGGCGCCGCGTCCGCGCGCCCGCGACCGCGGCCGCCGCCAGACGCTGTCCTACGTCAATCTCTACATCGCCAATGGCGGCGTGGTCATGCCGGGCTTCCACGACCCGGCCGACAGCGCCGCGCTGCGCGCCGTGCGGGCCGCCTTCCCCGACCGCGAGGTCGTCCAGGTCGAGGCGAGCGAGCTGCTCTGGGGCGGCGGCGGGATCCACTGCATCACCCAGCAGGAGCCCCTGCCCGGGCCGGGCTGAGCCGGCCCGGGCCGAGGCTCCCGGCGGGCGGGCTCACCGGCCGGGTACGAGCTCGAGCTCGACGCGGCGGTTGAGGGCCTGCGCGACCGGATCGTCGCCCTGGACCAGCGGCCGCTCGTCGCCCATGCCCGCAGCCATCAGCCGCCCGCCCGGAACTCCCGCCTCGATCAGCGCCTGGGTGAGGTAGAAGGCGCGCGCCAGCGCCACCTCACGGTTGCTCTTGAATTCGCTGCCGCGCCGCGGCGGCTGCCGGTCGGCGTGGCCGGTGACCTGGATCGTCCACGGCCGGTCGGCGGGCAGCGTGCGGATCGCCTGGGCGAGCTCGCGGGCACGCGCCGCCCCGGCCTCCGACAGCCGCGTGCCGCCACGGTTGAAGAGCAGGTCGGCCGGGATGATCACGCGCTCGCCGCTCACCCGCGCCGCCGGCGAGCCGGCCAGGACCGGCCGCAGGGCGGAGGGCAGCAGACCGCGCGCCTCGGCCTCGGCGGCCGCACGCCGCTCGAGCGCGGCGAGCTGGCCCTCGAGCGCCTCGATCCGCGCCTGCGCCTGGGTGAGCGCCTGGCCGCGCGTGGCGGCGAGCTTCTCGGCCGCCTCGCGCGCGCTGCGCTGGGCGGCGAGCTGGTAGTCGAGCTCGTCCAGTCGGGCGTCGCGCTCGGCAGCGCCGGCCTCCGCCGCCCTGAGCCGCTCGCCCAGATCGGCGCGCGCCCGCGCCGCCTGGTTCAGGGCCTGCTCCATCTCGGCGCTCTTGGCCTCGAGCGCGGCCTGCGCGGCGTCGCGCGCCTTGCCGGCCTCGGCGAGCTGGCGCTCCAGCGCCTCGAGCTGCGCCTGCGCCCTGGCGAGCGCCTCGCCGCGCGCGGCGGCGAGCTTCTCGGCCGCCTCGCGGGCGCTGCGCTGGGCGGCCATCTGGTAGTCGAGCTCCTCCAGCCGCGCGGCGTGCTCGGCCTCCTGCCGGGCGAGCTGCGCCTGGGCCGCCTCCAGCGCCCGCTCGCGCTCGCGCACGAGCCCGGCCAGGCCCTGTTGGTCGGCGCTCGCCCGCTC
>JBBIIE010000172.1:0-7594 GCA_037446605.1 Geminicoccaceae bacterium | reverse complement strand
GTGCGCCGCAACCGGCTGCCCGACGCCGCGGTCTACGTGCAGGTGAGCGGTGGCGTGGCACCGCGCAACCATGCCTGGCCGCCCGGGCTCCGGCCGAGCCTGATCGCCACCGTCCGCCCCGCCCGTTTCCCGTCCGCCGCCGAGATGGCCTCGGGCGTGCGCGTGATCACGCTGCCCGACGAGCGCTGGGCGCGCTGCGACGTCAAGTCGATCGCGCTCCTGCCGAACGTGCTCGCCAAGCAGCGCGCCGCCGCCGCCGGCTGCCGCGAGGCCTGGCTGGTCGACCGCGACGGCCTCGTCACCGAGGGCGCCAGCTCGAACGCCTGGATCGTCGACCGCGACGGCACGCTCGTCACCCGGCCGCTCGGGCCGGCGATCCTCGGGGGCGTGACCCGCGCCGTGCTGCTCGAACTCGCCAGGGCCCAGGGGATCGCCGTGGCCGAGCGGCCGTTCCGGCCGGAGGAGGCGCAGGCGGCGCGCGAGGCCTTCCTCACGAGCACCACCTCGCTCGTCCTGCCGGTCACCGAGATCGACGGACGGCCGGTCGCCAACGGCCGGCCGGGCAGCACCACGCTGCGGCTCGCGCGGCTCTACGCCGCCCATGTCGGCCTCGCCCCTGCGACCGACGGGTGACGTTGCGGCGGCCTCGCGACACTCCCGGGAAAATGGCGCTTGCCGCCCCGACCGGCGTTGGATATCTGCGATCGAGGGATAGCGGACGGACGGTGCTGGTCGGGCTGGTCGGCCGACGAATTGGAAGTCGGTCGGGCTCCGTGCCGAGAAGGAACCTGGCGCATGCCAGCCGAGAAGCAACAGAATCTGCAGGACGTGTTCCTGAACCACGTCCGCAAGAACAAAGTTCCTGTGACTATCTTCCTGATCAACGGCGTGAAGCTGCAGGGGGTGATCGGCTCGTTCGACAATTTCTGCCTGCTGCTGCGCCGCGACGGCCACGTCCAGCTCGTCTACAAGCACGCCGTGTCGACGGTCATGCCGTCGGCCGCCGTCCGGCTCTACGAGCCGCCGCCCGAGGAGCAGCCCACGCAGGGCTGAGCCGCACACGGGCACGACCGAACCGAGCGACCGGGCCGCCACCGCCGGGCGCGGCCGCTGCCGTGTCGTCCACCCGGTGCTGCCGTCGGCGAGTGAGACCCGCGACCCGGGAGCCCGCCTCGAGGAGGCGGTCGGGCTCGCCCGCGCCATCGAGCTCGAGGTGGTGGGCGCCGAGCTCGCACCCCTGCGTCGGCCGACCCCGGCGACGTTGCTCGGCTCCGGCAAGGTCGAGGAGATCAAGCGGCGCCTGGCGGCCGAGCCGGTCGAGCTCGTGGTCGTCGACGCCGCGCTCACGCCGGTGCAGCAGCGCAACCTGGAGCGCGCCCTCGAGACCAAGGTCATCGACCGCACCGGGCTGATCCTCGAGATCTTCGGGGCGCGCGCGCGCACGCGCGAGGGCGTGCTGCAGGTCGAGCTCGCGGCCCTCACCTACCAGCGCTCGCGGCTGGTGCGGTCGTGGACCCACCTCGAGCGGCAGCGCGGCGGCTTCGGCTTCCTGGGCGGTCCGGGCGAGAGCCAGCTCGAGCTCGACCGGCGCAGGATCACCGAGCGCATCACCCGCATCAAGGCCGAGCTCGAGGAGGTCAAGCGCACCCGCGGCCTGCACCGTCGCGCCCGCGAACGCGTGCCCTACCGGGTGGTGGCGCTCGTCGGCTACACCAACGCCGGCAAGTCGACCCTCTTCAACCGGCTCACCGGGGCCGGGGTCGAGGCGGTCGACAAGCTGTTCGCCACGCTCGACCCGACCATGCGCGTGGTCCGCCTGCCCGGCGGCCTCCGCATCATCCTGTCCGACACGGTGGGCTTCATCAGCGACCTGCCCACCCAGCTCGTGGCCGCCTTCCGCGCCACGCTCGAGGAGGTGCTGTCCGCCGACCTGATCCTGCACGTGCGCGACGTCGCCAACCCCGACCACCTCGCCCAGGCGGCCGACGTCGAAGCGGTGCTGGACGCCCTCGGCATCGACGCCGCGGCGCGTGCCGAGCGCCTGCTCGAGGTCTGGAACAAGATCGACCGGCTGCCCCCGGACACACTCCAGGCCCTCTCGAGCGAGGCCGTCCGGCGCGGCGAGGTCCGGCTCGTCTCGGCCGTGACCGGCGCCGGTATCGACGGGCTGCTCGCCACGATCGAGAGGCGGCTCCTCGCCCGCCACGAGCCGGTCGAGGTCGAGCTGCCGGTCGAGGCCGGCGCCGAACTCGCCTGGCTGCACGCCCACGGCGAGGTGCTGGAGCGGCAGGACGGCGAGGCCGGCATCCGGCTGCGCCTCCTGCTCTCCGCCGAGGACCGCGCCCGGCTCGCCGAGCGCATCGGCGCGGCGCGGATCAGGCCGGCGCCGGCTCGCTCGTGAGCTCGGCGCGGTCGAGGCCGAGGCAGAGAACGAGCGTGTCGAGCCGGCCACGCACCGCCTCGTCGGCCGGATCGACCGCCGGGTGGTCGGTGCCGAGCCGGAGCGTGCCGCCGGCGATCGCCACCGGGCAGGCGCGCAGCACCGCGGCGACGCCGCCGGAGAGCCGGAAGCCCAGATCGAGTGCGGCGCCGAGCGCCTCGGCGCGGCGCCGCTGCGCCTTGTCCAAGAGGCCCGCGATGCGCGCCACCGCCGGATCGTCGCGGCGCCCCTCGTAGCGGCAGAACACGGCGTAGGCGAGGAACGCCCGCTCGGCGTGGTCGAGGCCGAGGAAGGGGTAGTGGGCGAGCGCGAAGAAGGCGTCGCGGGCGCGCGTCTCGGGGTGCTCGCGCCAAGCCGTGTCGGCCACGAGGCACGCAGCGAGGCGCAGCCGCGCCGCGGCCGGCGGCTCGCCCGGGAAGAGCGCTGCGGTCCATTCGGCGAGCGCCGGGCCGATCGCGGCCGAGCGGGCGTCGCGGGCGCCCAGATCGGCGGCACCGGCGAGCAGCGGGTCCTCCGCCCGTTCCGCCGGGTCGAGCCGCTCGAACAGCCGCCCCTCCCGCAGCCCGGTCGCCGAGAACACCACTCGCTCCGGCTCGAGCAGGCGGACCACCCGCTCGAGCAGCAGGGCGCCGGCCGGCACGAGGTCGAGCCGGCGGCGCGACACGCCGGGCAGACGCGCCCGCTCGCGCTCGTCCAGGGCGGCGAGCTCGCGGCCGAGCCGGATCGCCGCGGCGGCCGACAGCGTCAGGCCGTGCACCACCTTGAGCGGCGCGTCGACCAGCGCCATGTGCGCCCGGCCGAGGCTGCGCCAGCTCCCGCCGACCGGGTGGAAGTCGGCGCCGCGCGCCGCGCCGCGCAGCTCGGGGAACCGCCCGAGGCAGGCGTCGATCTCCGCTTCGCAGCGGGCCCGGTCGCGGCGCAGCCCCTCGGCCACGGCGAGCGCGCCGATCGGCAGCGAGACCGGAACGCCGGGCGCCTCGCCGGGGACGAGGCGGGCGAGCTCGATGCTGCCGCCGCCGAGATCGCCCACGAGCCCGCGCGGCTCGTGGAAGCCGGCGCGCACCCCCATGGCGCTGGTGCGCGCCTCCGCCTCGCCCGTGAGCACCGTCACCCGCTCGCCGGTCGCCGCCTCGATCGCGGCCACGAAGTCGGCCCCGTCGGCGGCGGCGCGCACCGCCTGGGTGGCGACGATGTCGACCAGCTCGCAGCCGGCGGCGCGCGCCAGGAAGGCGTAGCGGCGCAGCGTCCGCAGCGCCGGCCCGATCGCCTCGGCGGAAAGCCGGCCGGTGGCCTGCAGCTCGCGGCCGAGGCCGCAGAAGCGGCGCTCGTTGAAGCGCGGCAGGGGCGCGCGCGCGAGCCGCTCGTAGACCACGAGGCGGATCGAGTTGGAGCCGAGGTCGACGACCGCGACCGGTCGCCCGCCGGAGCGGTCGTGGCGGCTCATTCGGCGGCCGCGTCGAGCGCCTGGCCGGACAGCGTGCGCGGCCCCGAGCCGCGCTTCCTGAGCGCGCTGCCGCGCCCCGACAGGCTCGGGTTGGTGATGAAGTAGGTGTGCGCCGAGAACGGCTCTTGCGCCGGTGCCACGCGCTCGTAGGTGCCGTCGGGCCGCAGGATCCAGCTGTTGGTGTCGTCCTTGAGGTTGGCGAGCATGACCTGGAACAGGATCTGCTGGTGCACCGTCTCGTTCTCGATCGGCACCAGCGCCTCGACCCGGCGCGACAGGTTGCGCTGCATCCAGTCGGCCGAGGAGATGAACACCTTGGCCTTCCTGGCCGGCAGGCCGTGGCCGTTGCCGAAGCAGACCACCCGCGCGTGCTCCAGGAATCGGCCGACGATGCTCTTGACCCGGATGTTGTCGGAGAGCCCGGGCACCCCGGGCCGCAGGCAGCAGATCCCGCGCACCACGAGGTCGATCTTCACCCCGGCCTGCGAGGCGGCGTAGAGCCGGGCGATCACCTGCTCGTCGACGAGCGCGTTGAGCTTGGCCCAGATCTGCCCCTTGCGGCCGGCGCGGGCGTGCTCGATCTCGGCCTCGATCAGCGCGTAGAGCGTCTCGCGCAGGTTCACCGGCGCGAGTGCCAGCTTCTCCAGGTCGTTCGGCCGGGCATACCCGGTCATGAAGTTGAACGCGCGGGCCGCGTCCCGGCCCAGCGCCGGATCGCAGGTGAAGAACGAGAGATCGGTGTAGATCTTGGCGGTGATCGGGTGGTAGTTGCCCGTGCCGAAGTGCACGTAGGTCCTGAGCCCGCCCTGCTCGCGGCGTACCACCATCGAGACCTTGGCGTGCGTCTTGAGCTCGATGAAGCCGTAGACGACCTGCACGCCGGCGCGCTCGAGGCGGCGGGCCCAGCGGATGTTGCGCTCCTCGTCGAAGCGGGCCTTGAGCTCGACCATGGCGGTGACCGACTTGCCGGCCTCCGCCGCCTCGATCAGCGCCGCCACGATCGGGCTGTCGTCGCTCGTGCGGTAGAGGGTCTGCTTGATCGCCACGACGTTCGGGTCGCGCGCCGCCTGCAGGAGGAACTGCACCACCACGTCGAAGCTCTCGAACGGGTGGTGGACCACGAAGTCCTTGTGCCGGATCGCGGCGAAGCAGTCGCCGCCGAAGTCCTTGATGCGCTCGGGAAAGCGCGCCGAGAAGGGCGGGAAGAGGAGATCGCTGCGCTCACCCGAGATGAGCTGGCGGCTGTCGGCGAGCCCGAGGATGCCCTCGACCTCGAACACGTCGGCACCCGAGACCCCCAGGTTCTCGGTCAGGAACTCCTTGAGACCGGACGGCATCGAGGCATCGACGGTGAGCCGGATCACCGAGCCGCGGCGGCGCCGCTTCAAGAGCACCTCGAACAGCCGGACGAGGTCCTCGGCCTCCTCCTCGATCTCGATGTCGCTGTCGCGCAGCACCCGGAAGCAGCCCTGCGCGCGCACCGTGAAGCCCGGGAACAGCCGGTCGGCGAAGCGCAGGATCACCTGCTCGAGCCGCACGTAGCGGGCGGCCTCGCCGGGCAGGCGCACGAACCGCTCGAGCTTGCTCGGCAGGAGCACGAGGCCGATCAGGGGATCGCCCTTCGGCCGCTCCAGCTCGATCACCACGCCCATCCCGAGATTGGGGATGAACGGGAAGGGGTGCGCCGGGTCGACCGCGATCGGGGTGAGGACGGCGAGCGCCTCCTCGACGAAGCGCTGCCCGAGCGCCGCGAGCTCCTCGGGCAGGAGCTCGGCCACATCGAGCACCGAGACGCCGGCGCCGGCGAGCAGGCTCACGAGCTCGTGCCAGCAGCGCTGCTGCACGCGCAGCACCTGCTCGACGCGGGCGTGGATCGCGGCGAGCTGCTCGCGCGGCGTCAGCCCGTCCGGCCCGGAGGTCGTGACCCCGGCCGCCACCAGGCCTTTGAGGCCGGCCACCCGGACCATGTAGAACTCGTCCAGGTTGGAGGCCGAGATCGACAGGAAGCGCAGCCGCTCGAGCAGGGGATAGCCGGCGTTGGAGGCCTCCTCGAGCACCCGCTCGTTGAAGGCCAGCCAGGACAGCTCGCGGTTGACGAAGTGCTCCGGGCGCAGGGCGGCGAGCGGCTCGACCGGTGCCGCGGCGTTCGTCTCGACCACCCGCTCGCCCACCTCGAGGCTCGCCATCGTCCGTTCCGTCCCGCTCGGGCGCGCCGGCCGGCTACCGGCCGCCCGCGCCGATCCTATATTGCGGCGTGCGTCCTGTCATGGCGGCCGGTCGTGACGGTCACGCGACCGACCCGGAGGGTGGAGCCCTGCGCGAGCTCTGGCTGCTGCGCCACGCCAAGTCGGCCTGGGACGTGCCCGGCCTCGACGACCACGACCGCGATCTCGCACCGCGCGGGCTGGAGGCGGCGCCGCGCATGGGCCGGCGCATGGCCGAGCTCGGGCTCGTGCCCGACCTCGTGCTCTGCTCGACCGCGCGGCGCGCCCGAAGGACCTGGGATCTCGTCGCGGCCGAGCTGCCGCGGCCGGCCGAGG
Organism: Geminicoccaceae bacterium; assembly: GCA_037446605.1. Lineage (GTDB taxonomy): Bacteria > Pseudomonadota > Alphaproteobacteria > Geminicoccales > Geminicoccaceae > JANXAZ01. The sequence continues at coordinate 1,170 of JBBIIE010000172.1, read as the reverse complement.
TCCGCCACCTGGAGAGCCTCTACCTCGCGAGCCCGGCCGTTCTCCTCCGCGCCGTGCGCGGCCAGCCGGACTCGATCCGCCGTCTGCTCCTCGTCGGCCACGACCCGGGCCTCCACCGTCTGGCGCTGCTCCTCGTGGGTGCCGACGACCCCGAGGCCCGGGCGAGCGGGCTCGTCGCCAAGTTCCCGACCGGGGCGCTCTGCCGGATCGGGCTCGAGGTCGAGGGCTGGGCCGCGGTCGAGGCCGGCCGTGGCCGGCTCCTGGCCTTCCTCAAGCCGCGCGAGCTCGACTAGGAGCCTTCGCCCTCCGCCTGCTCGACCTCCGCCCGCTTCACCTCCTCCCAGAGCACATCGAGCGCCTTGAGGCCGAGGCTCGCGGGATCGCGGCCGGTCGCGCGGGCGCGTTCCTCGACCGCGCGGAAGCGGCGCTCGAACTTGGCGTTGGCCGCGCGCAGCGCCTCCTCGGCGTCGATCTCCAGCCGGCGGGCGAGGTTGACCACGGCGAACAGCAGGTCGCCCAGCTCTTCCGCACGGCGATCGCTCCCCTCCCCGGCCGCGATCGCCGCCTCGAGCTCGCCGAGCTCCTCCTCGATCTTGGCCAGGATCGGCGCCGGCTCGCTCCAGTCGAAGCCGATTCGCGCCGCCCGCCCCTGCAGCTTCTGGGCGCGCATCAGCGCCGGCAGGGCCGAAGGCAGGTCGGCCAGCACCGAAGGATCGGCGGCGCGACCCGCCCGCTCGGCCGCCTTGACCTCCTCCCAGGCGCGGCGCTGCGCCGAGGCGCTCTCGACCACCGCATCGCCGAACACGTGCGGATGGCGGCGGATCATCTTGTCGGCGATGCCGTGCGCCACCGCCTCGAAGTCGAACAGCCCGGCCTCCTCGGCCATCCGCGCGTGGTAGACGACCTGCAGGAGGAGGTCGCCGAGCTCGCCCGCGAGCTCGTCCCAGGCCTCGCGGCGGATCGCATCCGCCACCTCGTAGGCCTCCTCGATCGTGTAGGGTGCGATCGTGGCGAAGTCCTGCTCCAGATCCCAGGGGCAGCCGCGCTCGGGGTCGCGCAGCCGGCGCATCACCTCGAGCAGGCGGGCGATCCCGGGCCGCGCGCGGTCGAGCGGATCGCCGCTCAAAGGAGCCGCCCCTGGCCCGGCGCCGGGTCGCCCGCGCCGCCCCG
>JBBIIE010000171.1:0-7621 GCA_037446605.1 Geminicoccaceae bacterium | reverse complement strand
CCGGAGAGCCTGATCCCGACCTGGCCCGCGGTGCTCAAGATCGAGTTCCTCGAGCCCACCGGCGTCAAGTGGTCCTACTTCGCGCGCAACATCGACATGGGCCCGAACGCCTACCAGAAGCCCGAGAACCGCGGCGGGCTGGAGCGGCCCAACGACGTGGTGTTCTCGCCCGACGGGGCGACCATGTACATCGTCGACTATGGCGAGGTGTACACCGACTTCACCATGCCCTCGCCGTTCTACACCGTGCCGAAGAGCGGCGTGATCTGGGCGGTCACGCGGAAGGGCTGAGCGGTCGAGCGCGGCCCGGGGAGGTGGGCGGCGAGCCCGCCTCCCCCATCCGCCCGAGCGCCGACGGGTCGATCCGGTAGACCCGGCAGGCGTTTTCGAAGAAGAGCTTCCGTCGCTCGGCCTCGGGCAGGTCGCGGGTGATCTCGAGGAAGCCCTCGAAGATCGTCCGGAACTCGGCGCACAGCGTGTCGACCGGCCAGTTCGAGGCGAACAGGCACCGCTCGGTGCCGAACAGCTCGAGCACCGTGCGCACGACCGGGCCGTTGTCGGCGACCGTCCAGGGCCGACCGGGCAGCCCGAGCCCGCTGATCTTGACCGCCACCTGCGGCAGTCGGGCGAGCCGCGCCACGGCCGCCCGCCATCCCTCGAGACCCCCCCTCGAGCGGTCGGAAGGCAGGCCCGTGTGGTTCAGGACCACGGGCACCTCGGGATGGCGGGCGAAGAGCTCGGCCGCCTCGCCCAGATGCCACCAGACGACCTGCAGGTCGAAGGACAGCCCGTAGCGGGCCAGGAGCGAAAAGCCGCGGCCGAAGCGCGGGCAGGAGAGCGAGCCCGGCCGGCCCGGCTCGATCGTCCCGGGCGAAGGCGCGGCTTCGGGCTTGTGGCGGATGCCGCGCACCAGCGGGAAGGCCGCCTGGGCCGCCAACAGCTCCTCGACATCCTCGCGGTCGAGCCAAGCCTGCGCGACCATGGCCGACGGCAGCCCGTCGCGCGCCGCCAGCGCGTGCACCCAGCGCGTCTCACCGAGCGGATCGGTCGGGTCCCACTCGGCCTCGACGTAGACCGACCCGCGCAGGTCGACCCCGGCCGTCGCTTTCCGATAGTCGGCCACGGCGAAGTCGCGCCGGATCGCCGCGTAGTCGCCATAGCGGAACGGGATCCTCTCCCCGCACAGCCAGGGATGCCGGCCGAGCGACAGGTCCCAGAGATGCATGTGCGCATCGAGGATCGGCGGCATCGCGCCGCGCGTCGTCCCGATCCCGGTCACGGCAGAGGGCTCCCTTTCCTCGCTCGCCGGCAGCTCGCGGCGGAGCCGGCGCCGAGCGGGGCTCTTCCGCCCCGCTCGCGCCCGCGGCACTTTCGCACCCCGCACGGGACCCCGCCAGCACCCCGCCCCCTCGCGCCGCGCCGGCCTCGACCCTATATCGCCGCGCATGCCCGCACCGGCCCCCACGTCCGCCCCGGCCGACACCCGTCGCCGGCGCAGGAAGCCGCCCGCGATCGGCTTCGTCTCCCTGGGCTGCGCCAAGGCGCTGGTCGATTCGGAGCGGCTGATCACGCGCCTGCGCACCGAGGGCTACGCCATCGCCCCCTCCTACGAGGGCGCCGATCTGGTCGTCGTCAACACCTGCGGCTTCCTGATCTCGGCCCGCACCGAGAGCCTCGCTGCGATCGGCGAGGCGCTCGCCGAGAACGGCCGGGTCGTCGTCACCGGCTGCCTCGGTGCCGAGCCCGAGCGCATCCTGGCCGCACATCCGCAGGTGCTCGCGGTCACCGGCCCGCAGCAGTACGACGCCGTGCTGGAGGCGATCCACGCGCATCTGCCGGCACCGCACGCCCCCTTCCTCGAGCTCGTCCCCGCCCACGGCCTCAAGCTCACGCCGCGCCACTTCGCCTGGCTCAAGATCTCCGAGGGCTGCCGCAACCGCTGCTCCTTCTGCATCATCCCGAAGCTCCGCGGCGATCTGGTCTCGCGGCCGCTTCCCGAGGTGCTCGCCGAGGCCGAGAGCCTCGTGGCCGCGGGTGTGAAGGAGCTCCTGGTCATCTCCCAGGACACCTCGGCCTACGGGCTCGACCGCCGCTTCGAGCCCACGGCCTGGCGGGGCCGCACGCTCGCGACCCGCTTCCTCGATCTCTGCCGCGAGCTCGGCCGGCTCGGGGTCTGGGTCCGGCTGCACTACGTCTACCCCTACCCGCACGTCGACCAGGTCGTCCCCTTGATGGCCGAGGGGAAAATTCTCCCTTATCTCGACATCCCCTTCCAGCATGCGAGCCCGCGCATCCTCGAGGCGATGCGCCGGCCGGCCGCGGCCGAGCGGACGCTCGAGCGGATCCGCACCTGGCGGGAGATCTGCCCCGAGCTCGCCATCCGCTCGACCTTCATCGTCGGCTTCCCGGGCGAGACCGAGGCCGACTTCGAGGAGCTCCTGGCCTTCCTCGGGGAGGCGCGGCTCGATCGGGTGGGCTGCTTCACCTTCGAGCCGGTCGAGGGGGCGGCCGCCAACGCGCTGCCCGATCCCGTACCCGCCGAGCTCGCCGAGGAGCGCCGCGCCCGGCTCATGGCGCTCCAGGAGAAGATCTCGGCCGAGCGGCTCGCGGCCAGGGTCGGGCGGATCGAGTCGGTGCTGGTCGAGGGCGTGGACGAAGCCGGCCGGGTGTGGGGCCGCAGCCGCTTCGACGCTCCCGAGGTCGACGGCCGCGTCCTGATCGAGAGCCCCTCCCCGCTCGCCCCCGGCACCCTCCTCGACGTCCGCATCACGGGCTCGGATGCGCACGATCTGCACGGACGAACCCCGGATTCCGGAGGCTATTGACAATCATCCTAGTGTGCGGCTAATGTTCCGGCATCACGCAGCGCCGGATGCCGCGCCATGGACGAGCTCGCCGATCCGCCCCGCCCGCGCGGTGGGCCCAGGACGCCAGAGGGCAAGGCGCGCAGCGCGCAGAACGCGCTCCGCCACGGCCTGCGCGCCAGCCGCTTCCTCCTCCTCCCGCACGAGGACCCGGAGGCGTTCCGCGACCTCGTCCTGGAGCTCCGCCGCGTGCACGCCCCGGCCGATCCGATCGAGCGCGAGCTGGTCGATGCGATCGCCGTCGCCATGTGGCGCGAGGGCCGCGCCGACCGGCTCGAGGCCGAGGCCCTGGCCGACATCGCCCCGGCCGAGGCGGCGCGGAGCTGCGGCACCGATCTGACCGGCCAGCCCGCCCGCGCCGGCCTCGCCACGCTCGTCCGCTACCGCACCGCCGCGCAGGCCGAGCATCGCCGCGCGCTCCTGCTCCTGGAGCAGCACCGCCGGCTGCGCCGCGCCGCGCGCGAGGCCGCCGTGCGCGAGGGCACGGTGGCGGCGCCCGAGGCGCCCCGCGCCGCGCCGGCCGAGTATGCGCCCGACGAGCCCGGGCCCGACGAGCCCGACCGGCCGGAGCCGGCGGCGCCGCCCCTGGCGGAGCGGGTCGACCTGCGCGAGCGGGCCCGCGCCGCCCTCGAGCTGCAGGCCCGCATCAAGGCCCGGGCGCGCGAGCTCGCGCTCGCCGGGGGCCGCGGCGAGGGACCGCCCGGGAGCCCCGCGCGGGCCGCCTGACCGCCCCGCCCGGCCGGCGCTTGCCAGCACCGCGCCGAACCGCCACCCTGCGCCGCCGCTTCGGCCGCCGTACCGGCCGGGGGGTGCGGGGAGGCGCCATGTCCGGGATCGGCTCGTCCAGCGCGACGGAGTCCTCCGTCTGCCTGCAGCGCTTCACCGTCACCTACGAGTACCCGGTGGTCTTCACCGAGGGGCTGTTCCGCCCCGACAACCCGGTCCTCGCCCGCACGCTCGCGCGGCTCGAGCCGGAGCGCCGGCACCGCTGCCTCGTCATGCTCGATGCCGGCCTGGCCGAGCTCCGCCCGGGCCTCGCCGACGAGATCAGGGGCTACGCCCGGGCGCATGCGCGCACGATCGAACTCGTCGCCCCGCCCTTGACCGTGCCCGGCGGCGAGCGGATCAAGAACGACCTCTTCCACGTCGAGTGGATGATGGGGCTGGTCTACGACCACCGGATCGACCGCCACTCCTTCATCCTGGCGGTCGGCGGCGGGGCGATGCTCGATGCCGTGGGGCTCGTCGCCGCCACGAGCCACCGCGGCATCCGCCTCGTGCGCGTGCCCACGACCGTGCTCGCCCAGAACGATTCCGGCGCGGGCGTGAAGAACGCCGTGAACCTCCGCGGTTCCAAGAACTTCGTCGGCACCTTCGCCCCGCCCTTCGCGGTCCTGAACGACCTCGACTTCATCGAGCTGTTGCCCGAGCGCGACAAGATCGCGGGCATGGCCGAGGCGGTGAAGGTGGCGTTGATCCGCGACGCCGACTTCTTCCGCTGGCTCGAGCGCAACGCGCTCGCGCTCGCCGCCTTCGAGCGGCCGGCCATGGCCTGGATGATCCGGCGCAGCGCCGAACTCCACATGCACCAGATCGCCAAGGGCGGCGATCCGTTCGAGACCGGCTCGGCGCGGCCGCTCGATTTCGGGCACTGGGCCGCGCACAAGCTCGAGACGTTGACCCGCCACCATCTCCGCCACGGCGAGGCGGTGGCGATCGGCATCGCCCTCGACACCCGCTACTCGGTCCTGGCCGGCCTGCTCGAGCCCGGCGCGGAGGAGCGGGTCTGCGCGCTGTTGGAGCTCCTGGGCTTCCGGCTCTGGAACCCGGCGCTCGAGGCGCGCACCGCCGAGGGCGGGCTCGCCGTCCTGCAGGGCCTGCGCGAGTTCCGCGAGCATCTGGGCGGCGAGCTCACCGTCACCCTGCTCGAGGGGCTCGGCCGCGGTGTGGAGGTGCACGCCATGGACGAGGCGCGGATCGCAGCGGCCATCGCCTGGCTGCGCGAGCGGGCGCGGCCCTGAGGACGGGACGGCGGCGCCATGCGCATCGCGGCTCCGGGCGGGACGGTCCACCTGACCTACTGCACCAACATCCACAAGGGTGAGAGCTGGGCCGAGACCCGCGCCGCGCTCGAGGCGCACCTGCCCGTGGTCAAGGCGCGGACGAGCCCCGCGGCGCCCATGGGGGTGGGGCTGCGCCTTTCGGCCCTGGCCGCGCGCGAGCTGGCGGAGGGCGAGGAGCTCGCCCGGTTCCGCGCCTGGCTCGAGCGCGAGGGCCTCTACGTCTTCACGATCAACGGCTTCCCCTACGGCCCCTTCCACGGCACGCGGGTCAAGCAGGAGGTCTACCAGCCCGACTGGAGCCGGCCCGAGCGGGTCGCCTACACCAAACTCCTGGCCGAGCACCTGGCGGCACTCCTGCCCGACGAGCCCGGGCTCGAGGGCTCGATCAGCACCGTGCCGTTGACCTTCCGGCCGCTCGCCGTGGACCTCGGCCTGCTCCCGGCCGCGGTCCGCAACCTCCTCCAGGCGGCCGCCGATCTGGTCGAGGTCGAGCGCCGCACCGGCCGGCGGATCGCGCTCGCCCTCGAGCCCGAGCCGCACTGCCTGTTGGAGACCGTCGAGGAGGCGGCGGGCTTCCTCGAGCAGCGGATCCTGGCGCCCGAGCCCGTGGCCATCTTCGCGCGCATGGCCGGGCTGCCCTTCGCCGGGGCCGAGGCGGTCCTGCGCCGCCATCTGGGCGTGTGCCTCGACGTCTGCCACGCCGCGGTCGAGTTCGAGGACCCGGACGGTGCGCTGCGCAGGCTCGAGGGCGCCGGGATCGCCGTGCCCAAGCTGCAGCTCTCGGCCGCCCTCGAAGTGCCCGAGGTGGGCCCGGACACGGTCGCCCGGCTCGCCCGCTTCGAGGACGGCGTCTACCTGCACCAGGTGGTCGAGCGCGGGCCCGACGGACGGCTGCGCCGCTTCCTCGACCTCGCCGACGCCTTCGCCCGGGTGGACAGCGCGCAGGGCCGCACCTGGCGGGTGCACTGCCACGTGCCGGTGTTCGTCGAGCGGCTGGACGGGCTCGCCTCGACCCAGCCGACCCTGGCCCGGGTGCTGGCGATCCAGCGGCAGCGGCCGATCAGCCGCCACCTCGAGGTCGAGACCTACACCTTCGACGTCCTGCCGCCCGAGCTGCGCGCCCCGGGCGTCGACGAGGCGATCGCCCGCGAGCTCGACTGGGCCCGCGCGCGGCTGCTCGCATGACCGCGGCCGAGCCCCCCCCGCTGCCGGCCTGGCTGCGCCTCGGCCGGGTCTCCAACCTGCCCACGGTGTGGAGCAACGCGCTCGCCGGCACGGTCGTGGCGGGCGGCGATCCCTGGAGCGCCGCGACCCTGCTCGTGGCCCTCGCCCTCTCGCTGCTCTACGTCGGCGGGATGTACCTGAACGACGCCTTCGACCACGCGATCGACGCCCGCGAGCGGCCCGGACGGCCGATCCCCTCGGGCGAGGTGGCGCCCGAGACCGTGTTCGCGGCCGGCTTCGCCCTCCTGCTCCTGGGCCTCCTGGCGCTCGCCGGGGCGCTCGCGCGGCCGGGCGAGGATGCCGGGCTCGCAGCCATGGTCGCCGGGATCGCGCTCGCCGGGGCGATCGTCTTCTACGACTGGAACCACAAGGGCAACCCGCTCTCCCCCGTCCTCATGGGCCTCTGCCGGGTCCTCGCCTACGTGACGGCCGGCCTCGCCGCGACCGAAAGCCCGGCATCCGGCTTGTGGATCCTCGCGATCGTGGGACTCGGCTGGCTCGTGGGTCTCACCTGGGCCGCCAAGCAGGAAGCCTTCGACCGGCTGGACCGCGTCTGGCCTCTGGCCTTCTTGGCGGCACCCCTCCTCTACGGCCTCGCCCGGCTCGATGCCGGCCCGCTCGCCTGGCTGCTGCTCCCGGCGCTCGCGGCCTGGCTCGGCTTCGCCCTCTTCCTCTTGAACCGGCGGGCCAAGGGCGACGTGCCGCGGGCGGTGGTCAGCCTGATCGCCGGCATCGCGCTCGTGGACGCGCTCTTCCTCGCGGTCGCGGGTCAGCCTTCGGCGGCCTTGGCGGCGGTCGGCTGCTTCGGCCTGACCCTGCTCCTCCAGCGCTGGGTCGCTGGCACATGATCGGGACCTTGGCAAACCGTGATGGAAAGCCCCTCCCCCGCGGCGGCGCCGATGGACAGTTCGTCGCAGCTTCGGTAATCCGATGCCCGCTTCCGCGCGGGGCGGGGGAGCCGGCGAGGCATCATCTGCAACAGGGAGGTCCCGAAAACATGCGCACTACCCTGACGGGTCTCACGATGGCGGCCGCCGTGGCGCTGGCGGTCGGCTGGGCCGGGCCGGCGCAGGCCGAGGTCAAGATCAAGCTCGAGCCCTACGTGACCGGGGTGAACGCGCCGCTCGACATGGTCACGATCCCGGACGGCAGCGGCCGCAAGGCGCTGATCGAGCAGACCGGGACGGTGCGGATCATCGACGCCAAGGGCCGGCTCCTGCCGCAGCCCTTCCTCGACATCTCCTCCAAGCTCGTCCACCTGGAGCCGTTCTTCGACGAGCAGGGTCTCCTGGGCATCGCCTTCCACCCGAACTACCGGCAGAACGGCAAGTTCTACGTGGCCTACAGCGCGCCGCTGCAGAGTGGGGCGCCGCTCGACCGCCGGCTGTGGTGGGCGCACACCAACACGATCGCCGAGTACACCGTCTCGGCGAGCGATCCGAACCAGGCCAACCCCAACAGCGTCAAGAT
>JBBIIE010000170.1:0-7698 GCA_037446605.1 Geminicoccaceae bacterium | reverse complement strand
GTCCGCGACCAGGGTCGGGCGCGGCCGGCGCGGCGGCCAGGGCAGCGGCTGGCGCGAGCGCTCCGCCTCGGTGCCGGCCTCGTTCTCGATCTCGAGCGGCCCGCGCGGGCGCGGCGCATCGGGCCGCCAGGGAATGGTCGGCGGCACGGGCCAGGCCTCGTAGCCCATCTCCTCCCACTCGCGCCGCTCCTCCTCGGTGAACCCGGCCAGGAGCCGGTCCATCTCGCTCACGGAGGGCGGCGGCTCGGGCTCGGCCATGACCCGGCGCGGCGGCTCACCGGCGCCCGGCAGGGGCACCAGGAGGCCGAGGCCGCGGACCGCCCAGCCGATGCCGCGCACCTCGCCCTGCTCGAGCGAGCGCTCGATCGCCACCACGAGCAGGCGGCGCAGCCGATCGGCGCGCTCCGCGGGCGGCCCGTCGCGGCGCTGCTCGTAGTAGCGGCGCAGCTCGGCGAGCTCGTTGTCGACGGCGAGCGCCGCCTCGAGCTCGAGGCGCGGCACGCCGCTGATCTCGGCCAGGAGGACGGACGGCTCGCCCTCGCAGGCGAGGCGTGCGACGAGCCGACGATCGAGGGAGGGGGTGTTCTTGCTCATGGGCCGGAACCTAGGCGGCGGCGTCCGGCCTGTCAAGCAGTTTTTCCTAGATCAAGGTGGAAGAGCCTAAAGTTCCCTATTCGAGCGTCGCGAGGCGCTGCGAGTGCACCGGTGCCGCCTCCTCGTCCACCGGCTCCGCCCCCGCCGGCTCGACCGGCGCCAGGCCGATCCGCCGGAAGGCGTTGGTGATCGGGTAGCGGCGGTCGCGGCCGAACGCCTTGCGGGTCACCTTGACCCCCGGCGGCGCCTGCCGACGCTTGTACTCGGCCAGATCGAGCAGGTTCGAGACGCGCCGGACATCCTCGGCCGGGAGCCCCCGCCCGACCAGCTCGCGCGGGCTCAGATCCTCCTCGACCAGCCCCTCGAGGATGCGGTCGAGCAGCGCGTAGGGCGGCAGGCTGTCCTCGTCCTTCTGGTCGGCGCGGAGCTCGGCCGAGGGCGGTCGGGTGATCACCCGCTCGGGGATCGGCGCCGCCTCGGGACCGAGCGCGCCGTCCGGCCGCCCGGCGTTGCGGAAGCGGGCCAGCTCGAACACCATGGTCTTGTAGACGTCCTTGAGGACCGAGTAGCCGCCGCACATGTCGCCGTAGAGCGTGGCGTAGCCGACCGACATCTCCGACTTGTTGCCGGTGGTGAGCACCATCGGCCCGAGCTTGTTGGAGACCGCCATGAGGAGGAGGCCGCGGATGCGCGACTGGATGTTCTCCTCGGTGGTATCGGGCGGCAGCCCGGCGAAGAGCGGGGCGAGCATGGCCTCGAAGGCCGCGACCGCGGGCTCGATTCCGATCGTGTCGAGGCGGATGCCCAGCCGGCGCGCCACCTCGGCCGCGTCCTCGAGGCTCTGCGTCGAGGTGTAGCGCGAGGGCAGCATGAGGCCGCGCACGCGCTCGGCGCCCAGCGCATCGACCGCGACCGCGGCCGAGAGCGCCGAATCGATTCCACCCGAGAGCCCGAGCACGACGCCCGGGAAGCGGTTCTTGAGCACGTAGTCGTGCAGCCCGAGCATCATCGCCCGCCAGACCGCCTCGAGCCGCTCGGGCGGTCGCTCGATCCGGCCCTTCTCGGCCGGCACCCAGCCCTCGCCCGCGGCGCGCCAGCGGGTGAGCAGGAGGTCCGGGGCGAAGGCGCGCGCCTGCGCCACGAGGTTGCGCCGGGCGTCGAGGGCGAAGGAGGCGCCGTCGAAGACGAGCTCGTCCTGGCCGCCCACCTGGTTGACGTAGAGGAGCGGCAGGCCGGTCTCGGTGACCCGCGCCACGGCGAGCTGCAGCCGCTGGTCCGGCTTGTCGCGCTCGAAGGGCGAGCCGTTGACGACCAGGAGGAGCTCGGCGCCGGACTCGCCCAGCCCCTCGGCGACGTCCTCGACCCACATGTCCTCGCAGACCATGAGGCCGAGCCGCACGAGCGAGCCGTCGCGCCGGCGGAACGGTACGGGTCCGGGGACCGGCCCGGCCTCGAAGACCCGTTTCTCGTCGAACACGCCGTAGTTCGGCAGGGCGTGCTTGGCCCGCCAGGCCTCGGGCCGGCCGCCGGCGAGCAGCACCGCCACGTTGAGCAGCCGGTCGCGGTCGCGCCAGGGGGTGCCCACGACCACCGCCGGGCCGCCGTCGGCGGTATCCGCGGCGAGCGCCGCCACCACCCGGCGGGCGTGCTCGGTGAGCGCCGGCTTGAGGACCAGGTCCTCGGGCGGGTAGCCGACGGTGGCGAGCTCGGGGAAGACCACGAGCTCGGCGCCGGCGCGGGCGGCCTCGGCGCGCACCCGGCGCAGGAGCGCCAGGTTGCCGTCCAGATCGCCCACGGTCGGGTTCACCTGGGCCAGGGCGATGGTCAGGGGCTCGCTCACGCCGTGCTCCCGCAGGGGTTCGAGGGCCGCTCGCCTCAGAAGGTCTCGGAGGTCTTGAAGTCGACGCTGCGGTAGAGCTCGGCCATCGGCAGGGCGAGGCCGAGCCCGTCGAGCTCGATCACCTCCTCGAGGCCGAAATGCTCGATCGGCAGCGCGCCGCCGTCCTCCTGCGGCCGCCACAGCCGGGCGCGCGGCTGGTCCTGCCAGAGGTAGAGGAGGTAGCGCAGCCCGGGGCAGCGCAGATAGTTGGCGAGCTTCGCCCCCATGTCCTCGCGCCAGGTGGTGGGCGAGAGCACCTCGACGATCAGGATCGCGCGGTCGGTGTAGTCGCGGGTCTCGCCGCAGGCGACCGACAGGTCGGGGTAGTAGCGGTTGTCCGGCCCGACCACGACCAGGAAGTCGCTCGTGTAGACGAGGCAATCGCCCCCCTTGAGGCCACTGCCGACCTCGCGGATCGCGTTCGCCGCGATCGCGGCGTGGTTGCGCGAGCCGCCGGCCATCATCACGAGCCGGCGGTCGATCAGCTCGAACTTCTGCGGCTGGCGCCAGACCCAGGCGAGGAAGTCCTCGACGCGGGTCAGATCGGGCAGCTTGCGGGCGGCCGTCATCCTGCAGCACTCCAGCCTTCTGGCCCGCCGAGCATAGCCCGGATGCGGCGGGGGCGGGAGGCGTGCCTTGACCGGGCGTCCCCTCGCCCCTACCCCCCGCCCGGCCGGAGGGGAGCGGGGCATGGCCGGGCAGCGGATCGCGGTGGTCGGGGCGGGCATCGTCGGCACGTCCTGCGCCTTCTTCCTGCAGCGCGACGGGCACCGCGTCACGCTTCTCGACCCGTGCGAGCCCGGCACCGGCACCTCCTTCGGCAATGCCGGGATCATCAGCCTGGGCTCGGTCGCCCCGGTCGTGGGCCCGGGCCTCTTGCGCAAGGTCCCGGCGATGCTGCTCGACCGCACGGGCCCGCTCGCCCTGCGCTGGGCCTACCTGCCGCGGCTCCTGCCCTGGCTCGTCCGCCTCGCCCTCAACGCCCGGCCGGCGCGGGTGGACGCGATCGCCCCGGCGATCGCCGAACTGACCGCGCGCTGCGACCGCGCCCACGACCTCGTCATCCAGGAATGCGGGCTGGGCGAGCTCGTACGCTCCGGCGGCTGGCTCAAGGTGGCGCGCGCGAAGGCGACGCTCCTGGCCGCCAGCGAGGCCGACCGGCGGCTCTGGGACCGCTTCGGGCGGCGCTACGAGCTGCTCGATGCCGCCGCGGTGCACGAGCTCGAGCCGGCCCTCGCCCCCGACCTCGTGGCCGGGCTCCTCCTCCCCGAGAACCGGTATCTCCTCGACCCCTGCCGCTACGTCCAGGGCATCGCGCGCGCCTTCCGGGAGCGCGGCGGCACCTTCCTGCAGGCGGAGGCCGAGGGCTTCGCCTTCGCGGGCGCGCGGATCACGGCGGTCGGCACGAGCGGCGGGCCGCTGCCGGTCGACGCCGTGGTGCTCGCGGCCGGCGCCTTCTCCAAGCGGCTCGCGGGCGTGGGCGGCGTGACCGTGCCGCTCGATGCCGAGCGCGGCTATCACCTCGTCCTGCCGCACCCCGCCGCCAGCCTGCGCCGGCCGGTCTATTCCTTCGAGCACGGCTTCGTGATGGCGCCGATGGCAGCCGGCATCCGGATCACGGGCGGGGTCGAGCTCGCGAGCCCCTGGGCCGCGCCCGACTATCGCCGCATCCGCCGCCTCGTGCCCCTGGCGCAGCGGCTCCTGCCCGGGCTTTCCGGCGAGGTCCTCTCCGAGTGGCAGGGCTGCCGGCCGACGCTGGTCGACAGCCTGCCCGTGATCGGCCCGAGCCCCGCCACCCCGAATCTGTGGCTCGCCTTCGGCCACCAGCACATCGGCCTCACGCTCGGCCCGCTCACCGGGCGGATCGTGGCCGATCTGGTGGCCGGCCGCGACCCGGGCCTCGACCTTTCTCCTTACGCCCCGGGGCGGGAGTATTGGTGACCCTCACCGCCCCGCCGCGGTGCGGGCGCGGTTCGAGGGCCTCGGCCGGTGGCTGCGTGGCTCGTTCGCGATCGGGCGAACGCCCGGGCCGGATCGCCACCTCAGCGCCTCGGATGCGGCCCTTCGAGGGTGAGCCCGAGGTGCTCGAACCCTTCACGCGAGCCCTCGAGATAGGCGAGATCGGGCTCGGCGCGGGCGAGGCTCGGGATTTGGCACTCGGTCAGTCTCCGCCCATCCCCATGTCTCCAACCTCGAGCAAGGGTGTTGACCGAGCGGCGGACGTCGGCAAACTGCAGATTACATCGTGCGTCGTCGACAGCCCTTCGCGATAGTTCCATCGCTTCTCGGTGGCCTTTGCGGAGAACTAGTCGTGCCTTCGACATATACGGGAATTCCCTATATCCGGGTTTTCCGCCGCAAGCCGAAGGGGCATGTGCAATTCTCGGCGGCGCGTCACCATCCCAGAATAGAATACTTTTTCGTTCATTACATTTATAGACTCATGGTAGTTCTGACTCTTGCAGCCGCTGGATGTGCTCCCGTAATCACCGTAAACGAGCCCTTCGATCCTGCTCGCGCAAGAGAGTATCTCGAAGAGGGCACCAATACGCTTGTTGGCAGCTCAGTAATACCGCAACAAGGTGGTGGGGTGTTAACATGCGCCGGCCGGCAGTTTGATCTCATCCCGGCAACGAATTTGGCGCGCGCCCGCATGCGTGCGCTTCACAAAAACGAAAACGCCGGATTCGTGTCTGTAGTCGGTACACCCAAACTTTCTCCGCCACCCAAAGAATACATCGAATTGCGTCATAATACACTATGCGATGCGCAAGGCTTTTTTCGATTTGAACGCACCGCTGATGACGACTTTTTTCGTCACCACAGGCATCACCTGGAATGTGACTCCATACCTTCCCGAAGGGGGAGCATTGATGCGTCGCGTGACCGTAAAGGGCGGCCAGCGTATCGACGTCGATCTTTCTCCATTAATGCGTGATCGTTAGAAATTTCTTCGCTCCTGCACAATAGGTATCGCTCGACGTCGCACACGACGAGCAGCGGTGTGTTCTCCAGCGCCAGCGCGTATTGCTGGAGCTGGGCGAGCGCGGTCTCGAGGTTGGCGCCCTTGGCCTTGTACTCGACGGCGAAGTGGCCGCGCTTCCACACATCGGCCCAGCCCTTCGCACCCGAGGTCTTGGTGACGCCCTTCTCGAAGCAGTAGGTGTCGGGATCGTGCGGCGCCGGCTGCCCCACGAGCGCACACAGATCGCGGAAATGTTCCTGGTAGCCCTGGCGCTCGTGGCCCCGCCAGCACGTCCACTTGGTGATGAAGGCGTCGGCGGTCGGGTCGGGGTTCGGCACGGGGGGAGGATGGGGCAGGTTATCGGTCCTGTCAAGGGACATTGGGCCTATGGGGAGCCGGGCGCGGGCGGCTGGGGGCGGCGGGCGACGGCCAGGACGACGGCGGCGAGGATCACCGCGCCACCCAGGAGCGCCAGGGGGCTCGGGGTCTCGCCGATCCAGAGGAAGACCCAGAACGGGTTCAACACCGTGTCGAGCAGCGACAGGAGGGCGATCTCGACGGCGGTGAGCCAGCGCGAGGTCCAGATCATGAGGATCGTCGGCACCGTCATCTGCACGAGGCCCAGGAGAAGGCCGAGGGCGAGGTCGGGCGCCGGCAGATCCAGGAGCCCGCCGCGGAAGAGGAGGACGAGCCCGGCCGTCGCGAGGCCCGCGAGCGCGAAGGCCGGCACGAGCTGCTCGCGCGGGAAGGCGCGCAGGTTGACGAGCTGGAAGGCGAAGGCGATCGCGAGGCCGAGCGCCGCCAGATCACCCCGCCAGCCCGTACCACCCACGGCGAGGCCCTGGCCGACCATCGTGGCCGCACCCAGGAGCGCCAGGCAGGCGGCCAGGAGCGTGCGTCGGCTCGGCCGCTCGCCCAGCCGCCACCAGGCGAGGAGCATCGCCCAGAAGGGCGAGGTGGCACCCAGACAGGCGGTGTTGGCGACCGTGGTGTGCGCGAGGGCGTAGATGAAGAGGTTGGTGCCGGCGGCGAAGGAGAGGAAGATCGCGACGAGCGCCCAGGGATGGACGGCGCGCAGCCGGCGGGCGAGGGCGCCGCGGTGCACGAAGGCCAGCCAGAGGCTCAGGAGAACGCCCGCGGTGCCGGTGCGCATGGCGTTGATCTGCCAGCTGTCGGCCGCCGTCATCGAGCGGACGATGGTGCCCGAGCTGCTCCACATGAGGCAGATCAGGAGGTAGGCGAGGATCGCCCGGGCGCGCTCGGGGATCACGCGGTGGGCGGGCCCAGGAGGCCGCGCAGCCGGGCCAGGACGAGCTCGACGTCGCCCGGCAGCAGGCAGTTCGGGCGGAGCACGACCCGCCCCCGGTCGCGCTCCTCCGGGTCGGGGTGGATCGGCGGATCGCCCTCGACCAGCGCCAGGAGGAGGCCGCGCGCGTCGAGCCGGGCGCGGGCCGGATCGAGCAGGAGTGCCAGCTCGGGCACGGGCGCCTCGGGGCGCGGCTCGAGGGAAAGCCCGGGGAGGCCCTCCAGGCCGCGGGCGAGCGCCTCGACCGCCTGCAGCCAGGGGGTTCTGCGGGCAGCCTCGTCCTCGGCGAGGAACAGCTCGAGCGCCACCAGCAGCCCCACGACCTGCTCCTTGCCGACCTTGCAGGGGCGACCGATGCCGTGCGGCGGCAGGCCCTTCGGGCGGGTCCCCGGGATGAAGGCCGGGTCGGGACGGAACAGACCCTCCGGATAGTCCATGTCGAGCATCTGCAGCGCCGCGGCGGCCACGAGATCGCGCCGGCCGAGCAGGAGCCCGCTCGCCTGCGGCCCGCCGATCGCCTTGCCGCCGGAGAACGCCACGAGGTCGGCGCCGACCGCGAGGAAGCGGCGCAGGTTCGCGGCCGGCGGGAGCTGGCCCGCGGCATCCACCAGGACCGGCACGCCCGCCCGCCGCGCGACCGCCACCACCTGGTCGAGCGGCGGCCGCGCCTGCCGGTCGGCGACCCAGAGGATGCAGGCGGTGCGCGCGTCGAGCGCCGCCTCGATCTCCCAGGCCTCGGCGTCGCGGCAGCCGGCGCCGGCGAAGCGGTCGGGCAGGCCGACCTCGACCAGCTCGAGCCCGGCCGCGCGCACCGCGTGGTCGTACTGGTTGCGCTGGCTGCGGACCACGACCGCGCGGTCGCGGCCGCCCAGGATCGCCGGCAGCCGGGCCATGGCGGCCGGGTCGAGGCCGGTCGCACAGGCGGCCGCCCCCAACAGCAGCGCCGCCGCCGCC
>JBBIIE010000169.1:0-7706 GCA_037446605.1 Geminicoccaceae bacterium | reverse complement strand
GAGTCGGCAGCGTGGGCGGGCCGCCCAGCAGGTCGCCCGCCAGTCGGCCGAGCTCGCCCGGGACCGCCGCCACGCGCTCCAGCACCGGCTGGTCGCGGCCGAGCAGGTGCCAGCCGCCCCAGAGCAGCCCGGCGAGCAGGATCGAGGCGGCGACGAGGAGGCCCCTCGGCCGGCGGTCCTCGCGCGCCGGCTGCGGCACGACGAGCTCGGGCTCGGGCGGGGCGCCGTCGAGGGTCTCCTTGACCAGCCGCACGACCTCGCCGCCGTCGAAGCCCAGATGATCGGCGTAGGTGCGCAGGAAGCCGAGCGCGTAGGGCCGGCCCGGCGTCATGGTCAGATCGCCCTCCTCGAGGGCGAAGAGGTAGGACGGCTTGATGCGCAGCGCCTCGGCGACCGCGTAGAGGTCCTCGCCGCGCGCCTGGCGGGCCTCGCGCAGGACGCTGCCCACGCGGCGGAGCTGGTCGGCGGGCGAGGTCCGGACGTCCGCGGTCTGTCGGCTTGCCTGGCTGCTCATGGCCGGTCCGAGGTCACGAGGAGGCGGACGCCGGAGGGGGCGGCCGCCGCAACAGATAGCAGATGGCGGCCCGCCAGCCAAACGCTACGGCCCGCACAGCGTCGCCGCATATGCCTCAGAGGGCGGTGGCCGTGCCGGGTGGCAACACCACGCCGTGGTCGAGCGCCCAGGCGATCAGCCGGCGGCGCAGCGAGCGGTCGGGCAGGCCGAGCAGGGGCTCGAGGTAGGCGGCGAGCCGGCGCGCCTCGAGCGAGCGGACGGTGGCCTTGACCGAGCCGATCTCGCTCGCCGCGACCGACAGGCGGCGGATGCCGAGGCCGACCAGCGCCATCGCCTCGAGCGGCCGGCTCGCCATCTCGCCGCAGAGCGTCAGCGGCACCCCCGCCGCCCGGCAGCGCTCGACCAGATCGCGCAGGAGGCGCAGTGCCGCCGGCGCCAGGACGTCGTAGCGCTCGGCCAGCGTCGGATTGCCGCGGTCGCAGGCGAACAGGAACTGCAGGAGGTCGTTGGAGCCGACCGAGACGAAGTCGACCGCGCGCAGGAGCGCGTCGAGCTGCCAGAAGAGCGCCGGCACCTCGAACATGACGCCGACCTCGAGGCGCTCGGGCGGCCTGCCGCCGCCGGCCACGAGCCGCTGGACCTCCTGGTCGAGCAGGTGGCGCGCGGCGCGGAACTCGGCGACCTCGGCGACCATCGGGAACATGACCGAGAGCGGCCGGCCGGCGGCGGCGGCGAGCAGCGCGCGGAGCTGGTCGCGCAGCAGCGCCGGCCGGTCGAGGGCGATGCGGATCGCCCGCCAGCCCATGGCCGGGTTGTCCTCGGGCGGCGCGCGCCAGTAGGGCAGGTGCTTGTCGCTGCCGATGTCGAGGGTGCGGAACACCACCCGCCGCGCGCCGGCCAGATCGAGCACGCGGCGGTAGACCTGGGTCTGCTCCTCGATCGAGGGCCAGGCCGGCCGGGTCATGAAGCCGAGCTCGGTGCGGAACAGGCCGATGCCGGCCGCCCCGCTCTCCTCGAGCGCCGGCAGGTCGGCGAGGAAGGCGGCATTGAGGCCGAGCCAGAGCTCGACGCCGTCGCGGGTCGCGGCCGGCAGGTCCTTGAGTGCGGCGAGCTGGCGGCGGCGCTCGCTGCGCGCCTGCACGGTGCGCGCGAAGGCCTGCAGCACGTCCTCGCTCGGGCGCAGGAAGACGGTGCCGTTCTCGGCATCGAGCGCCACCGGATCGCCCGGCTCGAACAGCGTCATGGCACCGCTCACCCGGCCGACCAGCGGCACGTCGAGGGCGCGCGCCACGATCGTCACGTGCGCGGTCTTCGAGCCCTCCTCGAGGATGATGCCCTTGAGCCGGCTGCGGTCGAACTCGATCAGCTCGGCCGCCGACAGCGAGCGGGCGACCAGGATGCAGTCCTCGGGCACCGACGCCGGGTCGTGCGCGGTGCTGCGCCCGGCCAGGTGCAGGAGCAGCCGGTTGGCGAGATCGTCGAGATCGAGCAGGCGCTCCCTGAGGTAGGGGTCGGCGGCGTGGCCGATCCGCACCCGGGTCTGCTCCTGGATGCGGCGGACCGCGGCCTCGGCCGAGAGGCCTGTGTCGATCGCCTCGCGGATGCGGCGCAGCCAGCCGGCGTCGTTGGCGAACATGCGGTAGGCCTCGAGCACCTCGCGGTGCTCGCCGGAGGCGAGATCGGCGCGCGCCAGCATGCGGTCGAGCGAGCTGCGCAGCGCCCGGGTCGCTTCCTCGAGGCGGGCGTGCTCGACGGCCGGGTCGTCGGCCAGGAGCCGGCTGATCTCGATCCTGGGCTCGTGCAGCCAGGCACGGCCGATGGCGATGCCCTCGACCAGGCGCAGCGCCTCGATCCGGCGCCGCTCGGCGGCCGGGGCGCCCAGATCACCGTAGCGCTCGCGGTCGACGATGCCGCCCGAGGCGAACATCTCGGCCAGGACCGAGGCGATGATCTGCATCGCGTCGATCTCGTCCTCGCCGTAGCTGCGCCGGGCGGTGTTCTGGATGGTGAGCACGCCCACCACCCGGCCGCTGCGCAGGATCGGCACGCCCAGGAGCGAGTGGTAGATCTCCTCGCGGGTCTCCGGCCGGTAGGCGAAGTTGGGGTGGCTCTGCGCGTCGGCGGTGTTGATGACGTCGCCGGTGGCGGCGATGGTGCCGACCAGACCCTCGCCGACGCGCAGCCGGGTGCGGTGCACCGCCTCGCGGGCGAGGCCTTCGGTGGCGAACAGCTCGAGCACGTCGCCGGCGCGCTGCACGTAGACCGAGCAGACCTCGGCCACCAGATCGGCGGCGATCATCTTGACGATCTTGTCGAGCCGCTGCTGCGGGCTCGTGGGCTCGGCGACCGCCGCCACCAGCCGGCGCAGCAGCCGGCGTGCCGGGATGACCTCGCTCGGCCGGCGGCTCTCGGCGGCGGGCTCGCCGGCGGCCCACCCGCCGACCGGCGGGCTCACACCGGGTCCGCCACCCGCCGGCAGCGGTCGGCGAGCCGGCCGAGCGCCGCGCGGGCCTGCTCGACCAGCTCGGCCAGGATGGCGGCCGCGGGCTGGACGCGCTGGACGAGGCCGACGCTCTGCCCGGCCATCAGCGAGCCGTGCTCGACGTCGCCCTCGATCACCGCCCGGCGCAACGCCCCCGCCCAGAAATGCTCGATGGCGAGCGAGGCCTCCTCGAACGACAGCTCGCCGCGGCGGTGCCGGCCGATCACCTCGTGCTGGGTGGCGACGAAGCGCTCGGTACCGGCATTCGCGAGCGCGCGGACCGGGATCACCTTGAACTGCGGGTCGACCTGCGGCGAGACCACCGCATCGCGCGCCTGGGCGCGCACGAAGGCCTGCTTGAAGGCCGGATGGGCGATCGATTCGCTGGCGCAGACGAACACCGTGCCCATCTGCACCCCGGCGGCACCCATCGACAGGTAGGCGGCGATCGCCTGGCCGTGGCCGATCCCGCCGGCCACGAACACCGGCACCTCGGGCACCACGGGCAGGATCTCCTGGGCCAGCACCGAGGTCGCCACGGGGCCCACGTGGCCGCCCGCCTCGTGGCCCTCGACCACGAGCGCGTCCACGCCCTGACGCACGAGCCTCCGGGCGATCGCCGCCGCCGGGGCGAAGGCCAGCACCTTGAGGCCCGCCGCCTTGAGCCGGACGATCGCCTCGCGCGGCGGCAGGCCGCCGGCCAGCACGACGTGGCCGACCCTGCGGTCGATGCACACCGAGACCAGCTCGTCGAGCGCCGGGTGCAGGACGATCAGGTTGACGCCGAACGGGCGGTCGGTGAGCGCCCGGGTGGCGTCGATCTCGGCGGCGAGCGCCTCGGGCGGCATGGCGCCGCAGGCGAGCACCCCGAAGCCGCCGGCATTCGAGATCGCCGAGACCAGGTTGCGCTCGCTCACCCAGGTCATCGCCCCGCCCATGAGCGCGAGCTCGCAGCCGAGGAAGCGCCGGCCGCGCGCCCAGAGCGCCTCGAGCAGGTCGGCGGTTCCGGCGGTCACCGGCTCAGGCCGCGTCCAGGCCGTAGGCGCTGTGCAGCGCCCGCAGCGCCAGCTCGGTGTACTCGTCGGCGATCAGCACGCTGATCTTGATCTCCGAGGTCGAGATCGCCTGGATGTTGATGCCCTTCTCGGCGAGCGTCTGGAACATCTGGTGGGCGATGCCGGCATGGCTGCGCATGCCCACGCCGATGACCGACACCTTGACCACGTTCGGGTCGGCCACCAGCCGCTCGAAGCCGATCGCCTCCTGGTGCCGGCCGAGCACCGCCTGCGCGCGCGGCAGGTCGGCCTTGGTGACCGTGAAGGTGATGTTGGCGAACTTGCCGTCGCGCGACACCGACTGGACGATCATGTCGACGTTGATGTTGGCCTCGGCCAACGGCCCGAACACGGCCGCCGCCACGCCCGGCCGGTCCTTGACCTGCTGCACGGTGATCCGCGCCTCGTTGCGGCTGTAGGCGATCCCGCTGACGATCTGGCTTTCCACGATCTCGTCCTCGTCCACGACCAGGGTGCCCGGCCGATCCTCGAAGCTCGAGAGGACCTGGACGCGGACCCGGTGCTGCATGGCGAGCGCGACCGAGCGCGTCTCCAGCACCTTGGCCCCGACCGAAGCCATCTCGAGCATCTCCTCGTAGGTGATCCGCTCGAGCTTGCGGGCCTTGGCGACGATCCGCGGGTCGGTCGTGTAGACCCCGTCGACGTCGGTGTAGATGTCGCAGCGCTCGGCACCGAGTGCCGCGGCGAGCGCCACCGCCGAGGTGTCCGAGCCGCCGCGGCCGAGCGTGGTCACCCTGCCGTCCGGGCCGATCCCCTGGAAGCCGGCCACGACCGCGACCCTGCCCTCCTCGAGGCAGGCGCGGACCGCCTGCGGCTCGACCGCCAGGATGCGCGCCTTGCCGTGCCCGGCATCCGTGCGGAACCCGGCCTGCCAGCCGAGGAACGAGCGCGCCGGCACGCCCAGCCCCTGCAGCGCGATGGCGAGCAGCCCGATCGTCACCGGCTCGCCGCTCGAGACCACCTGGTCGTACTCGGCCGGGTCGTAGCCGGCCGGGTCGAGCCCGTGCACCCAGGCGACGAGCCGGTTGGTGGTGCCGGCCATCGCCGAGACGACGACCGCCACCCGGTCGCCGGCCTCGACCGTCCGCCGGATCCGCGCCGCGACGTTGCGGATGCGGTCTAGATCGGCGACCGAGGTGCCGCCATACTTCTGGACGAGGAGGGCCAAGGAACCGTCTCGCGCTCCGCCGCGCCGGGCGTGCGGTCGTTGCCGCCTCCGTGGACGCAGGCCTCAAGGCTGCGGCTGTCGTACAAGCGGACGGAAGCATGGGCAAGGCCGAGCAGCGCGCCGCGAGCGCCACCGTCGACCCCGCCGAGCTCGGCAAGTTCCAGGCCCTGGCCGAACGCTGGTGGGACCCCACGGGCCCGCTCCGCCCGCTGCACCTGATGAACCCGGTGCGGATCGACTGGCTGCTCCGTCAGGCGCGCGCGCACCTCGCCACCGCCCCCGGCCGCCGGCCGCTCGACGGCCTCGCCGTGCTCGACGTCGGCTGCGGCGGCGGGCTGCTCTCCGAGCCGCTGGCACGGCTCGGCGCCAGGGTCACCGGCATCGATCCCGAGCCCGCCAACATCGAGGCGGCCGACCGCCACGCCCGGGCGCAGGGCCTGTCGATCGACTACCGGGCGAGCACGCTCGAGGCGGTCGTCGCCGAGGGCTGCCGCTTCGACCTCGTGGCGGCGCTCGAGGTGGTCGAGCACGTCCCCGACCCGGCCGCCTTCGCCGACGCACTGGCCCGCGCCACCCGACCGGGCGGGCTCGTGGTGCTGGCGACACTCTCGCGCACGCTCGCCTCCTGGGTGCTGGCGATCGTGGCGGCCGAGTACCTCCTCGGCTGGCTGCCGCGCGGCACGCACCGCTGGGGACGCTTCCTCAAGCCCTCCGAGCTGGCGCGCTGGCTGCGCGCCGCCGGGCTGCGCCCGGTCGATCTGACCGGGGTCGCCTACGAGCCGGCCTACGAGCGCTTCACGACCAGCCCCGACCCCTCGGTCAACTACATGCTGGCGGCGGTGCGCGACGCTGCGGGCGGCACGCCGTAGCCGAGTGCCGGATCGAGCCGCTCGGCCACCAGCCGGTCGAGCCGGGCCACGACCTCGGCCGGCAGCTCGTCGCGATAGCCGCCGACCTTGCCGCGGCGCACCTTGAAGCTCGCCGGGTCGCCCGGGTCGCGCGCCTGGAGCTTCTCGGTGCGGAAGAAGCCGGTGCGTTCCTTCTCCTTGAGCGAGTCGAAGGAGGCGAAGGCCACCGCCCGCTCGAGCACCGCCCGCGGCGCCTCCAGCCCGAGGAAGGCCAGGATCCGTTCGAGCTCGGCCTCGGGGCGGGCGCGCAGATCCTCGTAGCGGACGAGGAGCGAGCGCGGATGCGCCCGGGCGATCGCGACCCAGCGCTCCAGGAAGGCGACCACGCTCGGCAGGCCGAAGCCCGGGTCGGCGGCGAAGGCGGCCAGATCGACCCGGTCCATGTCGAGCGGCAGGCCCAGCCGGGCGCGGGTGCGCGGGGTCGAGCGCCGGGCGTGGTGGTGGTACCAGGAGACGATCACGTCGCGCGGGTCGCGCACCAGGAGGAGCAGGCGGCGGTCGCGCACCAGCTCGGGCAGCCGGCGGCGGATGGGCTCGGGCTCGTTGCGTTCGTGGGTGGTGAAGAGCTTCGGGATCGAGGGGTCGATCCGGTGGAACCGGTCGCCGTCCCAGAGCTCGTCGACCGGCACGCCGCGGGTCAGGTGGAGGACGTGCGAGATCAGCGCCACGAGCCAGGTCCGCCCCGACTTGGCGTGGCTCACCAGCACGAGGTCGGCGGCCTCGAGCTCGGGCAGCCGCTTGCGCGTGCGCCTTCGCTCGTCCTTGAGGCGCCGCCAGAGCCCGAGGAGGCGCCTCACGCCGCGGCTCCCTCGGCGGCACCGGCCGGAAGCAGCGGCAGGCCGGTGCGCGCGTGCACCGAGGGCTCGCTCGTCACGAGATCCGGGCGCAGCGCGGCCAGGCGGCGGAGGATCGCCACGTCGGTCGGCGCGTGCGCGCTCACCGCGCTGCCGCGCTCGGCGATCAGCGGGTTGTCGCCGTAGGCGTGCGTCAAGGTGAAGTCGAAGCCGGCCATCACGACCCGCTCGAAGCGGCCGTCGGCGAGGCCTAGGGCGACCGCGAGCAGGCCGGTCGAGGGCTGCTTGCGGGCGATCGCCGCGGCCACCTCGGGGTCGCCCCGACAGAGCTCGAGGACGAGGTCGTGGAAGTAGCGGGCGGGGCGGCTCACGAGCTCCTCGTACCGGTAGTCGAGGGCGCGCAGGCGGCGGCGCAGCTCGGCCACCGACATGCGCCGCATGCGCAGCGCCGCCAGGAGGCGGGCAAGCGGCCCGCCGGCGTCCGCCTTGGGGCGGCGGACGTGCCAGAGGCGGCCGGTGCGCAGCCCGCGCAGGCGGCGCAGCGAATGCTCGTCGGAGGCCTTGCCCGAGGTCAGGACCGCGGTCACGACGGTGAAGATCGGGTCGGGCAGGCCCTGGGCGCGCGCCGAGAAGCCCGAGGCGTTGGCGCAGGCGACCGCATCGAAGGCGGTGCGCGGCGGCAGCGCCGGATCCGGCTTCGAGCCGAGCACGAGCAGGCGCACCGGCGCGGCCTCAGCGCGGCGTCGGGCGGGCCGCGGCGGGGC
>JBBIIE010000168.1:0-7740 GCA_037446605.1 Geminicoccaceae bacterium | reverse complement strand
CCGGCGGACCGCCTCGGGTGCGGCGAGGCCGGGAGCGAGGCGCGGATCGTCCGCGATCGGGCCGGGGACCAGGCGGAGCGGCACCACCCCCGCCCAGATCGGGAGCGCGTAGTCGGCCTCGTCGTCCTTGGGCGGGCCGGTGCGGATCTTGGCCGAGCCCTCCTCGATCCCCATCACCATCACGGTCGTGGCCACGAGCTCCTGCGCCGCGTGCGGCCGCAGCGCCGCCGCCCGGCCGGGCAGGATGCGCTCGATGAAGGCGTCGAGCGCGGCCCGCTCGGCGGCCGGGTCGGCGACCGCCCGGGCCCGCCCGAACAGCATCACCGAGCGGTAGTTCATCGAGTGGTGGAAGCCCGAGCGGGCGAGCACGAGCCCGTCCAGGTGGGTGACCGTCAGGCACACCGGCAGCCCCGTCCGCTGCGTGCGGATCGCCCGGCTGGCCGAGGAGCCGTGCCAGTACACGTTCGAACCGTGCCGCCAGTAGGCGGTCGGGGTGACGTGGGGCTGCCCGTCGAGGACGTAGCCCACGTGCGCCACGAGGCCGGCATCGAGCACCGCCTCGATGGTCGCGCGCTCGTGGCTGCCGCGCTCGTGCAGCCGCCGCACCCGCGACCGTTCGGTCGGCTCCAGCCGTTCCCGCGTCATGGCACCTCTCCGTCGACCCGCCCGATGCGGGCCACGCCGCGGGTCCGCGGGCAAGCGCCAACCCGGCGCCGCGTGCGGTGCCATCCGCGCCGGGCGGGGCTTGAAGCGCCGCCGGCACCGGCTAGCCTCGGGCTGGCGGCCGGCCGGGGGAGGCGGGAGCGTGGGCGAGATCGACGTCCTGGTACTGTGGCCGAACCGGCCGAAGCAGATGGCGATCCTCGAGGAGCGCTACCGGCTGCACCACCTCTACAGGGCGCCCGACCGGGCGGCGCTGCTGGCCGAGGTGGGGCCGCGCGTGCGCGCCATCGTGGCCTCGGGCGAGGTCGGCCCGGACCGCGCCATGATCGAGGTCTGTCCGCGGCTCGAGATCGTCGCCTGCTACGGTGTCGGGGTCGATGCGATCGACCGGGTGGCCTGCGCCGAGCGCGGCATCCCGGTCACCAACACGCCCGAGGTGCTGACCGAGGACGTGGCCGACATGGGCCTCCTCCTGCTCCTCATGGTCCTGCGCGATGCGGTCGCCGCCGACGCCCACGTGCGCACCGGGCGCTGGGCGCGCGAGGGCGTGTTCCGGATGACCCGCTGCCCGCGCGGGCTTTCGGTCGGCATCGTCGGGCTCGGCCGGATCGGCAAGGCGATCGCCCGGCGGGTCGAGGCGATCGGCATGGAGGTCCGCGGCTATCACGGACGAACCGTCCAGCCGGGGGTGCCGTACCGGTACCATCCCTCGCTGGTCGAGCTCGCCCGCGACGTCGACGTCCTGATCCTCTCCTGCCCGGGCGGGGCCGCCACCCGCGGCATCGTGAACGCCGCCGTGCTCGATGCGCTCGGGCCCGAGGGCTGGCTCGTCAACGTCGCGCGCGGCTCGGTGGTCGACGAGCCGGCCCTGATCGCGGCCCTGGAGCAGGGACGGATCGCCGGGGCGGGGCTCGACGTGTTCGCCGACGAGCCGCGCGTGCCCGAGCGGCTGTGCCGGCTCGCCAACGTGGTCCTCTCGCCGCACGCCGCCTCGGGCACCTTCGAGACGCGCGACAGGATGGCCCAGCTCGTGGTCGACAACCTCGAGGCCCACTTCGCCGGCCGCCCGCTGCTGACCCCCGTCCCGCCGCCGGGCTGAGGCGTCGACCGGAAAGCTGTGGACAGCTCCGCCCGCGCGGTTGCGTGTCCGGCGGCGCGCGGCACGATGGCGGACGGCCAGCGCCGGAGCCCGCATGCCCTACGCCGACTTCGTCCATCTGCGCGTCCGCTCGGCCTTCTCGCTGCTCGAGAGCACCGTCCGGCCGAAGGAGCTCGTGGCCCGCTGCCGCGCGCTTCCGATGCCCGCGGTCGCGGTCACCGACAGCGCCAACCTGTTCGCCGCCATGGCCTTCGGCGAGGCGCCAAGGCCCAGGGCGTGCAGCCGATCCTGGGCTGCGCGCTGCCCCTGGCCGCGGCCGGCGAGGCCGGGCGCCCGGGCGGCCGGTCGAGCGCGCCCGAGCCGCTCGTCCTCCTGGTCAAGGACGAGGAGGGCTGGCGCAACCTCATGGCGCTGGTCTCGGCCGCCCACCTCGCCGCGACGGAGGGCCGGGTCGAGACCACGCTCGACGCCCTGGCCCGCCACGGCCGCGGCCTGATCGCGCTCACCGGCGGGCCGGACGGGCCGGTGGGGGCAGCCCTCGCCCGCGGCGACCGCGCCGGCGCCGAGCGCCTCCTCCTGGAGCTCGCGCGGCTCTTCCCCGACCGGCTCTATGTCGAGCTGCAGCGCCACGGCCTGCCCGAGGAGGCGCGCCTCGAGCCGGCGCTCCTCGAGCTCGCCTTCGCCCACGGTCTGCCGCTGGTCGCGAGCAACGACGTCCACTTCCTCGACGCGGACCAGCACGAGGCGCACGACGTGCTCCTCGCCATCGCCGAGGGCCGCACCGTCCGGGAGGAGGACCGCCGCCGGGTCACGGTCGAGCACCGCCTCAAGCGTGCG
Organism: Geminicoccaceae bacterium; assembly: GCA_037446605.1. Lineage (GTDB taxonomy): Bacteria > Pseudomonadota > Alphaproteobacteria > Geminicoccales > Geminicoccaceae > JANXAZ01. Next base: position 5,141 of record JBBIIE010000168.1, on the reverse strand, counting down.
GAGGAGATGCGGGCGCTGTTCGCCGACCTGCCCGAGGCCTGCGACAACACCCTCGTGGTGGCCCGCCGCTGCGCCTTCATGGCGCCCGAGCGCAAGCCGATCCTGCCCTCCTTCGCGGCCGACGAGGCGGCCGAGCTCGCCCGGCTGGCGGCCGAGGGCCTGGAGCGGCGGCTCGCGCGCGAGGTGTTCCGCCCGGAGATGGACGAAGCGGCCCGCGCCGCGGCGGCCGCACCCTACCGCGAGCGGCTCGCCTACGAGTGCTCGGTGATCACCGAGATGCGCTTTTCGGGCTACTTCCTGATCGTCTCCGACTTCATCCGCTGGGCCAAGGCCAGGGGCATCCCGGTCGGGCCCGGGCGCGGCAGCGGCGCCGGCTCGCTGGTCGCCTGGGCGCTCGAGATCACCGATCTCGACCCGCTCCGCTTCGGCCTCCTGTTCGAGCGCTTCCTCAACCCCGAGCGGGTGTCGATGCCGGACTTCGACATCGACTTCTGCGAGGAGCGCCGCGACGAGGTGATCGCCTATGTCCGCGAGCGCTACGGCGCCGACCGGGTGGCGCAGATCATCACCTTCGGCACGCTGCAGGCGCGCGCCGCGCTGCGCGACGTCGGCCGCGCCCTGGGTCTGCCCTTCGGCCTCGTCGACCGGATCTGCAAGCTCGTGCCGGTCAACCCGGCGAGCCCGGTGAGCCTCGCCCAGGCGCGCGAGCTCGAGCCGCGGCTGGGCCGGGCCATGGCCGAGGACCCCGAGGTCGCCCGCATGGTCGAGCTCGCGATGGCGCTCGAGGGCCTGCCGCGCCACGCCAGCACGCACGCCGCCGGCGTGGTGATCGGCGACCGGCCGCTGGTCGAGCTGGTCCCCCTCTACCGCGACCCGCGCGCGGCGATGCCCGCCACCCAGTTCAACATGAAGGACGTCGAGAAGGCCGGGCTCGTCAAGTTCGACTTCCTGGGCCTTTCGACCCTCACCCTCCTGACCCGCGCCGAGCAGCTCGTCGCCGAGGCCACCGGCCGGCCCTTCTCCCTGGCCGACCTGCCGCTCGACGATCGGGCGACCTACGAGCTCCTCGGGCGCGGCGAGACGCTCGGCGTGTTCCAGCTCGAATCGGGCGGCATGCGCGATGCGCTGCGCCGGCTCCAGCCCGACCGCTTCGAGGACATCGTGGCCATGAACGCCCTCTACCGGCCGGGCCCGATGAGCAACATCCCGCGCTACATCGCGGTCAAGCACGGCCAGGAGGATCCGGCCTACCTGCACCCCGCGCTCGAGCCGATCCTGGCCGAGACCAACGGGGTGATCGTCTACCAGGAGCAGGTCATGGAGCTGGCCCGCCAGCTCGCCGGATACTCGCTCGGCGGCGCCGACCTTCTGCGCCGCGCCATGGGCAAGAAGATCAAGGCCGAGATGGACGCCCAGCGCGCCACCTTCATCGAGGGTGCGGTGGCGCGCGGCGTCGATGCCGCCCGCGCCGAGGCGATCTTCGAGGCGGTCGCCAAGTTCGCCTCCTACGGCTTCAACAAGAGCCACGCGGTGGCCTACGCGCTCCTCGCCTACCGCACCGCCTGGCTCAAGGCCAACCGGCCGCACGAGTTCTACGCCGCGGCGATGGGCGTGGAGATCGCCAACCACGACAAGCTCGCGGCCTTCCGCCAGGAGATGGCGCGCCGCGGCCTGACCCTCCTGCCGCCCGACGTCGACCGCTCGGAGGTGGGCTTCGCCGTCGAGCGCCGCGCCGACGGCAGCGTGGCGGTGCGCTTCGCACTCGCCGCGATCCGGGGTGTGGGCGAGCAGGCGATGGCCGCCCTCGTGGCCGAGCGCCGACGCGGCGGCGGCTTCGCCGACCTCCTCGACCTCGCCGATCGGGTGGGCACCCGAGTGCTCAACCGCCGCGTGCTGGAAGCGCTCGTCCAGGCGGGCGCCCTCGACCGGCTCGATCCCTGCCGGCGGCGGCTGTTCGAGGCGATCGAGCCGGCGCTGCGCTGGGCGCAGGCCGCGGCCGAGGCGCGCGCCAGTGGCCAGGCGAGCCTGTTCGGCGGCGGCGAGGCGCTCCTGCCACCCCGCCCCGCCCTGCCCGAGGGCGCCGACTGGCCGGCCGCCGAGCGGCTGCAGCGCGAGTTCCAGACGCTGGGCTTCTTCCTCTCCGCCCACCCGCTCGACGCCTACGCGCCGGCCCTGGCGCGGCTGGGTGTGGTGCCGCTCGCCGGCCTCGCCGAGCGGCTCGAGGGGAGCGGCCGCGAGCGGGTGCTGCTCGCGGGCGTGCCGATCGGCTGCCAGGAGCGGGTGAGCGAGCGCGGCCGCTGGGCCTTCGTGCTGCTCTCCGATCCCTCCGGCCAGCTCGAGGTCACCCTCTACGCCGAGCTGCTCGGCGCGGCGCGCGAGCTGCTCGACGCCCACACGCCGGTCCTCGTGGAGGCCGACGCGCGGCTCGAGGAGGGGGCGCTCCGGGTCGTGGCGCAGCGCGTCGAGGCCTTGGCCGCACGCCTCGCCGCGCAGCCCCAGGGGCTGGTCGAGATCCGCCTCGAGGCGGCCGCGGCGGCGGCGGGGCTGGTCCCGCTCCTGGCCGGCGAGGAGCGCGGCGCCCGCGTCCGCCTCGTGGTCCCCTGCGGCGCCGAGGAGGTGGTCCTGGCCCTGCCCCCGGCCTTCGCGCTGAGCTTCGCCCGGCGCCCGGACGTGGCGCGGCTGCCCGGGGTGCGCGGGCTGCGCGAGCTCGAGGCGCGCTGAGGCCGCCTCCGCCCGGGCCGCGGGCTCAGCCGATCCGCTCGACCCCGACCCGGATCGGCCCCAGGGCCCGGCCGTGCACGAACTGGTCGACATACGGGTCGCCGCTGTCGTCGAGCCGCTCGACCGGGCCCTCCCAGACGATCCGCCCGGCGTGCAGCATCGCCACCCGGTCGGCGATCCGCCGCACGCTCGCCATGTCGTGGGTGATCGACAGCGCGGTCGCGCCGAGCTCGGAGACCAGCCCGCGGATCAGCCCGTTGATCACGTCGGCCATGATCGGGTCGAGGCCGGTGGTGGGCTCGTCGAAGAACAGGATCTCGGGGGCGGCGGCGATCGCCCGGGCGAGGCCGACCCGCTTCTGCATGCCGCCCGAGAGCTCGGCCGGGTAGAGATCGGCCGCCTCGGGGCCGAGCCCGACCTTGGCGAGCGTGGCGATCGCCCGCTCGCGCGCCGTCCGGCGGTCGGCCTGGCGGCGCGCCAGCAGGCCGAAGGCGACGTTCTCCCAGACCGGCAGGCTGTCGAACAGCGCCGCCCCCTGGAACAGCATGCCGAACTTGGCGCGGGCCGCCTCGAGGGTGGCGCGGCCGGCGCCCACGAGCTCCTGGCCGTCGACCCGGATCGAGCCGGCGTCGGACCGGACGATGCCGAGGATGCACTTGATGAGCACGGATTTGCCGGTGCCCGAGCCGCCGATCACCACGAGCGAGCGACCGGTCGGCACCTCGAGGTCGACGCCCTCGAGCACCCGCTTGGCACCGAACCGCTTGGCCAGCCCACGGACGCGGATCTTGGCCGGTGGCGGCGGCTGCTCGGCCGGCGGGCTCGGCGGGCGCGGGCTCATCGGGCGAAGAACAGCTCGGTGACGAAGTAGTTGGCGATCAGGATCAGGATCGAGGCGGAGACCACCGCGCGCGTCGTGGCCGCACCCACCCCCTGCGCCCCGCCCTGCGACCGGTAGCCGTGGTAGCAGCCCAAGAGCGTCAGGAGGAAGCCGAACACGGCCGCCTTGACGAGGCCCGAGACGACGTCCTGGGTCTCCAGGAACTCGAAGGTGCGGTTGACGTACTCGATCGGCCCGAAGCCGAGCTTGTAGACCGAGACGAGCCAGCCGCCCATCACCCCGATCACGTCGGCCACGAGCACGAGCAGCGGCAGCATGAGCGTGCCGGCCAGCAGGCGCGGGAAGACGAGGTAGCGCATCGGGTCGGTGGCGAGGGTGGTGAGCGCGTCGATCTGCTCGGTCACCCGCATGGTGCCGAGCTCGGCCGCGATCGAGGCGCCGACCCGGCCCGCGACCATGAGGCCGGCCAGGACCGGGCCGAGCTCGCGGGTCATCGACAGCACGACGATGGTCGGGATGGCGCTCTGCGCCTCGAAGCGCGAGAAGCCGGTGTAGCTCTGCAGCGCCAGCACCATGCCGGTGAACACCGCGGTCAGGCCCACCACCGGCAGCGAGAAGTAGCCCATCTCCAGCATCTGGCGGACGAGCTGACGGCCGTACAGGCGGCCGGTGAGGCCGCGCGCGAGCGCTTCGAGCGCGAACAGGACCACACCGCCGATCGTGGCGAGGAGTGCGAGCGTGGCGCGGCCGATCCCGGCGAGCAGGCTCAAGGCTCGCCCTCCGCGCCGAGCCAGCGCCGCTCGAAGCGCCGGCCGAGCCGGGTCAGGATCTCGTAGCCGATGGTCGAGGCGGCCTCCGCCAGCCGGTCCGGCCCGTAGCCGGGCCCGATCAGCTCGACCAGGGTGCCGGGCCCGACCGCCTCCGCCGGCAGCGCCGACACGTCCAGGGTCAAGAGGTCCATCGAGACGCGGCCCACGACGGGGACGGACGCCCCGCCGATGCGCGCCCGGGCCCGGCCGCCCGCGGCGCGGGGATAGCCGTCGGCGTAGCCGACCGGCACCACCGCGATGCGCGCCCCCGGCCGCGTCGGCCAGGTGGCGCCGTAGCCGACGCTGCCGGGCTCGTCCACCGCGTGCACCTGCAGCACCGGTGCCTCCAGGCGCACCACCGGGGCGAGCGGGCCCGGCCGGCCGGGCACGGGCTCCAGCCCGAACAGCGCCGCCCCCGGGCGCACCAGGTCCAGATGGAAGGCGGCGCCGAGGAAGATGCCGGAGGAGGCGGCGAGGCTCGCCGGGGCCGGCGGCAGCAACGCCCGGGCGGCGCGCAGGCGGGCGAGCTGGCGCTCGTTGAGCGGGTGGGAGGGCTCGTCCGCGCAGGCCAGATGGCTCGCCACGAGGCCGGGCTCGACGCCGGCGAAGGCATCCGCGGGGAGCGCCTGGAGCTCGCTCCGGGCGAAGCCCAGGCGGGTGAGCCCGGTGTCGACCAGGACGGCCGCCGGCAGCCGCCGACCGGCCGCGGCCGCCGCCTCCCGCCAGCGGGCGAGCTCGCCCGGGCCGGTCAGCACGGGCACGAGGCGGGC
>JBBIIE010000167.1:0-7743 GCA_037446605.1 Geminicoccaceae bacterium | reverse complement strand
GTGACTGCGGCGGGCGAGCTCGGCCTCGACCCGCTCGAGCCGCGCCTGCGCCTCGGCCACCGCGGCGGCGCGCCCCTCGAGCTGGACCAGCCGCTCGCGGGCGGCGGCGAGCTCGGCGCGCTCGCGTTCCAGCGTCGCCTCCAGCTCGCGCGTGCGCGCCTGCAGCGCGATCAGCCGCTCCTTGGTCTCGGCATGGGCGAGATCGGCGTCGCGCGCCTGGCTCTGGGCGTGCGCCAGGTCGCGCCCGACCCGCTCCTCGCTCTCCGCCACCCGCCGGTCGGACAGCCGCTGCAGGAGGAACCAGACGATCGCGGCGCCGACGACGATGCCGAGCAGGAACCAGATCGCGTCCATGCACCCTCCCCTGGCCTCCGCCGCGACTGGGGGCGGAGCTTAGCCGCGCGCGGCGCTCGTGCAACCGCGGGTCGTCGCGCGCCCGCGCGCGGCACGCTCAGGCGGCCGCCGGCACCGCGCCCCGCACCTCCTCGCGGATCAGATCGGCGGCCTTCTCGGCGATCATGATCACCGGCGCGTTGGTGTTGCCCGAGGTGATCGTGGGCATGATCGAGGCGTCGACGACCCTGAGACCAGCGAGGCCGTGCACGCGCAGCCGCGGGTCGACCACCGCGCCCCGGTCGCCCTCGGGCCCCATGCGGCAGGTGCCGACCGGGTGGAAGATGGTCGTGCCGATCTCCCCGGCGGCGCGCGCCAGATCCTCGTCCGCGACGATCGCCGCACCCGGCCGGAACTCCTCGGGCGAGAAGCGGGCCATGGCGCGGGCGGCCATGATGCGGCGGGTCAGGCGGATCGCATCGGCCGCCACGCGGCGGTCCTCCGGGGTCGACAGGTAGCAGGGCGCGATCGCCGGCGGATCCTCGGGCCGCGGGCTCTTCACCCGTACATGGCCGCGGCTCGTCGGCCGCAGGTTGCAGACCGAGGCGGTGATCGCCGGGAACGGATGCAGCGGCTCGCCGAAGCGGTCGAGCGAGAGCGGCTGCACGTGGTACTCGAGGTTGGCGGTCTCGAAGGCCGGGTCGCTCCGGGCGAAGGCGCCGAGCTGCGAGGGGGCCATCGAGAGCGGTCCCTTGCGGAAGAGCGCGTACTCGAGGCCCATCCAGGCCTTCCAGAGCGGGTTGGCGACGCGCTCGTTCAGGGTCGGCGTGCCCTGCACCTTGAAGACGGTGCGGATCTGCAGATGGTCCTGCAGGTTCTCGCCGACCCCGGGCAGCTCGTGGCGCACCTCGATGCCGTGCGCCCGCAGGAGCGCGCCGGGGCCGATGCCGGAGAGCTGGAGGAGCTGCGGCGAGTGGATCGCACCGGCGGCGAGGATCAGCTCGCGGCCGACGCGCACGCGCCGCAGCTCCCCGCGCCAGCGCAGCCGCAGCGCCGCCACCCGCCGCCCGGCGAGCTCGATGGCGAGCGCCTGCGCGCCGGTGCGCAGCTCCAGGTTGCGGCGGTGCAGGACCGGGCGGAGGAAGCCCTTGGCGGCACTCCAGCGCACCCCGCGGCGCTGGTTGACCTGGAAGTAGCCGCAGCCCTCGTTGTCGCCGCGGTTGAAGTCGTCGACCGGCGGGATGCCGACCTCGGCCGCCGCGGCGCGGAAGGCGTCGAGGATCTCCCAGGCGACGCGCGGCCGCTCGACCCGCCACTCGCCGCCGGCGCCGTGCAGCTCGGAGGCACCGTCGACATGGTCCTCGGAGCGCTTGAAGTAGGGCAGCACCTCCTCCCAGGACCAGCCGGGATTGCCCATCTGCCGCCACAGATCGTAGTCGCGCGCCTGGCCGCGCATGTAGATCATGCCGTTGATCGAGGAGCAGCCACCCAGCACCTTGCCGCGCGGATAGTTCAGCGTACGGCCGCCGAGCCCGGGCTCGGGCTCGGTCTTCAAACACCAGTCGGCGCGGGGGTCGTTCTGGGCGTAGAGGTAGCCGACCGGGATGTGGAACCAGATCCAGTCGTCGGCGCCCCCGGCCTCGAGCAGCAGCACGCGCACCGCGGGGTCGGCCGACAGCCGGTTGGCGAGCACGCAGCCGGCGGTCCCCGCACCGACGATCACGTAGTCGAAGGTCTCGCCCGCCTCCTGCATCGCCTCCTCCCCCGGCCGGCAAGGGCCCCGCGCGACCTCCGCGGGATAGCCCCGGCGGCACGGCAGGGGCAAGGCCGGCCACGTGGCGGCGCCCGGGGCGCGCCGCTATGGTCCGGCGCGCGATCGGAAGGGTTCCAGGAGGGCGGTGACCGGCATGGCGGTGGCGGAGAGCGGCGCGGACGGCGCCCGGACGGCCGAGGCGGGTGCCCGGCGGCGGCTCGTGCAGCTCGTGCTGCCGCATCTCTGGCCGCGCGAGGGGCGGCTGCGCGCGATGGTGGTCGTCGCCGGGCTCGCGATGATCGTGGGCAAGCTCGTCACCGTGGCGACCCCCTTCGCGCTCAAGGGCCTGGTCGACGAGCTGGCGCCGCGCGAGGGGGTCGGGCCGGCGGCGGTGCCGCTCGCCCTCCTGCTCGCCTACGGCGCCGCGCGGCTCGGCTCCACGCTCTTCAACGAGCTGCGCGACGCGGTCTTCGCGCGGGTCGCCGAGCGCGCCGGAAGGCTCGTCGCGCGGCGCACCTACGAGCATCTCTTCGCGCTGTCGCTGCGCTGGCACCTCGACCGGCGTACCGGCGAGCTGGCGCGGGCGATCAGCCGCGGCGTGCAGGCGGTGGGCTTCATGCTGCACACCGCGCTGTTCACCATGGGGCCGGTGATCCTCGAGCTCGGCCTCGTGCTCGGCATCCTGATCTGGCGCTACCCGCCTTCCTTCGCGCTCGTGACGCTGGCCACGGTCGCGGTCTACGCCGCCTTCACGATCGCCACGACCGAATGGCGGACCAAGTTCCGCCGCGAGATGAACGAGAAGGACAACGAGTTCTCCGCCCAGGCGGTCGACGGGCTGTTGAACTACGAGATCGTCAAGGCGTTCGGCAACGAGGCCTTCGAGGCGCGCCGGCTCGACCGGGCGCTCGCGGCCTACGAGGATGCGAGCGTCCGCGCGCAGGCCTCGCTCTCCTTCCTCAATGCCGGTCAGGCGACGATCATCGCGGTCGGCGTCACGATCGTCATGACGCTCGCGGCGCGCGGCGTGGTCGCCGGGACGCTCACCGTGGGCGACGTCGTGCTGGTCAACGCCTTCCTCCTGCAGCTCTACCTGCCGTTGAACTTCCTGGGCGTGCTCTACCGCGAGCTGCGCCAGTCCCTGACCGATCTGGAGCTCGTCGGCGGGCTGCTCGAGCGGGCACCCGAGATCGCCGATGCGCCCGACGCACGGCCGCTGCGCCTCTCCGGCGGCGAGGTTCGCTTCGAGCGGGTGCGCTTCGCCTACGATCCGCGCCGGCCGATCCTGGACGAGGTCGGCTTCACCATCCCGGCCGGCCGCAAGGTGGCGATCGTGGGCGCCTCGGGCGGCGGCAAGTCGACCCTGGTCCGCCTGCTCTTCCGCTTCTTCGACGTGACCGGCGGCCGGGTGACGGTCGACGGCCAGGACGTGCGCTCGGTGACCCAGGCGAGCCTCCGGGCGGCGATCGGGCTCGTGCCGCAGGACACCGTGCTCTTCAACGACACGATCGCCGCCAACATCGGCTACGCCCGTCCCGATGCCAGCCGGGCGGAGATCGAGGCGGCGGCCAGGGTGGCGCAGATCCACGACTTCATCGTGAGCCTGCCGCAGGGCTACGAGACGGTGGTGGGCGAGCGCGGCCTCAAGCTCAGTGGCGGCGAGAAGCAGCGCGTGGCGATCGCCCGCGTGGTGCTCAAGGACCCGCCGATCCTGGTCCTCGACGAGGCCACCTCGGCCCTCGACACGCTGACCGAGCGGCAGCTCCAGGCCGCACTCCGCGACGCGGCGCGCGGGCGCACCACGCTCGTGATCGCGCACCGGCTCTCGACCGTGGTCGACGCCGACACGATCCTCGTGCTGGAGGCCGGGCGGATCGTCGAGCGCGGCACGCACGAGCAGCTCCTGGCCCGGGGCGGGCTCTACGCCGCGCTCTGGACCCGCCAGCACGCGAGGGCGGAGGCCGCCGAGGCCGAGCCCGCCTGAGCCGGGGGGGCCCGCCGATTGCTGGCGGGCGGGCCGGCCGATATGTCGGACCGCATGTCCGCGACCGGGAGCCGCCGCCGCGCCTCCGCCACCACCCGCCGTGGCCTCCTGGCGACGCTCGCCCTGGCGCTGCCCGCGGTCCGCGCGCGGGCCGAGGCGGGGCCGCTCGTGGCGGCGGCGGCCGACCTCGCCTTCGCCCTCGAGGAGATCGCGGGCCGGTTCCGCGCCGCGGGCGGCGGGCCGGTCCGGCTGGTGTTCGGGAGCTCGGGCAACTTCGCCCGGCAGATCCGCCAGGGAGCACCGTTCGAGCTGTTCCTGTCGGCGGACGAGGACTTCGTGCTGGAGCTCGCGCGCGACGGCCTCACGCGCGACCAGGGAGTGCCCTACGCGGTCGGGCGGATCGTGCTCCTGGTGCCGCACGGCTCGCCGCTCGCCGCCGACGGGACGCTCGCCGATCTCGCCCGTGCGCTCGGCGACGGGCGGCTCGGGCGCTTCGCCATCGCCAATCCCGAGCACGCGCCCTACGGCCGCCGCGCCGAGGAGGCCCTGCGCCACCGCGGCCTCTGGGAGGCGATCCGGCCGAGGCTCGTGCTCGGCGAGAACGTCGGCCAGGCGGCCCAGTTCGTGACCTCGGGCAACGCCCAGGGCGGGATCGTCGCCTGGTCGCTGGCGCTCGCGCCGCAGCTGGCGGCACGGGCCGCGCACGCGCCGATCCCCGAGGCCTGGCACGCGCCGCTGCGCCAGCGGATGGTGCTGACCCGGCGCGCCGGCCCGGCCGCGGAACGCTTCCTGGCGTTCCTGCGGGGTCCCGAGGCGCGCGAGGTGCTGGGCCGGTCGGGCTTCCTCGCGCCCGCGGACGGCGGCTGAGCGGCGGGCATGGACTGGACCGCGCTCCGTCTCTCGCTCGAGCTCGCGCTGGTCACCGTCGCGGTGCTCCTGCCGGTCGGCGTGCTGCTCGGGCGGACCCTGGCCTTCCACCGCTTCCCCGGGCGCGGGCTGGTCGAGGCGCTGGTCGCCCTGCCGCTCGTGCTGCCGCCGACCGTGCTCGGCTTCTATCTGCTCGCGGCATTCGGTGCCGCCTCGCCGCTCGGCCGGCTCGCCGAGGCGCTGCTCGGCCGGCCGCTGGTGTTCAGCTTCGAGGGGCTCGTGCTCGCCTCGGTGATCGCCAACCTGCCCTTCGCCGTGCAGCCGGTGCAGCGCGGCTTCGAGGCGATCGGGGTCGAGCTCCGCGATGCCGCCGCCGCCTGCGGCATGCCGCCGCTCGTCCGCTTCCTGCGCGTCGAGCTGCCGCTCGCCTGGCCGGCGATCGCCACCGGCCTCGTGCTGGTGTTCGCCCACACCATGGGCGAGTTCGGCGTGGTGCTGATGGTCGGCGGCTCGATCCCGGGCGAGACGCGGACGGTGGCGATCGCCATCTACGACCGGGTGCAGGCCTTCGACGATCGCGGCGCGGCGCTGTTGAGCGCCGTGCTGCTCGCGGTGGCGCTGGTGGCGATCCTCGCAACCTTCGGCTTCTCCCGGCGGGTCGGCCGGCGGCTCGGATGAGCGCCGGCGCCGGGCTCCGGGTCGAGCTGCGGCAGGAGGCGCCGATCCCGCTCGCGGTCGAGCTCGCCTGCGCGCCGGGCGAGCTCACCGCCCTGGTCGGCCCCTCGGGCAGCGGCAAGACCACGATCCTCAAGGCGATCGCCGGGCTCTACCGGCCGCGCCAGGGGCGGGTCGCGGTCGACGGCGAGGTCTGGCTCGACGGCGCGGGCCGGATCGCCCTGCCGGCGCATCGCCGCCGGGTGGGCCTCGTGTTCCAGTCCTTCGCGCTGTTCCCGCATCTCTCGGCGCTCGGCAACGTGGCGGCGGCGATGGGCCACCTGCCGCGCGCCGAGCGCACCGGCCGGGCCCGCGAGCTGCTCCGCCTCGTGCATCTCGAAGGGCTCGAGGGGCGGCGCCCGGCGGAGCTCTCGGGCGGCCAGCAGCAGCGCGTCGCGGTGGCCCGCGCCCTCGCCCGCGACCCGGCCGTCCTGCTCCTGGACGAGCCCTTCTCGGCGGTCGACCGGGCGACCCGGCAGCGGCTCTACCGCGAGATCGCCGAGCTGCGCCGGATCCTCGGGATGCCGGTGCTGCTCGTCACCCACGACCTCGAGGAGGCGATGCTGCTCGCCGACCGAATGACCGTGCTGCACCGCGGCCGCACGCTGCAGAGCGGCACGCCGCTCGAGGTGACGACCCGGCCGGCCTCGGCCGAGGTGGCGCGCCTGGTCGACGTCGGCAACCTGTTCGCCGCCCGGATCGCCGGCCGGGACGCGGACGCCGAGCGCGTACTGCTCGACTGGCACGGGCGGCCGCTCGAGGCGCGCGGCCGGCCGCCCTGGCCGGTCGGCGCGCGGGTCGCCTGGGTGATCCCGGACGGGTTCGTGGTCCTGCACCGGCGCGACCGTCCCTCGCGCGGCGAGCACGAGAACCCGGTGCCGGGGCGGATCGAGCAGATGGTCGTGCTCGGCCAGACCGCGCGCCTGACGCTGCGCCCGGCGCACGCGCCGGAGCTGCCGATCCGCTTCTCGGTGCCGCTCCACGTGGCGCGGCGCAACGGCCTCGCAGCGGGGGTCGAGGCGAGCGTGTCGCTGCTCGCCGAGGGGATCCATCTGATGGCCGAGGCGGAGGACGGCCGCGCGCCGCCCTGAGCCCGGCCGCGGCGCTCACTCCTCGAAGCCGAGCTCGGCCTCGACGCTGCGCACGATGCGCCGGTCGACCTGGAGCAGCTCCGGACGCCGTTCGGTGTAGTCGAAGGCGCCGAGGAAGCAGCGGATCGCGTTGAGGCGCGCCCGCCGCTTGTCGTCGGACTTGATGACCAGCCAGGGCGCGTCGGCGGTCGAGGTGTAGAAGAACATGTCGGCCTTGGCGCGGGTGTAGTCGTCCCAGCGCTCCTGGCTCTCGAGGTCGACCGGCGAGAGCTTCCACTGCTTCAACGGATCGGTCAGCCGGGCCTGGAAGCGGCGGGCCTGCTCCTCGCGCGAGACCGAGAAGTAGAACTTGAACAGGCGGATGCCGGAGCGGATCAGCATGCGCTCGAACTCGGGCGCCGAGCGCAGGAACTCGCGCACCTCGTTGTCGGTGCAGAAGCCCATCACCCGCTCGACCATCGCCCGGTTGTACCAGCTCCGGTCGAAGAAGACGATCTCACCGCCCGAGGGCAGGTGCTGCACGTAGCGCTGGAAGTACCACTGCGTGCGCTCCTGCTCGGTCGGCTTGTCGAGCGCCACGACCCGCGCCCCGCGCGGGTTCAGATGCTCGATGAAGCGCTTGATGGTGCCGCCCTTGCCGGCGGCGTCGCGGCCCTCGAAGATCGCCACGACCTTCTGCCGCTCGGCCTTGACCCAGTTCTGCAGCTTCAACAGCTCGACGTGCAGCGGCGCGATCAGCTCGACGTAGCTGCGCACGTCGAGCTTCTCGAGCGGGCCGGTGCGGTCGTCGGGTGGCGGCCGGTCCGCCCGGCGCAGCGTCAGCACCTTCTCGGCGTCGCGCCCGGCCGGCCGCAGCCGGGCCGCCGGTCCGGCCGAGGCGAGCGCCTCGATCGCGAGCCCCTCGGCCACCACCTGGGCGGCCCGATGCATCTCCTCGCGCAGCTCGCCGGCCGCCGCCTCGGCCGTCCCCGCCGCCCGCTCCCCGCCCGCCCGGTCCTCGG
>JBBIIE010000166.1:0-7752 GCA_037446605.1 Geminicoccaceae bacterium | reverse complement strand
AGACCTCGCGGGAGCGCGGCCGCGCCGAGATCGAGCCGGAGCCCGGCCGCGGAGGCCGAGACGAACGGATCGGCGGCGTCGATCCGGCCGTTGCCGTCGCCGTCGAGTGCCGCGAAGCCCGGCCCGAGCAGCGCCACGTCGAGCGCGTCGACCCCGCCCTCGAAATCGAGGATCCGGGTGAGCCCCTCGGCCGGGCCGAGCACGAAGCGGTCGGCACCGCCGCCGCCCAGGAGCTCGTCGCCGCCCCCGCCGCCGAAGAGCAGGTCGTCGCCGGCACCGCCCTCGAGCCGGTCGCGCCCGGGGCGCGCGCTCGCATCGGCGAACAGGGCGTCGCCGAACAGGCGGTCGGCCCCCTCGCCACCCAGGAGCGTGTCGGCACCGCCGCGCGCGCCGGCGCGCAGCTCGCGGCCGTCGCCGTAGAGGGTGTCGTCGCCGTCGCCGCCCAAAAGCCGATCGGCGCCGGCACGGGCCCGCTCCCGGACCACGGACGCGTCGCCCAGGAGCGTGTCGCCACCGGCCCCGCCGTCGAGCGTGTCGCGCCCGCCGCGCATCGCGCCGCCCAGGATCTCGGCGTCGCCGAACAGCACGTCGACCCCGCCCTGGCCGCGCACCAGGTCGTTGGCCGAGCGGCCGAAGACCGCCGAGCCGGAGCGGTCGGCATAGACCCAGTCGGCACCGTCGCCGGCCTCGATCCGGTCGTTGCCGAGCCGACCGGTGATCACGTCGTCGCCGTCGCCGGGTGTCCCGAAGACGCCGCGCGAGGTCGAAAGCGGGTCGATCCGGTCGGCGCGATCGGTACCCTCGACGATCGCCACGCTCGCCTCCCCTGGCCGGCCCGGCCGGTCGTCAGCAGCGCCGGCGGGAGGGCTGAAGCAAGCCGGATCGGGCCGCGGTCACATCCGCGTATGCCGCCCGATGGCCTGCCCTCAGGCGGGCCTGCCGGTCTCGCCGAGCGCCTCGCGCAGGCGCTGCTCCTGCGCGTCGCTGAGCGAGGTCTTGAGCACGCGGCCCCGGAACTCGGCGAGCTGCGGCAGGACCTTGTCGGCGGTGACCTCTGCACGAGCAGGAAGAGCGCCGAGGAGCCGGGCTTGATGGTGCCGCCGAGCTCCTCGATGAAGCCGTCGTCGATGCCGTAGTCGGAGAGCTTGCCCGCGACCGCACCCGAAGCGGCGCCGACCCCCGCGCCGATCGCCATGCCGGCCAAGGGATTGAGGAACAGGAGCCCGATCAGCCCGCCCCAGAGGGCGCCCGAGGCGGCACCGGTGGTGGCGCCGAGGCGGGTCAGCGGCACCGCCTGCTTGAGCTGGATCTCGCCCTCGGGCGGGCGGATCACCACGCAGGCGTCCTTGAGCTGGATCAGGTGCTCCTTCTGCATCGCGGTGAGCGCCGCGAGCGCGCGGTCCGCGGCGGTCGGATCGTCGAACGCCACGCAGACGAGATCGGCCATGGTGCCTCCCTTGCCGCGCCGTCCCCGGCGCGCTCGGCGCGCCCGACACGGACGCGCGTGCCGAGATAGCCGACCCCGACCCTCGGGCGACGCGACCCCTCGTCGCGGCGCGGGCGCTCAGGTGCCGACCTTGGCCAGGACCTCGGCCTTGAGGAAGCGCTCGATCACCGCCATGAAGAGCAGCGAGGGGACCAGGAGGATCAGCGCGGTGATCGCCGCGATCTGGTAGTTGCCGCCCATCGCGGCGTTGAACATCAGGAGCGGCAGGGTCAGGACGTCCGGCACGCCCACGAAGTAGGTGCCGGTGAACTCGTCGAGCGATTCGAGGAAGACGAAGATCGCGGCCGCCAGGATGCCGGGCGTGGCGAGCGGCAGGGTGACCGTGGCGAAGCTGCGCAGCGGCCCCGCTCCCATGTTGCGCGCCGCCTCCTCGAGGCTCCGATCCACGGCGGCGAAGGCCGCGGTCGTGATCCAGACCGCGAAGACGAGGCCGTGCAGGCTGTGCACCAGCACGACCCCCGGGACCGTGCCGTTCAGCCCGTAGCCGTAGAAGATCCGCGCCACGTTGATGTAGACCGGCAGGCTCGGGAAGGCCTGCGGCAGCAGGAAGGCGAGCAGCACGAGCGCACGGCCGGGCATCCGCAGACGCGCCAGCGCCCAGCCCGCCGGCAGCGCCACGGCGATCGAGACGGCCACGGTCAGGAGCGCCACGAGCAGGCTCGTGCCGAGCGCCGCCCAGGCCCCGCCGCGCGGCGCGAACACCCGCTCCCAGAAGGCGAAGCCGTACTGGCTCGGCAGCCGATGCGGGAAGTACCAGCGCTCGGCCACCGCCCAGAGCGCCAGGTTGACGAGCGGGCCCAGGACGGCGAAGGCCAAGAGGCCCAGCACCAGCCCGGCGGCGAGCCGTTGCGGCAGCGTCCTCACGCCCGCTCCCGCTGGCGCAGGCTGGTCCGGAGATAGAGCCAGGCGGCACCCGCGGCCATCAGGCAGGAGATCGCCCCGAGCGCGTTGGCCACGCCGTAGTCGCCGTGCGCGGTGATCCGGTAGGCCATGTCGACGGTGATCAGGGTGGGCGAGCCGGCGTTGACCATGACCGGCACCGAGAGCACCGAGAGCATGGTGACGAAGGAGAGCACGAGGCCCACGAGCAGGGTCGGGCGGACCAGCGGCACGAGGATCTCGAGCACGAGGCGCGGGCGCGAGGCGCCGCAGTTCCGGGCCGCCTCGATCAGGCCGCGGTCGAGCGCCGCCATGGCACCCGCCACCATGAGCGTGACGAAGGGCGCCTGCTTCCAGACGAAGGTGACGAGCACGCCGCGCCAGTCGAGGAAGCTCTGCGCCTGCAGCGGCCCGATCAGCCCGGCGCTCACGAGCGCATGGTTCATGAGCCCGTTCTTGGCGAGGAAGCTGCTCATGGTCTGCGCCGCCACGACGAACGGCACGAACAGGGGCAGCCGGTAGAGCCAGCGCAGGAGGGCCAGCACGCGGCGGCTCTCGCCGGTGGCGAGCCAGCCGGCGAGCGCCACCGCGAGCAGCCCCGAGAGGGCGGTGGCCGCGGTCACCATGACGAGGGTGAAGAGGATGTCGCTCCGGTAGAGCTCGACCGCCTTGGCGAGGTTGGCGGTCGACCAGCCGCCGGCCGGATCGCGCAGCGCGCTCACCAGCGACAGGCCGAGCGGGAAGGCGAACAGGGCCAGCACCAGGAGGAGGGCCGGGGCGACCAGCAGCAGGCCGACCCGGCCCTCCCGCGACGCCTCAGTTGGCGACGGTGCGCTCATAGGCCTCGAGGATGTCGCTGAAGTACTGGCTCAGGGGGAACGGCCGCCCCTTCGCGGCGAGGTCCTCGGGCTTCACGTCGGTGAACAGCTTGGCCCAGGTCTGCTCGTCGAGCTTGGCGCGCACGTGCTGGGCGTCGATGCCCGGGTACCAGTTGAAGCGCTTGACGATGCCCTCGGCCTGGATCTCGGGGCTCGTGGCGAACTCGATGAAGCGCTTGGCGACCGCGGCGTTGGCGGCCTTGGCCGGCAGGACGTAGTACATCGGCTGGCCGGGCAGGCCGGGCCCGATCAGCGTCAGCTTGAGGTCCGGGCTGAGCTTGCCGTCCGCCTGCCAGGTGTAGAACATGTCGACCCAGACCGGGCCCATGGCGATCTCGCCGCGGTTCAGGGCATCGAGCGTGCCGGCATTGCCCGGGGTCAGCGTCACCGAGCGGTTGAACTCCTTGAGGCCGGCGAGCGCCTTCTCGATGTCGGCCTTGAGCGCGGCATCGTAGGGCCCCTTCTCGAGCTTCTCGCCGAGCCCGCTCATGGCGGCGGCCCAGCCCATGACGAAGCCGACCCCCGACATGCCGCCCTTGATGCCGTTGTAGCCGAACTGCTTGGGGTTCTTCTTCACCCACTCGGCCAGTTCGGCGTAGGTCCGGGGCGGGTTGGCGACCAGCGCCGGGTTGTAGGCGAGCGCGATCTGGCTGTGGAACATCGGCAGCACGTAGCCGCCCACGGGCTGGCCGAGCGCGTTCTCGGCCGTCTCGCGCGAGACGAGCCGGCCGCTCGCCACCTCGTCGCGGTAGCGGGCGAGCAGGCTCTCCTTGACCATCTGGCCGGCCATGCGCTGGTGCACGACGGCGACGTCGACGTCCCAGGCGGCCACGCCCGCCTTGGCCTGGGCGTCGAGCTTCTCGTAGATCTTCTGCGAGCCGGCGTCGCCCGGGCCGGTGCCGGCGGCGCGCACGCGCACGCCCGGGTTGAGCTTCTCGAAGCGCGGGCCGAGGAAGTCGTTGATGTAGTCGACCATGTTCTGGTCGCCCGCGGTGATCACGTTCAACGTGGTCTCGGCCGCGGCCGGCAGGGCCGCGCCGATCGCGAGCGCGGCGCTCGCCGCGAGCAGGGTGCGTCGCTCCATCCTCGCCGTCTCCTCTTGCGGATCCCGCGCCGGCGACCCCGTGTCGCCGGCCGCGAACAGGTGCAGCGCCGCGGCCGGGACCGCGACGCCCACCGCCGTGCCGGGCGCCATCCGCCCGGGATGGTCGACCAGGAGGCCGTTGCCCCCGAGGCGCACGGTGTGGCGCCAGAGATCGCCCAGATAGGCCGCCTGCTCGACCACGCCCGCGAGCACGAGCGTGGCCGGCGGCGTCTCGCCGGGCTCGAGCAGGCGGGCGGCGGCGCTGCGGAACTGGCCCTGCATGCGGGCCCCGACCGGTCCCGCCAGGTGCGGCCCCGCGCCGCCGAGCGGCAGGAGCGTCGCCGCTCCGCCCGCGCCGGCGCGCACCAGAAGGCCCGCCTCGACCCGCTCGACCTCGAGCGGCACGCGGTTGTCGGCGCCCATGAAGGTCGCCACGAACGGGCTCTGCGGCCGGTGCCAGAGGCCCTCGGGCGTGTCGAGCTGGACGATCCGGCCCGCGTCCATGACCGCGATCCGGTCGGCCATCACCATGGCCTCCTCGCGGTCGTGGGTGACGTGCAGCGCGGTGATGCCGAGCCGGCGCTGGAGCGAGCGGATCTCGTGGCGCAGCTCGTGGCGGATGCGCGCGTCGAGGTTGGAGAGCGGCTCGTCCAGGAGGAGGAGGCGCGGCTCGACCGCGAGCGCGCGGCCGAGCGCCACGCGCTGGCGCTGGCCGCCGGAGAGCTGCGTGACGTTGCGCGCACCGAGCCCCTCGAGGCCCAAGAGGCGGAGCATCTCCTCGACCCGGGCGGCGATCTGCGCCTTGGGCCGGCCGCGCACCTTGAGGCCGTAGCCGATGTTCTGCGCCGCGGTCATGTGCGGCCAGAGCGCGTAGGACTGGAAGACGAGCGCGGTGTCGCGGCGCTCGGGCGGCAGGTCCTGGATGTCGCGACCGTCGACCGCGATGCGCCCGGCCACGACCGGCGCGAAGCCGCAGACCGCGCGCAGGAGCGTGGTCTTGCCGCAGCCCGAGGCGCCGAGCAGCGCCACGAGCTCGCCGCGCGCCACGGCGAGGTCGAGCCGTTCGAGCACCGGCGTGGGCCCGAACGCCACGGTCAGCCCCTCGATCGCCAGATAGGTGGACATGCCCCCCGCCCCGGTCGCCGCCGGGCTAGGCCGCCATCATGACGGGCCGGTGACGGTCCGGGAAGATGGCCGCGGGCGGCTCAGCCGCGCACGGCCGCGAGCGCCCGCTCCAGGTCGGCCAACAGATCGGCCGGCTCCTCGAGCCCGACCGAGAGGCGCAGGAGCCCGGGCGGGGCGGGCGTGTCCGGGCCCTCGATCGAGGCGCGGTGCTCGATCAGGCTCTCGACCCCGCCGAGCGAGGTCGCCCGCTTCCACAGCTCGACGCGGGCGGCGGTGGCGATCGCCGCCGCCGCACCACCGCGCACGACGATCGAGAGCATGCCGCCGAAGCCGCCCTGCATCTGGCGGGCGGCGAGCGTATGGCCCCTGTGGGTCGGCAGGCCCGGATAGAGCACCCGCTCGACCGCCGGGTGGCGCTCGAGCGCCGCCGCCAGGTGCATGGCAGCGCCGCACTGGGCGCGCAGCCGCACGGCCAGCGTGCGCAGGCCGCGCAGCAGCAGCCAGGCCTCGAAGGCGCCCTGGATGGCACCCTCGTCGTGGCGCAGCGTGCGCAGCCGCTGCCAGAGCCCGTCCTCGGCCGAAGCCACGATCACGCCGCCCAGCAGATCGCTGTGGCCGTTCAGGTACTTGGTGGCGCTGTGCACGACCAGGTCGGCACCGAGCCCGAGCGGCCGGGTGAGCAGCGGGGTCGGCACGGTGTTGTCGACCGCGAGCCGGGCGCCGGCGGCCCGGGCGATCGCGGCGAGGGCCTCGAGATCGCTCACCACCCAGGTCGGGTTGGCCGGGGTCTCGGCCCAGACGAGCGCGGTTCGGCCCGGCACGACGGCGGCGCGCACCGCGTCGGGATCGTCCATCGCCACGAGCTCGACCGCGAGCCGGCCGGCGGCGTGCTCGCCGAGCAGCCACTTGCGCAGGCCCCAGTACATGACCCTGGGTGCCACCACGTGGGCGCCCGCCGGCAGGGCGCGGAAGACCGCGGTGGCGGCGGCCATGCCCGAGGCCAGGAGGAGGGAAGCGGCACCGCCCTCGAGGCGGGCCAGGAGATCCTCGACCTGGCGGACCGCCGGGTTGGCGTCGCGGCCGTAGTCGAAGCCGCGGCGGTAGCGATTGTCCGGGTCGCGCAGGAAGGTCGTGCTGGGTTGCAGCGCCGGCACGATGCCGCCGGTCGCCTCGTCGATCGGCCCGCCCGCCTGGGCCAGGAGCGTGGCCGGCCGCACGTCCCCGGGCAGGCTCACGGCACGCCCGCGGTCACGGCCTCGACGCGGATCGGATCGCCCGGCTTCACCACCTTCAGCGCGCGCACCTCGCCCAGGCTCCGGGCCCAGACGTTGACCGGGGCGACCAGCCGGCACTCGTTCCCGCGCGAGGCCGGCGTGCGGCCGAAGGCGATCGCGATCGAGCGGCCCTCGACCCAGAAGGCGATCTCGCCCGGCTCGACCAGCTCGCGCGCGTCCGGCTCCAGGGCGACCTCGACCGGGGTCGCGAAGTAGACCTCCTCGCCCCAGGTCGAGGCGCGCGCGCTGAGCGGCAGGGCGGCCAGGATCGCCCGCGCCGTCGGGGTCGCGAGCGGCTCCGCCTCGAGGGTCACCGGGCCGATCACGAGGCGGATGCGCGGCAGGCTCATGGCGGTGCCCATAGCGCGCCCGGGCGATGCGGCAAAGCACCCCGCCGCCATCCCCGGCCCCGGTCGCGGCCTCGGGGCGCGTCCCGGATCCGGCGGCGATGCGGCGGACCCGGCGGAGTGCCACGAGGAGGCGCTCCATGCGGTCGCGCCCACGGGCGAGCCCCGGGTCGACCGGGCACCGCCGCCCGCACCCGCGCGCGGCCGCGGATCACGAGGGCGCCGGCCCGCGGCCGCCGTCGCGGTCGCCCGCCAGCCCGGGCACGGCGATCGGGGCCGGCGGGGTGCGGTCGTGGAGGGCCCGCCGCCGGATCGACGCCGGGCCGCCCGACAGCACGCACCCGTGGAGCAAGCGTCGATCGCATCGCGCGGCGCCCGACGACAGCCACCGGCGGCACCAGCCCCGCCTCCTCACCGGCGGCCGATGCCCGTGCCCACGACCGATCGCGCCGTCGCTCGCCCGCGCCGAGCATGGCGAGCGCGCCCCCGACCTCCGGGCCGGGAGCGGGGCACGCCGCGGAGCCCGGCGATCGGCGCCGGCGTCACCTGGCCTGCTCCGGCGGCTCGTGCCGCCGATCCCGGTCGCCGGCCCGACGACGCCGCTCTTCGGCACCCTTCGGGCGGCGAACCGTGGGTCCGCCGGCGAGACGCGCCTGCG
>JBBIIE010000165.1:0-7781 GCA_037446605.1 Geminicoccaceae bacterium | reverse complement strand
AGCCGGTTGCGGCGCAGAAGCTCCTCCAGCACGAGCAGGAGCGCGCCGCGCGACATCGGCAGCGGCACCTCGATCGCCGCCGCCGAGCGCTCCAGGCGGTCGAGGTGGCGATCGAGGTCGACCAGCCGGCCGCCGACCGCCTTGAGCACCTCGTAGACGCCGTGGGCGAACTGCAGGCCACGCTCCTCGATCGCGATCGTGGCGGCCGCGAGCGGCACGAAGCGACCGTTGACGTAGGCGGTTCGGGTCATGGGAGGTCCGGTTGCGCGGGTGGTCTCAGAAATAGTCGAGGCGGACGGCGAACAGCTGCTCGACGCGCTTCACCGTCTCGGCGCGGGCGGCGAGGATCACCCGGTCGCCGGCGCGCACGACGGTGTCGCCGCGCGGCGCGATCATCGTCCGGTCGCGCACCACCGCACCCACGACGAGGCCCGGCGCGCGCAGGTCCTTGAGCGGCTGGCCGACGATCGGCGAGGTCTCCAGCGCCTCCGCCTCGAACACCTCGGCGGCCCCGTCGCGGATGGTGTGGACGGAGCGGATCCGGCCGCGGCGGATGTGGCCGAGGATGCTCGAGACGGTGGTGTCGCGCGGGTTGATCGTGACGTCGATGCCGATCTCGGAGGTCAGGATCTCGTAGTCGCCGCGGGTGATCAGCGCCATCGCCCGGCGACAGCCGAGCCGCTTCGCCATCAGCGCCGCCATGATGTTGATGTCGTCGTCGTTGGTGACGGTGACGATGGCGCTCGCCGAGCCGGCGCCGGCCTCGAGCAGGAGGTCGCGCGAGCGCCCGTCGCCGCACAGCACCACGGCCTGCTCGAGCCGCTCGGCGACCAGCGCGGCGCGCGTCGGGCTCGCCTCGATGAGCTTGAAGGAGCACTCCGGATGGCCCTCGGCGAGCGCCTCGGCGAGGCGCAGGCCGATGTTGCCGGCGCCCACGATCACGAGCCGGCTCGCCCCCTGCTCCTCGTGCCCGAACACCGGCAGCGCGCGCGAGAGGTGCGCGGTCTCGCAGACGAAATAGACCTCATCCTGGACCAGGATCTGGTCGTCGCCGCCGGGCACGAAGAAGCCGTCGTTGCGCACGATGCCGACACAGACGAGGTGCAGGTCGGGGAACAGGTGGGTGAGCTGGCGCAGCGGCGTGTCGATCACCGAGGCGGTCTCGGGGATCCGCAGCGCCACCAGCCGCACCAGGTCGTCGGCGAACGGCACGACCGAGAGGGCACCCGGGACGGCGAGGCGGAGGGCGATCGCGTTGGCGACCTCGACCTCGGGCGAGATCACCACGTCGACCGGGATGTGCTCGCGGCGGAACAGGTCCTGGAAGCGGCCGCGCAGATAGTCCTGCTCGCGGATGCGGGCGATCCGGGTCGGCACGTTGAAGAGCGAGTGCGCGACCTGGCAGGCGACCATGTTGACCTCGTCGACATGGGTCACCGCGATGAGCAGGTCGGCATCCGCGGCACCCGCCTGCTCGAGGGTGGAGGGCAGGGCGGCATGCCCGACGATCGCCTGGATGTCGAGCGCGTCGCCGATGCGCTGGGCGAGCTCGGCGCGCTGGTCGATGATGGTGACGTCGTTGCCGACCTTGGCGAGGTAGCGGGCGATGTTGGCGCCGACCTGGCCGGCCCCGGCGACGATCACGCGCATGGCAGCCCGTCGCCCCGGCCGTCTCGATCAGTCGTCGCTGCTGTTGAGGCCGAGCGTCTTGAGCTTGCGGTGCAGCGCCGAACGCTCCATGCCGACGAAGTTGGCGGTGCGCGAGATGTTGCCGCCGAAGCGCTGCAGCTGGGCCTGCAGGTAGCTGCGCTCGAACTGCTCGCGCGCTTCCCGGAGCGGCATCGAGACGAGCTCGCCATTGGCCGTGGGGTCGATCCCGTTGGTGGCGCTCGAGGTCAGCTCGGGCGGCAGGTCGGCGATCCCGATCGGCCGATCGGCCGGGCCCGGGGTCATGATCATGAGCCACTCGATCGTGTTGCGGAGCTGGCGGACGTCGCCCGGCCAGTCGGCCATCTGGAGGACCGCCATGGCCTCCTCGCCGATGGTCCGCGGCGCACTGCCGAGCACGCGCGCCGAGAGCTCCACGAAGTGCCGCGCCAGCTCGGGGATGTCGGTGCGCCGCTCGACCAGGCGCGGCATCTCGAGCGGCACCACGTTGAGCCGGTAGAACAGGTCCTCGCGGAAGCGGCCGGCCGCGATCTCCTGCTTGAGGTCGCGATTGGTGGTGGCGAGCACGCGCACGTCGACCTCGACGCGCTGGTCGCCGCCGAGCCGGGTGAAGCGCTGCTCGTGCAGGACGCGGATGATCTTGCCCTGGGTCTCGAGCGGCATGTCGGCGACCTCGTCGAGCAAGAGGGTGCCGCCGTCCGCCCGCTCGAAGCTGCCGATGATCCGGCCCTGCTCGGAGCCGTGCCAGCCGGGCTCGGCGCCGAACAGCTCGAGGTCGACCCGCTCCGGGCTCAAGGCCGCGGCGTTCAGCACCACGAAGGCTCCGGCGGCGCGGCGCGAGTGGAGATGGATGGTGCGGGCGGCGACCTCCTTGCCCGAGCCCGCCGGGCCCGAGATCAGGACGCGCGAGTTGGTGGGTGCCACCCGCTCGATCAGCTGGCGGACCCGCACCATGGCGGGCGAGCTGCCGATGAGCTCCAGCTCCTCGCCGACCTTGCTCTTGAGCTCCTCGTTCTCGCGCCTGAGCCGGCTCGCCTCCAGCGCGTGCTGGACGGCGAGGATCAGCCGGTCGGCCTTGAAGGGCTTCTCGATGAAGTCGTAGGCGCCCTTCTTGATCGCCGCCACCGCGGTCTCGATCGTGCCGTGGCCGGAGAACATGACGACGGGCACGAAGGGGTACTCGGCTTTGATCCGCTCGAGCACCTGGATGCCGTCGAGCTTCGAGCCCTCGAGCCAGATGTCGAGCAGCACGAGGCCGGGGGCGCGGCGGGCGAGCTGGGCCAGGGCCTCCTCGCCGGTCGCCGCCTGCCGCGGCCGATAGCCCTCGTCCTCGAGCACGGCGCCCACGACCTCGCGGATCGCCGCCTCGTCGTCAACGATCAGAATGTCCTTGCTCATGCGATCGTCCCGAGCGGTCGCCCACATCCGGCGACCGGCATCCCCGGCTCGCGCTGTCCGAGGCTCACGCCGACCCGCGCGCCGGGAAGGCGAGCCGGACCAGGGCTCCCCCCTCGCGCGCGTCGGCCAGCTCCACCCGACCGTTGTGTTCCTCCATGATCTTCCGGACGATGGCAAGCCCCAAGCCGGTCCCCTTGAGGCGGGTGGTGGCGTAGGGCTCGAGCAGGCGGTGGCGGTCGCCGGGCGGGAAGCCCGGGCCGTTGTCCTCGACCTCGATGCGGATCTCGCGGGCGAGGCGCTGGCCGCGCACGGCGATCCGCGGCTGCGTCGGGCGCGCCGCCTCCGGCGCCTCGCCGAGCGCGTCGACCGCGTTCTGCAAAAGGTTGGTCATCACCTGGCCGATCTTCTCGGCGTCGCAGTCGAGGCGGAGCGGGTCGTCCGCGGGCAGCTCGACCGTGAAGGCGATCTGCGGCCGGGCGGTCTGCTGCAGGAGCACGGCGCGGCGGACCAGCTCGGCCAGCGACTCGCTGCGCAGCACCGGCGCCGGCATCCGCGCGAAGGCCGAGAACTCCGACACCAGCCGGCCGATCGCGTCGACCTGGTGGACGATGGTCTCGATCGCCCGGCCGAACCCCTCCTGCTCGGCCGGGTCGACCTGTGCCCGGTAGCGCCGGCCGAGCCGCTCGGCGGAGAGCCGGATCGGCGTCAGCGGGTTCTTGATCTCGTGCGCGATGCGCCGCGCCACTTCGGCCCAGGCGGCCTGGCGCTGGGCGGCGATCAGCTCGGTGACGTCGTCGAAGGTCAGGACGAAGCCCGAGATGCCCTTCGCTTCGCGCTGCGCGGCGAGGCGGACCAGGAGGGTGCGCTGGCGGCCGTGGCGGGCGACGGTCACCGGCTCCTGGACCGGCTCGTCGCCGTCGCCGAGCAGGCGGTCGAACAGGGGCCCGGTCTCGGGCAGGTGCGCATCCAGCGGGCGCCCGCCGAGCTCCTCCTCGGGGATGCCGAGCAGGCCCGCGGCGCTCGGGTTGGCGAGCAGGATCCGGCGGTCGGCATCCAGCCCGATCACGCCGGCGGTGACCCCGCCCAGGACCGCCTCGATGAAGCGGCGGCGCTCGTCGAGCTCGCGGTTGGCGCGCACGAGCGCGCGGCGCTGCGCGTCGAGCTGGCTGGTCATGCGGTTGAAGGCGCGGGCGAGGGTGCCGATCTCGTCGTCGGCACCGGTATCGGCCTCGGGGACGCGGACCACGAGATCGCCGGCGCGCACCCGCTCGGCCGCCTCGATCAGCCGGCCCAAGGGCGTGGCGAGCCGGTCGGCGAAGCCGATGCCGAGCCAGACCGCGGCCATCAACAGGAGCAGCGCCACGGTCATGAAGATGAGCGCCGAGGTGATCTGGATGCCCGAGCGCTCGGTCTCGATCTGCCGGTAGTCGCTCACGACCTTCTGGGTGCGCTCCATGAAGGCGAGCACCTTGGGGTCGACCAGGCGGCCGACGAACAGATAGGCGTCGCCGAAGCCGTCGAGGCGGACGAGCGCCCGCACCCGGTCGTCGCTGTCGCTGGTCAAGGTCACCGTCTCGCCGCGCGCGGCGCGCGCGAGCGCATCCTCGGGCACGCCCTCGAAGCCGAGCGCCACGCCGAGCCCGGCCGCGGCCAGGACGCGGCCGGAGCCGTCGAACACCACCGCCTCGGAGAGTGCGCGGATCGCCGCCTGGGCGCTCACGAGCTGGCGGAACCCGGCCGGCTGGTCGAGCAGGGCCGGCCCCTCGCGGTTGAGGTCGGCGGCCATGGCGAGGGCGTCGGCGCGGATCACCTCGCGGTGCTCGGCGAGGTACGCCTCGGCCACGGCGAGCGAGTTGTCGAGGGCGCTCCTGACCCGGGTGGCGAACCAGGATTCGAGGCCAGAGCTCAGGAAGGCGACGCTGAAGACGGCGACCAGGATCGCCGGTGCGACCGCCACGAGCGAGAACAGGCCGACCAGCCGGGTGTGCAGGCGCGAGCCGGCGCCGCCCCGCCGGCGCTCGAGGAAGAGCGCCACGAGCCGGCGCGCGACGACGACGCCCAGGAGAAGGAGCAGGACGAGGTCGAGGTTGAGCAGGAGGATGACGGTGCGCACGTCGGCTGCGAGCGGCCCGACGCCGCTGATGGCGGCGTAGGTCGCGATCGAGGCGGCGATCGCGCCCACCACGAGGACGAGGGCCAGCCGGCGCTCGACCTCGGCCCGGCGGAGCGCGGCCCTGAGCGACGCTGCGATCCCGGCGAGCGGTGCGGCCGCCGACCGGGCCTGACTCTCGGTTCCCGTCACACCCCGGTCATGGCCCGCGCAGGACCTGGATGTCCAGCTCGCGGATCTTCTTGCGCAGCGT
Source organism: Geminicoccaceae bacterium (assembly GCA_037446605.1). GTDB lineage: Bacteria > Pseudomonadota > Alphaproteobacteria > Geminicoccales > Geminicoccaceae > JANXAZ01. The sequence continues at coordinate 2,352 of JBBIIE010000165.1, read as the reverse complement.
GTTGCGGTTGAGGCCGAGCAGGTCGGCGGCCTTGAGCTGGTTGCCGCGGGTGAGCTGGAGGGTGCGCTGGATCAGCGGCCGCTCGACCTCGCGCAGCACCCGGTCGTAGACCGCGGCCGGCGGCGCGCTCGCATCGTAGGCCCGCCAGAAGCGGTCGAGGAACCGCTCGACCGCGCCCGCGAGGTCGGGCTCGGCCGGCTCGCCCGGCGCCTCCTCGGGCAGGCGGCCGCGCGCGTCGGCGAGTTCGCGCTCGATCACCGCCTCCTCGATCGTCTCCTCGCTGTAGAGGACGGCCAGGCGGCGGATCAGGTTCTCGAGCTCGCGCACGTTGCCGGGCCAGGTGTGCGCCTTGAGGCGGGCGATCGCTCCGGGCGAGAGGATCTTCGCGGGCAGTCCCTCGGCCCGCGCCTTGGCGAGCAGGTGCTGGGCGAGCGCCGGGATGTCCTCGACCCGCTCGCGCAGCGCCGGCAGGCGGATCGGCACGACGTTGAGGCGGTAGAAGAGATCCTCGCGGAACAGCCCCTGGCTCACCATCTGGGCGAGGTCGCGGTGGCTCGCCGCCACGATCCGCACGTTGGTGCGGATGGGGTGGCTGCCGCCCACCGGCACGAACTCGCCCTGCTGCAGCACGCGCAGGAGGCGGGTCTGCGCCTCGAGCGGCATGTCGCCGATCTCGTCGAGGAAGAGCGTGCCGCCCTCGGCCTGCTCGAAGCGCCCGGCGCGGCGGGCCACCGCACCGGTGAACGCGCCCTTCTCGTGGCCGAACAGCTCGCTCTCGATCAGCTCCTTGGGGATCGCCGCCATGTTGACGGCGACGAACGGCCCGGTCCGACGCCTGCCGAAATCGTGCAGGGCGCGCGCCACGAGCTCCTTGCCGGTGCCCGATTCGCCGGCGATCAGCACGGTGAGGTCGGTGCCGGTGAGCCGCGCCACGATCCGGTAGATCTCCTGCATCGCGGGTGAGCGGCCGATGATCGGCAACGGCTCCTCGATCTCGGCCGCGGGCTGCTCGGCCGGCCGGGCGCGGCGGCGGGCGAGCGAGCGCTGCACCGCGGCCACGAGGTTGCCGATGTCGAAGGGCTTCGGCAGGTACTCGAAGGCGCCTCGCTCGGTCGCCCGGACGGCGGTGAGCAGCGTGTTCTGCGCGCTCATGACGATGACCGGGAGGTCCGGGCGGAGTGCGCGGATGCGCGGCAGGAGGTCGAGGCTGCTCTCGTCGGGCAGCATCACGTCGCACACCACGGCGTCGCCCTGCCCGTCGACCACCCAGCGCCAGAGCGCCGCCGCCACGCTCGTGGCCTGGACCCGATAGCCGTGCCGCGACAGCGCCCGGCTCACGACCGTGCGGATCGCCTGGTCGTCCTCGGCCACGAGGATGGTCTCGCCGCTCATCCGGCGGCCTCCGCCGCGGCGGCGCGGCGGCCGCGGGCCACGGCCGGCAGGCGCACCCGCACCACGGTCCCGGGCTCGGCCGGCTCGCAGGTCACCACCCCGCCATGGTCGGCGACCACCTTGGCGACGAGGGCGAGCCCGAGGCCCTTGCCCTTGGGCTTGGTGGTGACGAAGGGCTCGAACAGGTGGTCGCGCACATCCGCGCGCACGCCCGGGCCGGTGTCGCGCACCTCGACCGTGATCGGCAGGTCCTGCAGCGCCCGGGCGTGGCTCACCGAAAGCCGCAGCCCGTGCCGGTAGTGGGTCGCCAGCGTGACCGTGCCGCCCTCGGGCGGGATCGCCTCGGCGGCGTTCTTGACGAGGTTCAGGAACGCCTGGATCAGCCGGTCGCGGTCGCCCTCGAGCTCGGGCAGCGAGGGATCGTAGGTCTCGACGAAGCGCACGTGGCGGGCGAAGCCGCTCTCGGCGAGCCGCCGGACGTGCTCCAGCACCTGGTGGATGTTGACCGGGCGACGCTCGATCGGCGCGCCGTCGCCGAACTCCTCCATGCGCTCGATCAGCTTGCAGACGCGGTCGGTCTCCTCGCAGATCAGCGTGAGGAGCGCGCGGTCCTCGGCCGGCACCGCGGGCTCGAGCAGCTGGGCGGCGCCGCGGATGCCCGACAGCGGGTTCTTGACCTCGTGCGCGAGGGTGGCGGCCAGCCCGGCGATCGAGCGCGTCGAGCCGCGCTGGGCGCGCTGCGCGTCGAGGCGGTGGGCGACCGAGCCCGGGTGGAGCACCAGGACGAGATGGCCCGGCCGCTCGACGATCGGCGCCAGATGGCAGTCCACCGTGACCACCTCCCCGCGGGCGAGTGCCAGCTCCATGCCGTAGTCCGAGAGCGAACTGGCTTCTTCCTGCACGTGGCGTGCCAGATCGAGCAGCCGGGCGTGCGGTGCGAGGAGCTCGGCCAGCGCCCGG
>JBBIIE010000164.1:0-7828 GCA_037446605.1 Geminicoccaceae bacterium | reverse complement strand
CCACCGCCGGCCGGGTGGGGGAGCCCTGGAGCCGGACCAGGGCGTCCGCCTCGCGCCAGACGCGGGCGACGTGGGCGGTGCGGTCGAGGCTGCGATAGGCCTCCGCGGACGCTGCGGGTGCGGCGGCCGCCGGCCCGGCCGGCCGGCTCGCGGCATCCTCGACGGAGGCGCCCGGGACGGGCGCGAGCCGCGCCTCGGCAGCGGGCGACAGCTCGACCCGGTTGGTCGGCAGGGCGCGGGCGACCGGCAGGACCGGCAGGTCGCCACCGATCCGCTGGCCGATCCGGGCGCGCAAGAGCTCGTGCATGTGGCCGGCGGAGAGGAGGCCGGCGAGGCCATCCCCGCCGCCGGACCGCCAGCCGGCGCCGGGCTTGCCGCCCGGCGGCCAGCCGCCGCCGGAACTCCAGGGAGCGAGGCTTGCTGGCACCGATCTCTCCAATTCGTGGCGTCTTCGCGAAGAAATCAGGGCGTCGTTAACCCGGCGTTGACGGGTCGGCGGCGATCGTCGATCGACCTACCCGGCTATACTGGACGACGCGTCCTTCACGCCGTCTTCACCCTTCGCTCACCGACCCGCGGAACCACCGGATGCCCGGACCGATCGCAAGCCTCCTCCTGACCCTCCTCCTGGTGCTCGCCGCGCCGGCGCGGGCCGAGCCCTGGGTTCCGACCCCGGGCCTGCGCTTCGACCTGCAGTTCACCCGGCCCTTCGACCTCGACCGGCCGGTCGACTTCCTGGAGCTGGACCTCTTCGACACCACCGCCGAGACGGTCGCCTCACTGAAGGCGCGCGGCGTCCGCCTCGCCTGCTACCTGAATGCCGGGGCGTTCGAGCGCTGGCGGCCCGACGCCGCCTCCTTCCCGGCCGAACTCCTCGGCAAGGCCTATGCCGGCTGGCCGGGCGAGCGCTGGCTCGACATCCGCCGGCAGGATCTCCTGGCGCCGATCCTCCTGGCCCGGCTCGACCTCTGCCGCGCCAAGGGCTTCGATTCGGTCGAGGCGGACAATGTGAACGGCTTCGAGAACGACACCGGCTTCGCGCTCGAGCGCGCCGATCAGCTCTCGTTCAACCGCTGGCTCGCCGCGGCGGCGCACGCCCGCGGGCTGTCGATCGGGCTCAAGAACGCGGGCCTGCTCGCCGCCGATCTCGCCGACGCCTTCGACTGGGCGCTCGTCGAATCCTGCTACCGCTTCGTCGAGTGCCAGCTCTTCCAGCCCTTCCGGCGGGCCGGCAAGGCGGTCTTCGTGATCGAATACGGCTTCGCCCGCGGCCGGATGGCCCGCTACTGCCAGCTCGCCGCGAACGACGGCTACGGGCTGATCTTCAAGCGCCGCAGGCTCGACGGCCGGCTGGCCCGCTGCCCCTGAGGCGCGCGACCACGACGCCGTCTCGACGCGCGGGCGCCGGCAAGCTAGGCAGGGGTGGAGGGAACGTCCGAAGGAGCGGGCAGTGCAGGCACGACCGAACTGGGTCGACGACCCGCATCCGAGCCTCGACGACCAGCGCCAGGGCACGCGCGGCCTGCGCAAGGCCCTCGGGCTCCTGGGCCGCCTCGTGCCGGGCGGCGAGCGCACCCGCACGCTGCTCTGGCGCGGACTGGTGGCCAAGCCGCGCAGGCTCCTGCGCCGGGCCGCCACCGGCTTCTACCGGATCGACCACGTCTACGAGGTCCTCCCGGAGTTCGCCCAGGAGGTCGAGGGGCCGCTCTCGGTGCTCGAGTTCGGCACCGCGCAGGGCTATGCGAGCGCCAAGATCCTCTACGCGATCCGCCATCTGGGGCTCGAGGACCGCATCGCGTTCCACGGCTTCGACAGCTTCGAGGGCCTGCCCGAGGCCGCCAACCCGGAGGATCGGGGCTTCCGCGGCAACGACTGGATCAAGGGCTCCTACCGCGCCAGCCTCGCCCGCATCGAGGTCTACTGTGCCGAGAAGGGCTACCGCAACGCCCGCTTCCACGCCGGCTACTTCGAGGAGACGCTCACCCCGGAGCTGATCGAGGGGCTGCGCGCCGCCCCACCCGTGCTGGTGTGGCTGGATTGCGACCTCTACAGCTCGACCCGGCTCGTCCTGGAGCGGCTGGCGCCGGTCCTGCCCACGGGCTGCGTCCTCTATTTCGACGACATCGACTTCAACCACCGCTCGCGCTTCACCGGCCAGGCGCGCCTGATCCACGAGGTCAACCACGGCCTCCTCGGCGAGGACACCGAGCTCGTCCTCGACCGCGAGCTGTCCTGGGACAGCGACCGGATCCATCGCTGGGTCCGGGTGGGCGAGCGCGCGGTCGCCTACCGCCCGCGCTTCACCCGCACCGACCCGCCCAGGGCGCGGCCGATCGGCGACGGCTCGCCCTTCCCCTGAGCAAGCCTCAATCGGGCCCGCCGGCACCGGCGCCGGGCGGCGCCAGCGCCTCGGCGCGCGCCCGCAGCCGGCCGAGCAGTTCGGCCAGACGGGCCCGTTCGTCCGGCCCGAGCACCCGGGTCAGCTCGGCATCGAGGGCGCGGGCGAGCGGCACGATCGCCGCGAACAGCCGCTCCCCCTCCTCGGTCAGCGCGAGCAGCGTGGAGCGGCGGTCGTGCGGGCTCGGCCGGCGGGCGAGCAGCCGGCGCGCCTCGAGCGCCGCCACCGCCCGGCTGACCTTGACCTTGTCCATGGCGGTGCGCTCGACGATCGCCGCCGCCGCCAGGCTGCCGGCGCTGCCCAGAACGGCCATCACCCGCCATTCCGGGATCGAGAGGCCGAAGCGGGCCGAGTAGGCGCGCGCGAACGCCCGGCTCACCCGGTTGGCGGTGACCGAGAGCTCGTAGGGCAGGAAGCCCTCGAGCCGGAACGGCTCCGGGGCGGACGCCGGTTCACCGCCGCGGGCGGTTGACATTCGTTTCACCTGAAACCAAGTAGCCGGCGCGAGGGAGGCGGGCAAGCCCGCCCGCACGGGACGAGGGCGATGAGGCAGCACATCCGGTTCCCCAGGCTCGAGGGCCGCACCAGCCGCCAGGCGCACGCCGACCTGCCCGAGGGCACCTTCGAGCGGGAGATGGGCAAGGAGGGCTTCTTCGGGCCCGCCACCCACATGTACCACCGCCACCCGCCCACCGGCTGGGAGAGCTGGGAGGGGCCGCTGCGCCCGCGCGCCTTCGACCTCAACGGCATCAACGGGCCGCACCCCTCGCCGTTCGATGCGCCCGAGGTGCTGGTCAACGCCCATGTCCGGCTGCGCTTCTGGCGGGCACCCGAGCGCATGGACCATCTGGCCCGGAATGCCGACGGCGACGAGCTGATCTTCGTCCACGAGGGCGCCGGCGACCTGTTCTGCGACTACGGCCACCTCGCCTTCCGCAAGGGCGACTATCTCGTCCTGCCGCGCAGCACGATGTGGCGGATGGAGTGCCGCGAGCCCACCACCTGCCTTTTGATCGAGGCCACGGGCTCGAGCTACATGCTGCCCGAGAAGGGCATCCTCGGCCACCACGCCATCTTCGACCCGGCGGTGCTGGACACGCCCGCGATCGACGCGGCCTTCGAGGCGCAGCAGGGCGAGCGCCGCACGCGGGTGGTGATCAAGCGCGGCAACGCGCTCTCGGTGTGCACCTACCCCTTCAACCCGCTCGATGCGGTGGGCTGGCACGGCGATCTCACGCCGGTGCGGCTCAACGTCGCCGACATCCGTCCGCTCGCCAGCCACCGCTACCACCTGCCCCCCTCGGCGCACACCACCTGGGTGGCCAACCGGTTCGTCATCTGCACCTTCACGCCGCGCCCGTTCGAGACCGATCCGGGTGCGCTCAAGGTGCCGTTCTTCCACAACAACGACGACTACGACGAGGTACTGTTCTACCACGCCGGCGACTTCTTCTCGCGCGACAACATCAAGGCCGGGATGATGACCCTGCATCCCTGCGGCTTCACCCACGGGCCGCACCCCAAGGCGCTGGAGCGCGCCTTCGTCCAGCCCAAGCCGGCGACCGACGAGTACGCCGTCATGCTGGATACGCGCGACGCGCTCCAGGTCGCAGCCGGCGCCTCGGCGGTCGAGTGGCCGGGCTACGCCGACAGCTGGAAGGTCAAGCGCGCCGCGCCCACCGCGCTCGCGGCCGAGTGAGCCGCCGGTGCGGCTCGCGAGCCTGCGCGAGGGTGGCCGCGACGGCCGGCTGATCCTCGTCGCGAGCGATCTTTCGCGGGCGGTCCGGGCGCGGGCGGCGGGCACGCTGCAGGAGGCACTCGACCGCTGGAGCGAGCTCGCCCCGACGCTCGAGGCCGAGGCCCGGGCGCTCGAGGCGGGCAGCGCCACGGGCAGCTTCGCCTTCGACCCGGGCCGCTGCGCCGCCCCCCTGCCGCGCGCCTTCCAGTGGCTCGACGGCTCGGCGTACCTCAACCACGTCGAGCTGGTCCGCCGCGCCCGCGGCGCCGAGCTGCCGCCCTCCTTCCTGACCGACCCCCTGATGTACCAGGGCGGCTCGGACGGCTTCCTGGGCCCCCGCGATCCGATCCCGCTCGTCGAGGAGGCGATGGGCCTCGACTTCGAGGCCGAGGTGGCGGTGGTCACCGGCGACGTGGCCATGGGCGCCGGGCCCGAGGAGGCGGCGGCGGCGATCCGCCTCCTCCTCCTCGTCAACGACGTCTCGCTGCGCAACCTGATCCCGCAGGAGCTCGCCAAGGGCTTCGGTTTCCTGCAGTCGAAGCCGGCCTCGGCGCTCTCGGCCCTGGCGCTGACCCCGGACGAGCCCGGCTCGATGTGGGACGGGGCGCGGCTGCACGGGGCGCTGCACTGCACCCTGGACGGGCGGCCCTTCGGCCGGCCCGACGCCGGCCGCGACATGCAGTTCTCCTTCCCCGAGCTGATCGCCCACGCCGCCCGCACCCGCGCCCTCGCCGCCGGCACCATCCTGGGCTCGGGCACGGTCTCCAACCGCCAGCCGCTGGAGACCGCCGAGGTCGAGCGCGGCGGGGTCGGCTTCGCCTGCATCGCCGAGGCGCGGATGGTCGAGACGATCCGTGACGGCGCGCCCCGCACCCCCTTCCTGCGGCCGGGCTCGACCATCCGCATCGAGATGGTCGATCCCGCCGGCCGGTCGATCTTCGGAGCGATCGAGCAGGAGGTCGTCGCCTTCAGCCGGAGCCGCGCATGAGCAAGGCCTTCGCGAGCAGCGCCGATCTCGCCGAGAAGACGGTGAGCTTCGAGGAGATCGGGCCGGGCCTGTTCGCCTACACCGCCGAGGGCGACCCCAATTCGGGGGTGATCGTGGGCGACGAGGAGGTCATGGTGGTGGACGCCCAGGCGACCCCCGCCATGGCCCGCGACGTCGTCGCCAGGATCCGCCGGGTCACCGACAAGCCGGTCACCTGGCTCGTCCTCTCCCACTACCACGCGGTCCGCGTGCTCGGCGCCTCGGCCTACGGCGCCCGCCGGGTCCTCGCCTCCGAGGCCACCCGCGAGCTGATCGTCGAGCGCGGCGCGGAGGACATGGCGAGCGAGATCGGCCGCTTCCCGCGCCTGTTCCGCGGCAAGGAGACGATCCCGGGCCTGACCTGGCCGACCCTCACCTTCTCGGGCTCGATGACGGTGTGGCTCGGCTCGCGCGAGGTGCGGATCCTCCATCCCGGCCGCGCCCACACCCGGGGCGACACCGTCGTCTGGCTGCCGAAGGAGCGGGTGCTGTTCGCGGGCGACATCGTCGAGCTCGGCGCCACCCCCTATTGCGGCGACGCGCATCTGGGCGACTGGCCCGGCACGCTCGCCCGGCTGCGGGCGCTCGAGCCCGAGGCGCTCGTTCCCGGCCGCGGCCCGGCGGCGCGCAGCCCCGCCCAGTGCCGCCTTGCGATCGAGGGCACCGAGGCCTTCACGAGCCGGCTCCTGGCGCTGACCCGCAGCCACGCGCTGCGCGGCGCCTCGCTCAAGGAGACCTACGACGCGGTCACGGGGGCCATGCGGCCGGAGTTCGGCCGCTGGGTGATCTTCGACCATTGCATGCCCTTCAACGTCGGCCGGGCCTACGACGAGGTCCTGGGCCTCGACCGGCCGCGGGTGTGGACCGCCGAGCGCGACCGGGCGCTCTGGGCCGCCCTCGAGGGCGGGGCCGGCTGAGCCCGGCGGCGTGCCTTGACGACCGGCTTCGTTCCGCCACGCTACCCCTTCCGGCGGCCGGCCGAGCTGGAGCGCGGCTCGGGCACGGCCAGGGTGGTGGTCGTGGGCGGCGGGGTGGTCGGCCTCACCCTCGCCCTCGACCTGGCCCGCCACGGCGTGCCGAGCGTGCTGCTCGACGAGGACGACACGGTGAGCGTGGGCAGTCGCGCGATCTGCTGGTCGAAGCGCAGCCTGGAGATCTACGACCGGCTCGGCCTCGGCCGGCCGCTGCTCGAGAGGGGCGTCACCTGGAAGCTCGGCAAGGTCTATCTGGGCGAGAGGCTCGCCTACGCCTTCGACCTCCTGCCCGAGCCCGGCCACAAGATGCCGGCCTTCGTCAACCTGCAGCAGTACTGGCTGGAGGCCTGGCTGGTCGAGGCCTGCGCGGCCACCGGCCTCGTCGAGCTGCGCTGGCGCAACCGGGTCGAGGGCGTCCGCCCCGGCCCCGATGCGGTCCGGCTCGAGGTCGCCACGCCCGAGGGCGGCTACACCCTCGAGGCGGCCTGGCTCCTCGCCTGCGACGGGGCCCGCTCGACCATCCGCCGCGCCCTCGATCTCGCCTTCCTCGGCCAGGAGTTCCACGACCGCTTCCTGATCGCCGACGTGCGCATCGAGGAGGCCGACTTCCCGGCCGAGCGGCGATTCTGGTTCGACCCGCCCTTCCACCCGGGCCAGTCGGTGCTGCTGCACAAGCAGCCGGACCGCATCTGGCGGATCGACTTCCAGCTCGGCGCCCGGGCCGACCCCGAGGCCGAGAAGGATCCGGCCCGGGTGGAGGCGCGGATCCGCGCCATGCTCGGGCCCGCGGTGCGCTTCACGCTCGACTGGGTCAGCGTCTACTCCTTCCGCTGCCGGCGGCTGGAGCGCTTCCGCCACGGCCGGATCCTGTTCGTGGGTGATTCCGCCCACCAGGTGAGCCCGTTCGGCGCGCGCGGCGGCAACGGCGGCGTGCAGGACGCCGACAACCTCGCCTGGAAGCTCGCGGCCGTGCTCGACGGGCGGGCGCCCGAGAGCCTGCTCGACAGCTACGAGGCCGAGCGGATCCCGGCCGCCGACGAGAACATCCTGCATTCGACCCGGGCGACCGACTTCATCAGCCCCAAGGGCGAGGCCGCCCGGGCGCTGCGCGACGCGGTGCTGCTGCTCGCGGGCGAACACCCCTTCGCGCGCGCGATGGTCAACGCCGGCCGGCTCTCGACCCCGCACCGCTACCGGGCGAGCCCGCTCTCCACGCCGGACGATCGGGCCTGGACGGCCGGCCCGGCACCGGGCGATCCGCTCCCCGACGCGCCGTTGCCCGAGGGCGGCCACCTCCTGGAGCGGCTGGGCGGCCGGCCGGTCCTGCTCCGCCTCGACGGCGGCCCGCCGCTCGGCCTGCCGGACCTCGAGGAGCAGCGCCTGGCACCCGACGGCACGGCCGCGGCCCGGCTCGGTGCGGTCCCGGGAGCCGCGTACCTGGTGCGCCCCGACCAGCACCTGGCGGCGCGCTTCGTGGCGCCGGGCGCCGAGCAGGTGGCGGCCGCCCTCGCCCGGATGTGGGGCCGCACGCCGGCACCCACGCGGCGGGCCGCCTGATGGCCGGCCTCGACACCGGCCCGCGCCTCGCCGACCCGGATGCGGTCCTCGTGCGCCTGGTGCGCGCGCACGACGGGCTCGATCCCGAGCAGAGCCGACGCCTCGCGGCGGCGCTCGTGCTGCTGCTCGCCAAC
>JBBIIE010000163.1:0-7834 GCA_037446605.1 Geminicoccaceae bacterium | reverse complement strand
GCCCCTGCTCGCGCGTCTGGCGGAGGAGACCGCTCGCCGCCGCGGCGCCGCGACCGGCGCCCGAGGGCGACCGCGGCGCCCGCCTGTTCCGCGCCTGTGCCGCCTGCCACACGGTGACGGCCGACGGCGGCAACCGCGCCGGCCCCTCCCTCTACGGCCTGTTCGGTCGGCCCGCCGCCTCGGTCGCCGGCTACCACTATTCCGAGGCGCTCGCCCGCAGCGGCATCGTCTGGTCGGAGGAGACGGTCGACCGGCTGTTCGCGCTCGGCCCCGAGACCCTGACCCCGGGCTCGAAGATGCCCCTGCAGCGCATGCCCGATCCGGTCGACAGGGCGGCGCTGATCGCCTACCTCAAGCGGGTCACCCGACCGTCCGGTGCGGGTGCGGAGAGCGGTGGATGAAGGCCTTCCTCGCAGCGCTCGTGGCGGCGGTGGTGATCGCCTGGGGCGCCCAGTGGGTGCTGACGACGCAGTTCGACTGGTCGAGCGCGCAGCGCTTCGCCGCCGAGGAGGCCGTCCGGCTCGACCCGGCCGCCGCCACCCGCTAGGGCTTTCGACGCGGCTCAGCGCAGGAGCGCGCGCAGCACCGCATCGAGCCGCAGCCGCCCGGCCGGGGTCGCGGCCAGCCGGGCCGGCTCGGCCTCGAGCATCCCACCATCCACGAGGCGGTCGCGCGCGGCGCGGTCGAGCACCGAGGTCCAGGGAGCGCCGGCGAGCGCCTCGAGCCGGGCGAGCGGCACCCCCTCGACCAGCCGCGAGCCCATCATCACCGCCTCGACCGCCTGCTCGCGCGCGGCGACCGGCTCCTCCGCCTCGAGCCCGTGGCCCCGCGCCCGGACCGCCTCCAGCCAGCGCTCCGGGGCGCGCAGCGTGCGCGTGGCGAGGCGCTGCGCGTCGAGCAGCACCCGGCCGTGCGCGCCCGGTCCGATGCCGACATACTCACCGTAGCGCCAGTAGACGAGATTGTGCCGGCACTCCTCGCCCGGCCGGGCGTGGTTGGAGACCTCGTAGGCCGGCAGGCCGGCCGCCGTGGTGCGGGCGTCGGTCAGCTCCAGGAGGAGGGCCTGCTCGTCCTCGCCGAGCGGCCGGAGCCGGCCGGCCTCGACCTCGGCGTGGAAGCGCGTGCCCGCCTCGATCGTGAGCTCGTAGAGCGAGAGATGCCCGGTGCCGAGGGCGAGGGCCCGGCCGAGTTCCGCTTCCCACTCGGCCGCGGTCTGGCCGGGGCGGGCGTAGATGAGGTCGAACGAGACCCGCGGGAAGACGGAGGCCCCGAGCTCCACGGCGGCCAGGGCTTCCTCGACCGAGTGCTCGCGGCCGAGCAAGCGCAGCGCCGCCGCATCGAGCGCCTGCACGCCGATCGAGACCCGGTTCACGCCGGCCGCGCGGTAGCCGCGGAAGCGACCCGCTTCGACCGAGGTCGGGTTGGCCTCGAGCGTGACCTCGATCTCGCCCTCGGGGGGCCAGGCGGCGACCGCGCGCGCGATCAGCGCTTCGACCGTGGCCGGGTCCATGAGCGAGGGCGTGCCGCCGCCGAAGAAGATCGAGACCAGCCGGCGCGGGCCCAGCCGGTCGATCCAGTGCCCGAGCTCCGTCAGGAGCGCCCGCCGCCAGAGCGCCTGCTCGATCCGTGGGCGGACGTGGCTGTTGAAGTCGCAATAGGGGCACTTGGCCCGGCAGAACGGCCAGTGGACGTACAGGGCGAGCGGCGGGGCCATGGCCCGGAGATGGGGGCGAGGAGGCCCGGGACGAAGTGGTCGGCCCGCTGCGGCCGTCGGCGCCGGGCGGCCCGGCGCGACCTGCATGACTTCCGGCACGGTTCATGCTACTCTTGGGCAAAGATAGCTCGGTGGATGCTACTGATGGTTGGTGGCGTCGCTCGGGCGCGCGGTCGGGTGCCGACCGGGGCCGCGGTCCGGATCGCGCGGCCGGTGGTCGGCTCCCGGGCGGGAGGGAGGCCGGAACGCGATCCCGATCCGGCTGGAGATGATCCCGTGCGACGGCTTCTGATCGTTCTCGGCATCGGCGTGGCCCTCGCTGCCGGCGTGGCCCGTGGCGAGGGCGTCCGGCACCCGCCACCCGGAGCACCCGACCCCTACCGGTCGATGATGCAGCCGGACGGAGGCGGCCCGTGCTGCAACGGCCGCGACTGCGGGATCGCCGAGCGCTGCACCGTGGCCGGGGCCGAGGCCGGCTATCTCGAGGGCGGGCGCTGCTGGCCCTTGCCGCGGGATCGCTGGGTGCCGGCGCCGGTCGAGCTCGGCCGCTCGGCGGACCTGCACGTCTGCCGGGCGCCGGCGCGCTCCAGCGACGGCCGGCTGATCGGCGTCCTGATCCACTGCTGGACCGACAGCTTCGGCAGCTGAGCGGCGGCCTGCTCAGCCTCCCTCGAGGATCGCCACGGCCCGGCACCAGCCGGCCGAGCCGCCCTCGACCTTGACGGGGAAGCAGCAGACCCGGAAGCCCCGGGGCGGCAGGAGCTCCAGGTTCGTGAGCTTCTCGAGGTGGCAGTAGCCGATCTCGCGGCCGGCCTTGTGGCCCTCCCAGATCAGCCGCGGATCCTTGGTCTCCTCGAAGCGGCGGCGGGTGTGGGCGAAGGGCGCGTCCCAGCTCCAGGCGTCCGTCCCGGTCACCCGCACGCCGCGCTCGAGGAGCCAGAGCGTCGCCTCGCGGCCCATCCCGCAGCCGGCCTCGACATAGTCCGCCTCACCGTAGCGGCTGCCGGCGCGGGTGTTGACGAGGACGATGTCGAGCGGGCGGAGCACGTGGCCGATCCGCGCGAGCTCGGCCTCGACCTCGGCGGCGGTGACGACGTGGCCGTCGGGCAGATGGCGGAAGTCGAGCTTGACGCCCGGGGCGAAGCACCAGTCGAGCGGCACCTGGTCGATCGTGAGCGCGGGCCTGCCGCCCTCGACCAGCGCCCGGTCCATGGTCGAGGCGAAGTGCCAGGGCGCATCGAGATGGGTCCCGGCGTGCGTCGTCATCGTGACGTGCTCGATCGCCCAGCCCTCGCCGTCCGGCAGGTCCTCGGCGCTGAGACCGGGGAAGAAGCGGCAGACCTCGCCGGCCGTTTCGCGATGGTCGCGGAAGCTGATCTCCGGCCGGTAGCCCGGCGGGTCCGAGGCGATGCCGGCCACGAGCGGGACCGAAAGATCGACGAGGCGGGCGGGCATGGTCTCGGCACCTCCGCGGACTGGCTCCGGACACGCCGCTCGCACGGGCCGAGCCGGCTTGCAAGCACGCTCCGGGGCCCGCAGAAAGGGCGCACGAGGACCGGGGGAGGCACGCACATGACCACGCGCCGCAGGCTCCTGCGCTCGCTCGCCACCGCCCCCGCGGCGGTTCTGACGCTCGCACCACCCGCCGCCCGAGGTCAGCCGCAGCGGCTGCGCGTGACGGTCGCGGCCGGCCACCCGCCGGTGTTCCTCTGGGTCAAGCTCCTCGACGAGTTCTTCATCCCCGAGGTCGACAAGCGCCTCCGGGCCGCGGGCGTGCCGCTCGCGATCGAATGGAACCGGGCCTATGGTGGCACGCTCGCCAAGCTCGGCTCCGAGCTCGACACGATGCGCGACGGGATCTCGGATGCGGGCTTCGTCTCGACCGTGTTCGAGGCGGCCAAGATGCCCTTGCAGAACGTCTCCTACGTCTGCCCGTTCGGGGTCGAGGACGTCCTCCTCCTGGCCTCGATCGTCGAGCGGCTCCAGGACGAGATCGCCGCCATGGGCCAGGCCTGGAGCCGCCACGGCCTCGTCTATCTGGGTGGCGCCGCCCTCGACACCTACCATGTCTGGTCCAAAAAGCCGATCCGCGGGCTCGCCGACCTCCAGGGCCTCAAGCTCTCGGCCCCGGGCCCGTCGGCCAACTGGATCAAGGGGACCGGCGCGGTCGCCGTCGCCGGCACGCTCACGACCTATTACAACGACATCCAGACCGGCGTGTCGGACGGTGCCTTGACCTTCGCGACCGGCGCCGGCGCGGCGAAGCTGCACGAGGTCGCCCCCCATGTCTGCAAGGTCGGCTTCGGGGCGATGTTCGGCGGGGCGATCGCGATCGGCCGGCGCACGCTCGACAAGATGCCGGAAGCCGCCCGCGAGATCGTCCGCGCGGTGGGGCGCGAATGGACCCGTGCCTACGCGCAGGCGCAAAGCGCGCTCGCCGAGCGGCGGATGGCCGAGATGGTGGCGGCGGGGGCGCAGGTGATCGAGCTCGACCCGGCCGAGCGGCGGCGCTGGGCGGAGACGATCCCGAACGTCGCCCTGGGCTGGGCCGAGGACCTGGACGGCAAGGGCCTGCCCGGCACGGCCGTGCTCGAGGCCTACATGGCGGCCCAGCGCGAGGCGGGCGTGCCGATCCTGCGCGACTGGTCGAAGGGGTGAGCGGTGCTCCGGGTCCGGCCGCGGCGGGTCTGGCCGACCGGCTCGCGGCACCCTGCCGGGCCCTGGCCGCCGCCGGCTCGCTCCTCATCCTGGCGCTCGTCGTCCTTGTCGACCTCGACATCCTCGGGCGCGAGCTCCTGGCGCGGCCGGTGCGGGGCGTGAGCGAGCTTCTGGCGCTCTCGATCGTGGCGATCCTCTTCCTGCAGCTCCCGGAGACGCTGCGGGCCGGCCGGCTGCCGCGCTCCGAGCTGCTGCTCGACCGGCTGCGAGGGACCCGGCCGCGCCTGCACGGGCTCGTCGAAGCGGCCGTCCACCTGGCCGGCGCCGGGTTGATGATGCTGCTCGCGGTCGTGTCGGTGCCGGGCCTCCTCGAGGCCTGGCGGGAGGAGCTCTACGTGGGTGCCGCCGGCGACTTCACGGCACCCATCTGGCCGGTCCGCGCGGTGATGGTCACCGGCGCCGCCCTCACCGCCGCCCTGTTCCTCGCCCGCGCCGTCGACGCGCTCGGCCGGTCGGCCCGGAGCGCCCGCTGAGCCCGGTCGAGATCGGGCTCCTGGCCCTCCTCCTCCTGCTCGGGCTGATCTGGCTCGGGATGCACGTGGCGACCGCCCTCCTCCTCTCCGGCCTGCTCGGCGTCTGGGCGATCCGCGGCGATGCCGGGATCGCCGCGAGCCTGCTCGCGCGCGCCGCCTCGGACGCGGTCTCGGACCATCTGTTCGGCGTCGTCCCGCTCTTCGTGCTGATGGGCCAGCTCGTCGCCACGGCCGAGATCGGCCGTGACTGCTACCGCGCCGCCGAGCGGCTGTTCCGCGGGCTCCCGGGCGGGCTGGGTGTCGCTACCGTGGTGGCGAACGCCGTCTTCGCCGCGGTGACCGGCATCTCGATCGCCTCGGCCGCGGTCTTCACGCGCGTGGCCGTGCCCGAGATGCTGGCGATGGGCTACCGGCCGACCTTCGCCGTGGGCGTGGTCGCCGGCTCCTCGATCCTCGGCATGCTGATCCCGCCCTCGCTCCTCATGATCGTCTACGCCTTCCTGGCCGAGCAATCGGTGCGGGCGATGTTCCTCGCCGGCATCGTGCCCGGTCTCCTCATGGCGCTCGTCTTCTCGGCCGGCATCCTGGCCGTGGCACGGCTGGCACCCGGGCTCGTCCAGGAGTGCCGTCCCGGGATGGCGGCCGCCGGGCTCGGCGCCCTCGAGGGCCTGCGCCTGCTCGCCCCCGTGCTCCTGCTCGTCCTCCTCGTCCTGGGCGGGATCTATGGTGGCCTGTTCACCGCCACCGAGGGCGGGGCGGTCGGCGCCACCGGGGCGTTCCTGTTGGCCCTCGCCCGCCGCCGGCTCGACCGCGCCCGGGTCTGGCAGGTGCTGGTCGAGACCGGCCAGGTCACCGCCGCGGTGCTGTTCCTGATCGTGGCGGCGAGCCTCTACACGCGGATGCTCGCCCTGGCGGGCCTGCCCGAGCTGGCGCTCGGTGCGCTCCGTGGCGCCGGGCTGGAGGCCACCGGCTTCCTCCTCGCCCATCTGGCGATCGTGCTGCTCCTGGGCACGATCCTCGATTCGACCTCGATCCTGCTCGTGACCGTGCCGCTCGCGCTGCCCATCGCCCAGGCGCTCGGGCTCGACCTCGTCTGGTTCGGCATCGTCACGATCGTGGCCGTCGAGATCGGTCTCCTGACCCCACCCTTCGGCCTCTCGGTCTACGTCGTGACCGGGACGCTCGGCGATCCGCGCATCGGCCTCGGCACGGTGTTCGCCGGAGCCGCCCCCTTCGCGCTCGCCATGCTGCTCGTCCTGGCGCTGCTCCTGGCCTTTCCCGGGCTCGCCCTCCTCCCGCTCTGAGCCACGGGCGCCCCAGCGCTGCCCGCAGCGGGCTTGCACCCGGCGCCGCGCCGCCGCATGGCTGCGCTCCGCAAGGGGCTGGGGATCGCGCACGCCATGACCGCGCTCGACGAGGTGACGACCCTCCAGGAGCTGGTGCAGCTCGCCCACCGCCGGCTCGCCAAGGGTGCCTGGGACTATCTCCAGGGCGGCACCGAGACCGAGACGGCCGTCGCCCGCAACCGGCTCGCGATCGAACGGCTCGCACTTCGGCCGCGGGTGTGCGTCGACGTCCGCCGGGTCGACCCCTCGACCGAGCTCTTCGGGCGGCGGATCCGGCTGCCCGTGTTCCTGGCGCCGATCGGCTCGATCGAGACCTTCCACGCTTCCGGCGGGGCCGGGGCCGCGCAGGCCGCGGCGCGGTTCGGCGTGCCCTTGATGCTCTCCTCGGTCTGCGCGCCGGGTCTCGAGGCGGTGGCGGATGCCGCGCCCGAGGGCTTCAACATCTTCCAGCTCTACGTGCGCGGCGACGACGAATGGATCGCCGACATCGTCGCCCGCGCCGAGGCGAAAGGCTATCGCGCCTTCGCGATCACCGTCGACACGGCCTGGTACTCGCGGCGCGAGCGCGATCTCTTGAACCGCTTCGAGAAGCCCTGGCGGCAGAACGTGGGTGGGGTCGAGATCCAGCGCGCCTTCGATTGGAAAGCCGTCGCCCGGTTCAAGGCCCGTCACCGCATCCCCTTGATCCTCAAGGGCATCATGACGGTCGAGGATGCCCGGATCGCGGTCGACCACGGGGTCGAGGGGATCGTCGTCTCGAACCATGGCGGGCGCCAGCTCGACCACGTCCAAGGCACGCTCGACGTCCTGCCCGAGATCGTCGAGGCGGTGGGCGATCGCTGCCTGGTCCTGATCGACGGCGGCTTCTGCCGAGGCACCGACGTCCTCAAGGCGATCGCCCGCGGCGCCCGAGCCGTGGGCCTCGGCCGGATGCTCGCGGCCGGCATGGCGGCGGGCGGGCCCGAAGGCGTCGTCAGGATGCTGGAGCTGCTCGAGGACGAGGTCCGGATCGGCATGGGCCTTCTGGGCGTCACCCGGCTCGCCGAGCTCGGCTCCGCGCACCTGGCCCGCGCCGAGCCGGTCCGCCCACCCGGCTTCTGGTCGGCCTTCCCGCTCGTGGCGGAAGGCTATTGACCGACCGAGCTGCGACCCACCCGGAAAGGAGGAGACGGATGCCCGCAACGACCCCGAACCTGGCCGCGCAGGAGGGCCTCGGGCCCCTCGCCTCGCGCTATGTCGAGGTCGAGAGCCTGCCCTGGAAGGCGACCCGGTTCCCCGGCATCGAGATCAAGACCCTGCTCGAGGACCAGCAGACCGGCCTCCTGACCGCCTTGTTCCGCTGGGCACCCGGCGCCCGGCTGCCGCTGCACGAGCATGTCGAGATCGAGCAGAGCTTCGTGCTCGAGGGTTCGTTCAGCGACCACCAGGGCACCTGCCGCAAGGGTGACTATGTCTGGCGACCGGCCGGCTCGCGCCACGAGGCCTGGTCGGAGGAGGGCTGCGTGCTCCTGGCCTTTTTCCTGCGCCCCAACCGCTTCCTCGACGCGGAGGCCGGCGGATGAGCCGCCCCGAGATCCTGCGCT
>JBBIIE010000162.1:0-7846 GCA_037446605.1 Geminicoccaceae bacterium | reverse complement strand
ACCACAAGATCGCGCCGCCCCGCCCGGTCGGGGCTAGGTTCTCCCCGACGCGGTGGGAGAGGGCCGATGCGCGACCGGTTCGGGCTCGAGGTGACGACCGACAGCGCTCCGGCGACGGCGCTGCTCGACCGCGCGCTGGTCGAGCTCATGGAGTACCGGGTCTCGGCCATGGCGACGGTCGAGGCGGCGCTCGCCGCCGATCCGGGCCTGGCGCTCGCCCGCTGCCTCAAGGGCTGCCTGCTGCGCGCGCAGGCGACCCGCACGCTCGGGCCCGCGATCCGGGCCGAGCTCGCCCTGGCCGAGGTCGAGCGGCCGCGGCTCGGGGCCCGCGAGCGGCTGCACCTGGACGCGCTCGCCGCCTGGGCGCGCAACGATCTGGCCACCGCCACGCGGCTCTGGCGGGCGATCGTCCGGGCCTGGCCGCGCGATCTGCTGGCGATCCGCCTGCTGCACCACCAGGGCTTCTGGATGGGCCGGCGCGACCTCATGCGCGAGGCGGTGACGCTCGCACTCCCGGCCTGGGAGGAGGGCCGGGAGGGCTACGGCTTCCTTCTGGGCATGCTCGCCTTCGCGCTCGAGGAGGCGGGCGAGCTCGACCGGGCCGAGCGGCTGGCGCGGCGCGCGGTCGAGCTCAACCCCGAGGATCTCTGGTCGATCCACGCCGTGGCGCACCTGCTCGAGACGCGCGACCGGCCGCGCGAGGGGGCCGCCTGGCTCGCCCGGCCGATCGAGGCCTGGTCGGACCGAACCAGCATGCGCGGCCACCTCTTCTGGCACGCCGCACTGTTCGAGCTCGAGCGCGGGCGCGGCTGGGCGGCGCTCGAGCTCTACGACCGGGCGGTGCTGCCGCGCGGCCGGCCGACCTGCGTCGACCTGCACAACGCCGCCTCGCTCCTGGCCCGCCTGGAGCTCGCCGGGCTCGACGTGGGCGGGCGCTGGGACGGCCTCGCCGAGCAGGCCGCTGCCTGGACCGAGGACCATGTCTACCCCCTGACCGACCTGCACGCGGCCCTCGTGCTGGCGCGCACCGGGCGACCCGAGGCCGATGCGCTCCTGGCCTCGCTGGAGCGGCTCGCCGACAGGCCCGAGGAGGCTGCCCACGACCATGCGGCCGCCGTCGCCGGGCCGATCCTCGTGCCGCTGGTGCGTGCCGTCACGGCCTTCTACCGGGGCGAGCCCGGGCGCGCCGTCGACCTCCTCCTGGAGCTCGGCCCGGTGCCGTCCGCGGCCGGCGGCTCCAACGCGCAGCGCGACCTGTTGGCCCAGCTCCTGCTCGAGGCGGCGCTCGCCGCGGGCCGGCCGGAGCTCGCCCGGGCGCTCGCCGCCGAGCGGGTGCGCGCCCGTCCGCACGATGCGGTCGGCCGTCGTCAGCTCGCGCGCGCGGTGGCCGCACTCGCCGAGCGCGCCCGCCGCACGGCACCGCCCCCCGGCGGATCGGTGGCGTCCGGGCCGCATCCGACCGTGCCGGGCCTGCCCCGGGCCGTGGCGCGGCTGGCCGTGCCGGCCTGAGCCGGCGCTCCCTGCGGCGCTGCGACAACCGCCCTGTTGCAGCGCAGCGGAGGCTGCCCTAGCAAGGCGGTCCCTTCGGCCGCGGATGGCAGCCATGCAGGAGCCCAGGGCCAGACCCGGCAACCCGTGCTTCGGTTCGGGCCCGACCGCCAAGCGGCCGGGCTGGTCGCTCGCAGCACTGGAGCGGGCGCTCCTCGGCCGCTCGCACCGCTCGGCCGAGGGCAAGGCCCGGCTGGTCGAGGTCGGCGAGCGCTCGCGGCGGATCCTGGGCATCCCGCCCGAGTACCGGATCGGCATCCTGCCCGGCTCCGACACCGGCGCCTTCGAGGCGGCGATGTGGTCGCTCCTGGGTACGCGCGGGGTCGACGTCCTCGCCTTCGAGAGCTTCGGGGAGGGTTGGCTCGTCGACGTCGAGAAGCAGCTGAAGCTCGCCGACGTCCGGGCCCTGAGGGCGCCCTATGGCGAGCTGCCGGAGCTGGGTGCGGTCGACTTCGACCGCGACGTCGTCCTGTGCTGGAACGGCACGACCTCGGGCGTGCGGGTGCCGCACGGGGAGTGGATCCCGGACGATCGGCGCGGGCTCGTGCTGTGCGATGCGACCTCGGCGGCCTTCGCCATGGAGCTGCCCTGGTCGAAGCTCGATGTGGTCACCTGGTCCTGGCAGAAGGTGCTGGGCGGCGAGGCGCAGCACGGCATGCTCGTGCTCGGTCCGCGCGCGGTCGAGCGGCTGGAGGCATGGAGTCCACCCCGGCCGCTCCCCAAGCTCTTCCGCCTGACGAGCAAGGGGAAGCTCGCCGAGGGCATCTTCAGGGGCGAGACGATCAACACGCCCTCGATGCTCGCCGTCGAGGACGCGCTCGACGGCTTGCGGTGGGCCGAGGCGATCGGTGGTCTGCCGGCCCTGGTCGAGCGCTGCCGGCGCAACCTCGCGGTGCTGGAGCGGCTCGTGGCGGCCCGCCGCGGCTTCGGGTTCCTCGCCGCGCGCCCGGAGATCCGCTCGCCCACCTCGGTCTGCCTCACCCTCGAGCACCCGGCCGTGCAGCGCCTGGACGAGGCCGGCCGGCAGGGGGTGGTGAAGGCGATGACCGGGCTCCTGGCCGAGGCCGGGGTCGCCTTCGACGTCGCCGCCTACCGCGACGCGCCGGCGGGCCTGCGCATCTGGTGCGGCGCCACGGTCGAGACCGCCGACCTCGAGGCGCTCGCCCCCTGGCTCGTCCACGCCCTCGACACCGTCACCGCGAAACTCGGTTGAGCCTGGAGACCTCGATGCCGCGCGTGCTGATCGCCGACGAACTCAGCCCCGCCGCGCTGCGCGTCTTCGCCGAGCGCGGCGTGGTGGCCGAGCGGCGCACCGGGCTCACGAAGGACCGGCTGATCGAGATCATCGGCGACTATGACGGGCTCGCGGTCCGCTCGGCGACCAGGGTCACGGCCGAGGTCCTGGCCGCGGCCGGCCGGCTGCGGGTGGTCGGGCGGGCCGGCATCGGCATCGACAACATCGACCTCGAGGCGGCGACCGCGCGCGGCGTGGTGGTGATGAACACGCCCTTCGGCAACTCGGTCACCACCGCCGAGCACACGATCTCGCTGATCATGGCGCTCTGCCGGCAGATCCCGGCCGCCGATCGCTCGACCCGCGCGGGCAAGTGGGAGAAGTCGCGCTTCCTCGGCGTCGAGCTCACGGGCAAGACGCTCGGGCTCGTGGGCTGCGGCAACGTCGGCTCGATCGTCGCCGACCGCGCCCAGGGCCTGAAGATGAAGGTCGTGGCCTACGATCCCTTCCTCGGCCCCGAGCGCGCCAGGGAACTGGGCGTGGAGAAGGTCGAGCTCGACGAGCTCCTGGCGCGCGCCGACATCGTCTCGCTGCACACACCCTTGACCGAGCAGACCCGCAACATCCTCTCGCGCGAGCGGCTTTCGCGCACGAGGCCGGGCGTGCGGATCGTCAACTGCGCGCGTGGCGGGCTGGTCGACGAGGAGGCGCTCGCCGATCTGATCCGCAGCGGCCACGTCGCCGGTGCCGCCCTCGACGTGTTCGCGGTCGAGCCGGCGCGCGAATCGCCGCTCTTCGCGCTCGACCAGGTGGTGGTGACGCCGCATCTCGGCGCCTCGACCCGCGAAGCGCAGGAGAACGTGGCGATCCAGATCGCCGAGCAGATCGCCGACTACCTCACCACGGGCGCGATCGTGAACGCCTTGAACATGCCCTCGGTCACGGCCGAGGAGGCGCCCAGGCTCAGGCCCTACATGAAGCTCTGCGAGCAGCTCGGCTCGTTCGCGGGGCAGCTCACCGAGACGGGGCTGCGCGGGGTGACCATCACCTATGCCGGGCGCGCCGCGACGCTCAACACGCGGCCCTTGACCCAGGTGTGCCTGGCGGCACTCCTGCGCCCGCTCATGGACAGCGTCAACATGGTCAACGCGCCGGCGGTGGCGCGCCAGCGCGACATCGACGTGGCCACGACCCAGCGCGAGCAGATCGAGGGCTACCAGACGCTCGTGACGCTCGAGGTCGTGACCGAGCGCGGCCCGCGCGCGGTGGCGGGCACGCTCTTCCAGGACGCCGAGCCCAGGCTCGTCTCGATCCGCGGGATCCCGATGGAAGCCCGGCTCGGCCCGCACATGCTCTACGTGCGGAACTCCGACAAGCCGGGCTTCATCGGCGCGCTCGGCCGGACGCTCGGCGACGCACGGATCAACATCGCCACCTTCCATCTCGGCCGCGACCGGCCGGGCGGCGATGCGATCGCGCTGATCGAGGTCGACGGGCCGATCCCCGAGGCCGTGGTCGAGCAGGTCCGGCGGCTTCCCAACGTGCTGCAGGTCAAGGCGCTCGGGTTCTAGGGGGCGGCCGAAGGGCCGAACGTCAAGAGCTCGACGTCGTCGAGGACCGCGATGCCGTGGCCGACGACCGAGCCGAGTTCGGCCAGCAAGCGGTCGATCTTGCCCGGCTCGTCGACGATCTCGACGAGGAGCGGCAAGTCCTCGGCGATGTCGAGGATACCCGGGCGATGGAGCGGCGTGAAGCGGCCGAAGCCCATCGCGCCGCGGAACACCGTACCGCCCGCGAGGCCGAGCTCACGGGCGCGCAGCAGGATCGCCTCGAAGAGTGGGCGGCCAGCGTGACGCTCGCGCTCGGTCACGAAAACGCGGAGCCGACGAGCCGGACGAAGCGCGTTCAAGGGCGGCCTCCTAGATCCGGTTGATCGCCGCGGCTGCGACATGGCCGAGCCAGACGGCCAGGAGGCAGACCACGACGGACAAGATGGCATTCGCCGCGGCCTCGCGGAAGTTGCCGCTCTGGACCAGCGTCAGGGTCTGCAGGCTGAAGGACGAGAAGGTGGTGTAGCCGCCGCAGAAGCCGACCATGACCATCAGACGCAATTCGGGCGGTGCCACGATGCGCCCGTCGGGCCCGGTCAGCGTGGCCACGAGCCCGATCAGGAAACTGCCGCTGACATTGGCGAGGAGCGTCGCCCAGGGGAAGAAGCCGAGGCCCAGGCGGAGGAAGAGCTCCGACAGCCACCAGCGGCAGAGGCTGCCGAGCGCCCCGCCCACCGCCACACCGAGGGTATCGAGGCCCATCCGCCCTCCGTCTTCGGCCGCGACCGCGGAGGCGAGGATGCCCGGCCTGCTCCCGGTTGTCTCCCTCGGGGGCGGGGGCTGGCCCGAGGCGGACTCAGTGGCCGACCGACCAGGGCCGCCGCGAGACGTGGGCGTGGGCGTCGCCGACCAGCGCCCGGACGCGCGGGTCGGCCGGCCCGTGGCCGTGGCGGTGATGGCCGTGGGCGTCGCCACCGTGGTCCTCGCGGCGGGCGAGCTCGGGCTCGTGGCCGGCTCTCTCGTTCCGGGTGTGGGCCCGGTAGCGGCCACGCTCCATGCCGAGCGCCGGTCGGGCCACCGTGCGCGGCGCCGGCGCGCCGCAGCCCGGGCAGATGGCGGGTGCCGCGGCGGTGCTCATCGTCCCCCAGGCGGTGAACGGGCCGCAGCCGGCACAGGCGTACTCGTAGAGGGGCATGCGCGGATCCTCCCTCGATGTCGTCTCAGCCGGGGGAGGCTGCGGACGGACCCATCCAGCCCTGGAGCAGGAGGAAGCCCGGCAGCCAGCCGGTGAGGACACCCTGTGCCACGGCGACGGCGCCGGTGAGCCGCGCGATCTTCATGCCGCGCGCGAGCAGCAGGAAGAACATGAACCAGAGCACGGCCCAGGCGGCCCAGCAGAGGCCGAACCAGAACTCCCAGAGCGACTTCGCACTACCGAGGGTCTCGAAGGCGATCGGGACGACGGTGATCGCAACGAACAGGCTGAACCAGCCGAGACCGCGGCCGTCGGCCTCGTTGTAGCGGTTCCAGGCGACCCAGAGATAGGTGAAGGAGAACAGGAGCGTGAGCGCCGCCGCCTTGACCGAGCTCGCGTCCACGCTCGGGCCGAACGCCCAATAGAGCGCGGCGAGGAGCGTGAGCGCACCCACGAAGACGTTGATGACCGAGATCTCGCGGTCGCCGATCTGGCCGAGGATCCACAGGCCGTTGAGGAACAGAACCGCGCCCACGTAGAGGAGCACCAATCCGAGGATCATCGCCGCCTCCCGCTGGTCTCGTCGGTCGCACGACCGGTGCCGGGCCCCACCGGGACCCGGCGCCGATCCGGGGCTCAGCCGGCGTGCGCGACGTCGACGCCCGCGGGCACGCCGCGGACCGGGCCACTGGCGTTCGGCTTGACGTCGAAGTCGAAGATCCCTGTCGGGATGGCGAGGGTAGCGCACGCGTTCGGGATGTCGACGATCCCGCTGATCCTGCCCTCGCACGGAGCGGTACCGATGATCATGTAGGCCTGCTCACCGGTATACCCGAACTTCTTGAGGTACTCGATCGCGTTCAGGCAGGCCCTACGGTACGCGACGTGCGCGTCGAGATAGTACTGCTTGCCGGTGTGCTCGTCGACCGAGATCCCCTCGAACACGAGGTACTCGCCGAAGTGCGGCTCGCAGCGGCTCGGGATGAAGATCGGGTTGGTGATCCCGTACTTGGCCATGCCGCCCTTGATGACGTCGACGTGCAGGTCGATCCAGCCGGCCATCTCGATCGCGCCGCAGAAGGTGATCTCGCCGTCACCCTGCGACCAATGGATGTCGCCCATCGAGAGACCGCCACCCTTCTGGTAGACGGGGAAGAAGATCCGCGAGCCGCGCGACAGGTTCTTGATGTCGCAGTTGCCGCCGTGCTCACGCGGCGGAACCGTGCGGGCGCCTTCGGCCGCGGCCTTGGCGGCGGCCTGGCCGGTCATCATGCCCATCAGGGCGTGCTCGGCCTGCGGCGGGGCGGCGAGCGGCGGGACGCGCTCGGGATCGGTGGCGATGAGCTCGGCCTCGCGCTTGTTCCAGCGGTCCAGGAGCTCGCGGGAGGGCAGGCAGCCGATCAGACCGGGATGGACGATCCCGGGCCAGCGGACCCCGGGAATGTGCCGCGAGGAGCAGTACATGCCCTTGAGGTCCCAGATCGCCTTGGCGGCCTTGGGGTAGTGCTCGGTGAGGAAGCCGCCACCGTTCTCCTTCGCGAAGATGCCGGTGAAGCCCCACTCGCTCCCGGGCAGCGGTCCGATGTCGAGCAGGTCGACGACCAGCAGGTCACCGGGCTCGCAGCCCTCCACCCCGACCGGCCCACTGAGGTAGTGCACCCGCGGCAGGATCACGTCGCGCACGTCGTTGGCGCTGTCGTCCGGGGCGATCTGCCCGCCGGTCCAGTCGTAGCATTCCATGCGGAAATCGGCGCCCGGCCGCACCCACTCGACGATCGGGATGTCCGGGTGCCAGCGGTTGTGCGGGCGGACCGGGAGATCCGCAGGATGTTTGGCGAGGTCGATCTTGAAGAGCGTCTTCACGAGCTGTTCCTCCCCAGCGCAACGGACGGGAAGCCTTGCCGCGTCGAGTGGCGAGCGTCATCGCCCGAACGGGCCATGCGGCACACGCCGCGGACACACGGCCGCTCTCACAAAGGCGCAACGGACAGCCGCTCCAGCAGCTGCAGGAGGTCGGCCTGGCGGTGCACGCCGGCCTTGGCGAAGATCTGACGGAGCTGAGCGTGCACGGTGTGCGGGCTCAGTGCCAGCTCGCGGGCCGCCTCGGCCGGCCTCAGGCCGCGGGTCAGGAGGCCGCAGAGACGAGTCTCCGCCGGTGTGAGGCCCCAGAGCCGGGCGGCCAGCGCCGCGGGCTGGGGTTGGCGCGCCTCGGGGTCGATCGCGAGGATCAAGAGGAGATCCTCGGACCCCTCGTCGAAGCCATACGCCACGTCGAGCGGGGCGACGCGCAGCAGCACGGGCTGGAGGTCGCCGTCGTGG
>JBBIIE010000161.1:0-7942 GCA_037446605.1 Geminicoccaceae bacterium | reverse complement strand
TGTTCATCACGCCGCGGGTGATGAACACGATCAGCTCGGTGCGCCGCTGGGCGGTCGAGGTCGAGCCGAACAGGGCGCCCAGCACCGGGATGTCGCCGAGCACCGGGATCCGCTGACGGCCGCGCTCCTCGGCCTCCTGGATGAGGCCGCCCAGGACCACGGTCTGCCCGTCGAGGACGTCGACGCGGCTCTTGATCCGCCGCTGCTGGATCGTGGGCGTGGGCGTCGTGCTCGCCGTCTCGCCGGTGTCGACCACCCGGCTCACCTCCTGGGCGATCTCGAGCCCGACCACGCCCGAACTGTTGATGCGCGGCTTGACCTGCAGGATCACGCCGGTGTCGCGGTACTCGATCGAGCTCACGGTGGGCGCCAGCGGGTTCTCGACGCTGACCGCGGTGCGGGTGGTGATCGGCACCTCGTCGCCCACGGTCAGGACCGCCTCGGCCGCGTCGCGCACCACCACCGAGGGCGAGGACAGCACGCGCACGTCGGTCACCTGCGAGAGCGCGTCGATCGTGATGTTGGTGTCGCCGCCGGTGAAGATGAAGTTGAAGCCGGGCACCCGCGCCAGCGGCTCCAGGTTGCGGAACCCGGTGGTTCCGTTCGCCCCTGGCGCGGTGGTGTTGAAGCCGAAGCGGAAATTGCCGGCCTCGATGAAGTACTGCACCCCGTAGCGGAGCGCGTCGTTGAGCAGCACCTCGGCGATGGTCGCCTCGATCAGCACCTGGGCGGGTGCTGCATCCAGCCGGCGGATCGTCCCCTCGATCTGTTCCCAGACGGGCGGCGTGGCGCGCACCACGACCGAGTTGGTGGCCTTGTTGGCGACCACCTTCACCCCGCCCGGGGCGCCCGATCCGGGCGCCGGCGACCGCACCGCCTGGACGGCCAGCGCCGCGGTCCCGGTGGCCGGCTCCTCGGCCGCTCCCCCCTGCACGGGTGGGGCACCGAGCCCCACGAGCGAGGGCGGGATCGCAGCCGGCGCCGGGCCCGCCGCGGCGGCCTCGCCGAAGAGCTCGTTCAGGACCTTGGCGGCTTCCTCGGCGCTCGCATGCTTGAGCTCGTAGACGAAGAACTGCGGCCCGGCGGTCCGCCCGCGGTCGAGCCGGCCGACCCATTGCTCGACCTGCAGCATCTGAGCGGGCGAGCCTGCCAGTGCCAGGACCGCGTTCAACCGGGCGATCGGCAGGAACTGGACGGCGGCGCGCTGGCCGGTGCCGGCCGGGACCGGCTCGGCGAACAGCGCCTCGAGCTCGGGGATCAGCGCCTCGGGCGTCGCGTACTGCAGCGGGAAGATGCCGACCGACTTGTTGGCGAGCCAATCGGCATCCAGGATGGCGAGTGTGTCGAGTGCCGCCTGCCGCTCGGCCGCGGTGCCGGCGATCAGGAGCAGGTTGCTCGCCGGGTCGACCCGGATGTCCTCGGGCTTGTTGAGGAGCGGCTGCACGAATTGGGCGGCTGTAGCAGCCGAGATGTGGCGCAGCGGCACCACGGTGGCACCCGTGCCGGGCGAGACGAGCGGCGGCTGGCTGCCGCCGATCGGCCGCAGCTCGCTGCGCCCGATCAGCTCCTCGGCCGGCGCCACGATGAAGCCCGGTCCGCTCTCCGCGAGGCCGGCGCCGACCATGCGCAGCGCGGTCTCCAGGACCAGGAGCAGGTCGCGCTCGGCGACCGGCCCGGCGGTCGAGAGCGTCACCGTGCCGGCGACGCGGGGATCGATCGTGAACGGGCGCTTGAGGATGTCGCCCACGATCACGCGGACGACCTCCTTCACCTCGGCGCCGTCGAAGCTCACCTGGACCCCGTCGGCCGAGCGCTGCACGCCGGGGGCGCGCTGCGGCGTGGCGCCGACCCCGCGGGCGAGGAACACCTCCGGCCGGCCGCGCGCCGGGGCCGCACCGACCGGTCGGCCGGGCTCGGCCGCCGCGCCGCGCGGGCGTGCCGGCGGCTCGAAGGAGACGCCGTCGATCGTGGCGCCGATCTCGGAGCGGAGCGCCGGCTCGGCGCAGCCGGCGAGCACGAGGAGCCCCGCCGCCAGGAGCATGCGCCCGGCGCGTGGCGTGTTGAGGCGTCCCATCGCGGCGACCTTCTGTTCGTGTCGCGTTCGGGGCCGGTCCCCGGCGGCCGTGGCCGGCGAGGTGGCGGCCCGTCCTACCGGCCGTCCCGCCCGCCGGCAAGCCGCGTGCCCTTCCCCGCCCGGTCGACGTCAGAGGCCCGTGCGGTATTCCGGGCTCGACAGGGCCAGCCGCTCGCGCACCCGCGGCCACAGGACGTGGGCGGCGAGATGACGGCCGGTCGCATCGAGCCGACCGGCCCGGATCTCGGCGACCAGCCGGCGGCGCAGCGCCTCGGGCCCGGCGTCGGCCGCTTCGGGATAGAGCCGGCGCAGTCCCTCCACCTCGGCCGCACCGGGCAGGCCCCGGTCGGCGCGCGCGGCGATCGCCATCGCGTTCGCCACCATCGCCGCCTCGAAGCGGAGCTCGGCCGGGACGGCCGGCGCGATCCGCTCGCGCAGGACGGCACGGGCGGTGAGGAGCAGATCGGCGAGGTCGGCGGGCAGGCTCATCCCCCCTCCCCCTCGAGGAGTGCGGCGTAGTCGAGCACGTCGGCCTCGAGCTGCGGGACGATGTGCGCGGTCAAGGCGAGCTCGAGCGAACGCTCGCGGCCGCTCGAGTGGCGCTCGGCCTGGAGGAGCGCCACGACCGCCCAGCGGAGCGTGGCCAAGAGCTCGAACCATCGCACCGCCCGGCGATCGACCCGCCGCCCGGAGGCCGCCTCGTAGGCCGAAAGGAACGGCTCGCGCGGGCCGAGCCCGCCGCACTCCCGCTCGACCGCACCGAACCGCCAGCATTTGGCGAGCATCCAACCCAGATCCTCGAGCGGATCGGAGAGGCAGGCGAACTCCCAATCGAGCACGGCGACGAGCCGGCCCTCGCGGAGCATGAGGTTGCCGGTGCGGAAATCGGCGTGGACGAGGGTGATCTCGCCGGAGCCGGGGCGTGCCCGCTCGAGCCGGCGCAGGCCCCATTCGAGGACGGGCTGCGGCTCGCCCAGTCGGTCGAGATGGCCGCGCAGCTCGGCGATCCGGGCGGCGAGCGGATCCGCGTGGGTCGCGAGGAAGGGCAGGTCGGACAGAGGTGGCCGGAGCCCGTGGATCCGCGCGAGCACGCGGCCCAGTTCGGCCGCGAGCTCCGGGCCGCGCGCCGCCACGACGGGATCCTTGACGAGCCGGGCGCCGCGCGCTTCGCCCTCGACCCGGGCCATGAGATAGAAGGGCTTGCCGAGGACGGCGGGGTCGGCACAGGCGCACCAGGGCTCGGGGACCGGGACACCGGCGCGGTGGGCGGCGTCGAGGAGCGCGTACTCCTCGAGCCGGGAGCGGCTCACCGCGACCGTCGAGGGGGCGTCGCGGCGCAGCACGAGCGCGTGCCGACCGGCGCGCGGGCCGCCGTCGACCAGGAGCTCGAGGGCGAGGTTCTCCTGGATCGCACCGCCCGAGAGGCGACGGGCCGCGGCGACACGGACCTCGCGGGCGCCCAGTGCAGCGGCGAGCCAGCCCTCGAGCCGGGCGCGCTCCTCGGTCGAGAAGGGTTCGCTCACGGCCAGGCGAAGAAGCCGCGCGGATCGGCGAGGAGCGCGCGGGCCACGAGCATGCGGTGGACCTCGGAGGCACCGTCGACCAGCCGCGCCTGGCGGGCGTAGCGGTACATCCACTCGAGCGGCGTGTCCTTGGAATAGCCCTTGGCGCCGAGGAGCTGGATCGCCGTGTCGATCGCCCGGTGCAGCGCGTCGGCGACCTGGATCTTGGCCATCGAGACCTCGGCCTGCGCCTTCTCACCGGTCGCGATCTTGACCGCGGCGCGCATCACGAGGAGCCGGCCGGTGGCGATCCGCATCGCCGCCTCGCCGAGCATGTCCTGCACGCTCTCCTTCTCGGCGAGCGTCCGGCCGAAGGCGCGCCGCTCGCGGATCCAGGGGAGCGCGATCTCGAGCGCCCGGCGGGCCATGCCGAGCCAGCGCATGCAGTGGGTGAGCCGGGCCATGCCGAGGCGGATCTGGGTCACCTTCATCCCGAGCCCCTCGCCCAGGAGCACGTTCTCGAAGGGGACCTCGAGCCCGTCGAGCTCGAGCTCGCAATGGCCGCCATGCTCCTCCGGCCCCATGATCGGGATGCGCCGGAGGATCCGCCAGCCGGGCTGGTCGGCGTGGAACAGCATGGCGGTGAGGCCGCGGCGCGGATCGTCGGAGGTGCGCGCGAGGAGGATGAAGTGTTTCGCGCCCTCCGCCCCGGTGATGAACCATTTGCGGCCGTGGACGAGGTACCGATCGTTCCGCTTTTCCGCGCGGGTCAGCGTCATCCCGGCCGGATCGGAGCCCGAACCCGGGTGCGGCTCGGTCATGACGATCGCCGAGCGCACCTCGCCGCGGACGATCGGGTCGAGCCAGCGGGCCTTCTGCTCGGGCGTGCCGACCTTCTCGAGCACCCACATGTTGCCGTCGTCGGGGGCGGCGCAGTTGAAGCAGACGGGGCCGGAGCGGCAGCGGCCCATCTCCTCGTAGAGTACCGCCATGCCGACCGGGCCGACGCCGAGCCCGCCCCGCTCCTTCGGCATCTGCGGGCACCAGAGCCCCGCGACCTTGATCTCGGCGCGCAGCCGCTCGACGAGCTCCCAGCGGATCTGCTCGCCCTCGCCCCAGGTCGCGGGATCGTCCTCGAGCGGCAGGAGCCGGTCGTCGACGAACGCCGCGACCTCGCGGCGGAGCGCTTCGAGTTCGGGCGAGAGCGACAGATCCACGGTCGGGCCCTCAGCGCTTCGGCACGAAGAACGGCGCCGGGGTCAAGATCTTGTTGACCATGTGCTGGATCAAGGGCGTGGCGGCGGCGAGATACTCGCCCCAAGCCGGATCGGCCTGGAGCGCCGCACGCCGCCGAGCGCGGTCGGCCAGGTCCTCGTAGGCCCACATGTGCACGACCTGGTTGAGCTCGCCGATGTCCATCGAGGTGAACCAGCCCCAGGGCTCGCCCAGATACTTGACCTGGATCGGGTAGCCCTTGGTCTCGTAGACCTCGAGGAAGGCTTTGAGCTTGCCCGGATGGAGCGTGTAGGTGCGGTGGTCGATGATCACGGGACATCCCTCCCCCGGCCGCTTGGCTCGCCTTCCTCTAGCGCGCGGCGGACGCGCCGCCCAGAGCGGCCGCGTCGACCCCGCCCCGCGCGCGTGCTAGGTTTCCCACGTCGCGGTGGAGGCGGGCGATGGCGCGCGCGCTCGAGCGGATGACGGTCGAAGAGTTCGAGGCCTGGGCCGAGCGGCGGCCCGAACGCTACGAGCTCGTCGACGGCATGCCGCGGATGATGGCCGGGCCCGCCGAGCCGCACGGCGAGATGCAGACCCGCCTCGCGGTGGAACTCGAGCGGCGGATTCGCCCGCCCTGCCGGGTCCTGGGCTCGGTCGGGCTCGTGCTCGATCGTTGGAACGAGCGGATCCCCGACCTCGCGATCGTCTGCGGCGAACGCAGGAGCGAACGGCTGCGGGAAGCGAAGGCGGCCGTCGAGATCCTCTCGGAAGGTACGGCCGCCTACGATCTCGGCGAGAAGCGCCTTCGCTACATGCAGCTCGAGGGGCTCGAGGAGATCTGGATCGTCTGGCCCGGCCACCGCCAGGTCCAACTCTGGCGGCGCGAGCCGGACGGCCGCTGGCGGGGCGAGGACGTGACCGGCGAGGACGCGATCCGCTCGACCCTCCTCGCCGAGCCCCTGCCGCTCGAGGCGCTCTACGGGCCGATGGGGCTCTAGCCGGGCTGGCCGGCCGGACGAGCGTCGTAGCCCGCCTTCTCGACCGCGCGGACGAGCGCCGCGGCCTCGACGCGCTCGTGTTCCACGGTCGCCCGGCCGGCGGCCAGGTCGACCTGCACCGCCCGCACGCCCGGCACCTTCTCGAGGGCGGTCCTGACGGCCTGCACGCACCCCTCGCAGCCCATGCCCTCGATCACCAGATCGATCCGCTCGGCCATGTGTCACTCCCCTCGGTCGGATCCTGCGGCACGCCGCGCACGGCAGGCGCGGAGCGTGTTGTCGAGCAGGCAGGCGACGGTCATCGGCCCGACGCCGCCGGGCACGGGCGTGATCGCCGCGACGCGCCCGACCGCCTCGGCGAAGGCGACGTCGCCCACCAGGCGGCCGGTGCCGTCCGGCCCGCCGACCCGGTTGATCCCGACGTCGATCACGACGGCATCGGGTGCCAGCCAGTCGCCGCGCACGAGCTCGGGCCGACCGACGGCGGCGACCAGGATCTCCGCCCGCCGGCACTCCTCGGCGAGCGCGCGCGTGCGCGAGTGTGCCACGGTCACCGTACAGTCCCGGGCCAGGAGGAGCGCCGCCATCGGCCGGCCGACGATCGTGGAGCGACCGAGCACGAGGGCGCGCTTGCCGCGCAGCCCGTCCGGGCCCAGCACCTCCTCCAGCAGGAGGCGGCAGCCGAGCGGCGTGCACGGCACCAGGAGATCGGGTGGCGGCGGCCCGGAGAGCGCGGCGAGCCGGCCGGCGTTGAGCGGGTGGAAGCCGTCGACGTCGCGGGCCGGGTCGATCGCCGCCACCACGCGCGCCGGGTCGATCCGGGGCGGCAGCGGCAGCTGGACCAGGACACCGTCGATCCGCGGATCGGCCTGCAGTTCGGCGATCCGGGCGAGCAGCTCGGCCTCGGTCACCTCCGCGGGAAGCCGCACGAGCTCGGCCTCGATCCCGACCTCCTCGGCCATGCGCGCCTTGGTGCGGACGTAGGCGAGGCTCGCCGGGTGCTCGCCCACGAGGATCACCCCGAGCCCCGGGACGAGGCCGTGCCGGGCGCGCAGTGCGGCAACCTCGCGCGCCACCCGCTCGCGCAGCCGCGCCGCCGCCGCCCTGCCGTCGACGATCCGGGTCACGCGCCCTCGGGCGTGCGGACGAGCGCCCCGGCACGCGCCAGGAGGACCCCGGGCTCGCCCTCGATGCGCACCCGCTTGAGCCGCGCCCCCGCGCCGGCCACGAGGGTGCAGGCGCTGCGCGGCACCGCGAAGGCGTCGGCGAGCAGGCGCAGCAGCGCCGCATTCGCCGCCCCGTCGGCGGGTGCCTCCTTGAGCCGGACGACCAGCCGCTCGGTACCGGCGGCATCCGCGCGCACACCCTCGATGGCGCTCCGCCCACCGCGCGGCGTGACCTTGAGCTCGAGCTCGATCGCCCGGGCGAGGGCGCGGACCGGCCCGGCCACCGCCTACCTCAGATACTCGTTGACCAGATCGCGCACGAAGTAGAGTGCCAGGATCAGGATCACCGGCGACACGTCGATCCCGCCGAAGGTCGGGATCATGTTGCGGAACGGCCTGAGCGCCGGCTCGGTGATCTGGCCGAGGAAGCCGCGGATCTGGTAGACGATGCGGTTGCCGGTGTTGACCACGCCGAAGGCGATCAGCCAGCCGAGCACGACGGCGGCGATCAGGAGCCAGATGTAGATCGAGATGGCGGTATCGACGAGGTTGGCGAGCGCGTTCATCCGACGGTCCACGGCGCGGCGGGGCGACCGCCGCGACTATAGCGGCGTCGGCGGGGCCCGCCAGCCCGCCGGGCCGTCCTTGACGTCGCGGGCCGGTCTCCCCATAGAAGCGCCCGGCGGGGCCGTAGCTCAGTTGGGAGAGCGCTAGAATCGCACTCTAGAGGTCGGGGGTTCGACTCCCCTCGGCTCCACCAGCCGCCCCCGGGCGCTCGGTCGCAACCGCTTGCCAACCGCATCGCGAGCGTCACCTTGGCGGCGACAGGCGGCGCCGAGGTCCCAGATGCCGTTCGACTCCCTGCGCGATTTCATGGAGCTTCTGGAGCGGCGCGGCCGGCTCGTCCGGGTCCGGGCACCCGTCTCCCCGGTCCTCGAGATGACCGAGATCCACACCCGGCTGCTCGCCGAGAAGGGGCCGGCC
>JBBIIE010000160.1:0-8035 GCA_037446605.1 Geminicoccaceae bacterium | reverse complement strand
CGCGCGCGTGCTGTTCTGGTTGTTCGGCGACAACGGGCGCCGATCGTGGTCTCTCGCATAATCGCGCATACCCGCCAAGAGCCTTTTTGGACGTTTCGACGACGCCCCCGTACCACCGCGGCGCTGCAGCGACCGCGGGACGGCCGGCCGCGGCCTAGCGCGCGGCGCGAGCACCTCGCCCCCTGCGGCAATCCGCCGCACGGGGCCGGGCGCGCGCAACCGCCCTAGGCGTGCGGCCGCGGGTGGCGCGGGTCGAGCTCGGCCGGCCGGCCGGGCAGCTCCAGCCGGGCGCGGCGCGAGCTGCCGCGTGCCACCACCCGACCGCCGCGCAGGACCAGGAGCCGCGCCGCCTGCAGGCGGATCGCCTCGATCGGGTCGCGCGCCTCGAGCAGGACGAGGTCGGCCCGGCAGCCGGGCTCGAGGCCGTAGCCCTCGAGGCCGAGGATCGAAGCCGGCACGCTCGTCACCGCCTCGAAGGCGGCGCGCATCCATTCACGGCTCGTGAGCTGGCCCACGTGGATCGCCATCTTGGCGACCTCGAGCATGTCGGCCGCGCCCAGCGGGTACCAGGGGTCCATGACGCAGTCGTGGCCGAAGGCGACCGGGATGCCCTGGGCCCACATCTCGGCCACGCGGGTGAGCCCGCGGCGCCTGGGGTAGGTGTCGTGCCGCCCCTGCAGCCAGATGTTGATCAACGGATTGGGGATCGCCGCCACACCCGCCTCCGCCATGAGCGGCAGGAGCTTGCTCGCATAGTAGTTGTCGACGCTGTGCAGCGAGGTCAGGTGCGAGCCGGCCGCCCGGCCGGCGAGGCCCAGCCGCTGCGCCTCGGCGACCAGCGTCTCGACGTGGCGGGAGAGCGGATCGTCGGTCTCGTCGCAGTGCAGATCGATCCGCAGCCCGCGTTCGGCCGCGATCGTGCAGAGCTCGACCACCGAGCGGCGACCGTCCTCCATGGTCCGCTCGTGGTGCGGGATGCCGCCCACGACCTCCACGCCGAGCTCGAGGGCGCGCAGCAGGTTGGGCAGGCCGCGCGGGTGGCGGTAGAGCCCGTCCTGCGGGAAGGCCACGAGCTGGATCGTCAGATAGGGTGCCACCCGGCGCTTCGCCTCGAGCAGGGCCGCCACGCCCACGAGGCGGTCGTCGGTGACGTCGACGTGGCTGCGGATGGCGCCGATCCCCTGCGCCACCGCCAGATCGCAGTAGGCGAGCACGCGCTCGAGCACCTCCTCCTCCCGGAGCGTCGCCCGCAGCTCGCCCCAGATCCGGATCCCCTCGAGCAGCGTGCCGCTCTCGTTGAGCCGCGGCCGACCGAGCGAGAGCACGGAATCGAGGTGGAAATGCGCGTCGACGAAGGGCGGGCTGACGAGCTGGCCGGCCGCGTCGACCACCTCGCGCGCGGCGACCTCGATCGCGGGACGTACCTCGACGGTCCGCCCGTCGTGGATCAACAGGTCCTGGCCGGTCCGGCCGTCCGGTAGATTGGCGTCGCGGATCAGGAGATCGGGCGTCACGGGGGTACGTCCTCCGCTCGGGCGGTCGGGCCACGCCGGCCGGTTGACCTGCTACGAGCCCGTCGGCATCGCTCGCTCAGGGGCTCGCAGCTCGCGGCCGCGGAGGCAAGATGGCGAACGGCCGGTCGCTCGACGATCCCTTGGCGGCTCGGCAATGGCACCTGCCGCTGATCGGCCTCGCCCGGTCCTCTCCCGGCCCGACCGGCCGCGGCGTCGACATCGCGATCCTCGACGACGGGGTCGACCCCACCCATCCCGATCTCGCCCCCGGCTACGATTGGGCGAACGATCTCGAGGCCGCGAGCGGGGCCGAGGACGGAAGGCCGCGGCTCGACGGACCGGACGGCGACAGGCACGCCACCGCGGTTGCCGGGATCGCCGCGGCGCGTGCCGGCAACAAGATCGGTGGGAGCGGCGTGGCACCGGAAGCCGGGATCGTCTCGATCCGCCTGCCGTTCGCCGAGATCGAGCAGGGCCTCTTGCCGGACCGTCCGGCGGACTACGCCCGGGCGTTCGCGCGCGCCGCCCGCGCCGACGTCGCCAACAACAGCTGGGGCGATTCGACCGGCGTCTATTCGATCCACGATCCCGCCTGGCGGCCGATGTTCGACGCGCTGGATGGCGCCGTGCGCAACGGTCGCGGCGGGCTCGGCACGGTGTTCGTCTTCGCCGGCGGCAACGAGGGCAAGGAACGGCTCGACGCGAACTATTCGAACCTCACCAACCACCACGAGACGCTCACCGTCGCCGCCGTCGATCGGTCCGCCAAGCTCGCGGCCTACAGCTCGCCCGGCGCCTCGCTCCTGGTCGCCGCTCCGGCGGCGAGCGTCACGACCGACCGGCCGGGCGAGGAGGGCTACAACGACGGGTCGGGCGGGGATCTTCCCGATCCGGACCACACCCGGAGCTTCGGCGGCACCTCCGCCGCTGCACCCGTGGTGAGCGGGGTCGTGGCTCTCCTCCTCGAGGTCGAGCCGCGGCTCGGCTACCGCGACGTCAAGGAGATCCTCGCCCTCTCGGCGCAGCGGATCGACACCGCGCTGGGCTGGGAGCGCGGCGAGGGCAGCTTCTGGAACGGTGGCGCGCTGGCGATGCGCCGTGAGCTCGGCGCCGGGCTGGTCGACGCCGCGGCGGCGGTGCGGATGGCCGAGACTTGGCTCCTGGGCGGCCGGCCGCCGCAGACCGAGGCGAACCTCGTCCTGCAGTCGATCACGGGCGCGCGCGACGGCGACGGCTTCCTGGAGCGGGGCTCGCCGGTCGAGATCCGCTTCGAGGTGCCAGCCGGCCGGCTCGAGCGGGTGCAGGACGTGGAGCTCGATCTCGCCTTCCGCCACGACCTGCTCGAGGACCTGCGCATCTGGCTGACATCGCCCTCGGGCGTCGAGAGCCTGCTGCTGAACCGGCCGCCGACCGACCCCTCGGGCGAGCTCGGCGTCGTGCTCACCCCCACCTGGCGGTTCGGCAGCACGCAACATTGGGGGGAGGAGCCGGCCGGGACTTGGGTGCTGCGGATCGAGGACCTGGCGCCCGGAGACAGCGGGCGGGTCTCGGGCGCCACGCTCCGGCTGTTCGGCCCGGCGCCCAGCGCCGACGACCGCTGGGTCTTCACCGACGACGCGTCTCGATTCGCCACGGGCGAACCCCTCGTCGACACGGGCGGGCTCGACACGCTCGACCTTTCGGCCACGAGCCGCGGGGTGCGGATCGACCTGGAGCCGGGTGCGGTCTCGACGATCGCGGGCGAGCCGCTCCGGCTCGGGGCCGAGACGGTGATCGAAACGGTGATCGGCGGGGCCGGCAACGATCTCCTCCTGGGCAACGCCGCAGCCAACACGATCTGGGGTGGCGCCGGCAAGGACCGGCTCGCGGCCCGCGGCGGCGACGATCTGTTGCGGCCCGGCCCCGGGGTCGACCGGGTCGACGGGGGCGAGGGGATCGACACGCTCTGGCTCGCGGGCCCGCGCTCGGCCTACGCGCTCTCGTTCGGCCGGAAGGGTCTCGAGCTCCGCGACCTTCTGGGCGAGGAGGGGGTCGACCGGGTGACGGGCGTCGAGCGGGTGCGCTTTTCCGACGGCACGGTCGACCTCGACGCGCTGGTCCTTTCGGCCTGAGGTCTCAGCGGTCCCGCTCGGCGCGGACGAGGCGGTGGGCACGCCAGAGGATGAAGAGCCCCGAGCCCACGATCAGGACCGCACCGGCGAGCATCCTCCCGTCCGGCAAGTGCCGCCAGAAGAGAAAGCCCGTGAGCATGGCGATCGGCACCGAGACGTAGCGGATCGGCGAGACGAGCGAGAGCTCGGCGGTGCGGACCGCGTGGACGAAACCCTGGTAGCCCGCGGCGAGCAGGACCGCGCAGAGGACGAGGAGGCCGAGCTCGCCGGCGGTCGGCACGGGCCAGCCCCAGGGCAGGCTCGCGAGGCCCGAGAGCGCCACCATCCCGGCCGTCGCGATCGACACCGCAGCCGTCGGCACCCCGGGTGCGATCCGGCGGGTCACGAGGTCGCGCACCACGCTCGTCGTGGCGGCCGCGAGCGGCAGGAGCACGGCCGGGCTCCAGGCACCGGCCGGGGCCGCGGCGAGCGCCACGCCCGAAAAGCCCACGAGCACGGCGGTCCAGCGCCGCCAGCCGACCGGTTCGGCGAGGAAGAGGGCCGCCGCCACGGTCAGGAGGATCGGGGCGGAGAAGAAGAGCACCATCGCGTCGGCCAGAGGAAGGGCCGCGATCGAGGCCAAGAAGAGCCAGCTCGTCACGGTCTCGGCGGCCGCCCGGGCGAGCACCCAAGGCTGGAGCACGGCACGGAGGGCGAGCCGACCGGCCCGGGCCCTCCACAAGAGCAAGAGGAGCGGCAGGACGGCGAGGCCGCGCAGCGTCATGATCTGGCCGATCGGCAGCCGTTCGGCCAGAAGCTTCACGAAAGTGTCGTTGACGGTGAAGGCGGTCATGGCACCGGCCATGACGAGGGCACCTTCGAGATTGCGCCGGGGGCTGCTCACGCGGCGGCCGCGGGCTCGGCGGCGGTGCGGGCGAGCCGCCGTTCGCGCCACCAGATGAAGAGGCCGGAGGCCACGATCAGTGCGACGCCGGACGCCGCAGTGGCATCCGGCAGGTCGCCGAAGACGAGGAAGCCCCAGAGGTAGGAGAGCGGGATCGCGCCGTACTTGAAGGGCTGCAGGTAGGAGACCTCGGCCGTGCGGGTGGCCTCGACATAGGCCAGGAAGGCGAGGGTCACGGTCACCGCACCGGCCGAAGCGCCGAGGAGGAGCCCGAGTGTCACCGGCTGCCAGGCGAAGAGCGAGGCGACCGCCCCGTAGGCGAGGAGAGCGAGCGTGGTCCCGAGCACGACGGCGCGGTTGTCGAGCCCGGCCGGAAGGCGGCGGACCAGGATGTCGCGCCCGGCGATGCAGCAGGCGGCCAGAAGCGGCAGGAGGGCCTCGGGGCCGTAGCCGCCGCCGCCCGGACGGATCACGACGAGCACGCCCGAAAAGCCCACGAGCACGGCGGTCCAGCGTCGCCAGCCCACCCGCTCGCCGAGCAGCGGGGTGGCGAGGGCGGTCAACAGGATGGGTGCGGTGAACATGATCGCGACCGCGTCGCCGAGCGGCATGACCGCGAGGGCGCCGAAGAAGGCGGCGGTCACGCCGATCTCGAAGGCGGAACGGCCGAGGAGGACGGGATGCGCCAGGCCCGAGGGCCGGAGCGGCTCACCCGAACGGCGCAGGAGCGCCAGGAGGAGGAGGCAGGCGAGCGAGCGGAAGAAGACGATCTGGCCCACGGGCCAGCTCTGCGTGAGCAGCTTGACGATCGTGTCGCCGGCCGAGAACAGGAGGCTCGAGGCCAGGATCAACAGCGTCGCGCGGAGGTTGGCGGAGCCGGTCGGGGCGGCTCGGGGCATGGGCGGGCGGGAACTCCGGTCGCGGGCGGTGGAACCGGCCCGGCTCGCCCTCGAACCTGCCGGAGCCGACCCCCCGGGTGAAGGGCCCGGCGCGCGACCCGGGCCCACGGTTCCCGCGTGCCGGGTTCAGCCGTTGGGTACGATCTTGGGCGGGAGGGGCGGCGGCGGTGCCACGTGCACGACGAACTCGCCCGGCTCGGCCGGATCTCCCTCGGTGGGTGCCAGGGCGAGCTCCGCCCGTCCGGCCCCGGCCCGGGCGGCACGCAGCCCCTCGAGCACCCGTTCGGCGCGGCGGCGATCCCAGGGGAGCACGAACGCCCGCGGAGCGTCGCTTCCGGCCGGCAGGAGCCAGAGATGGATCGCCCGCCCCTCGACCAGATGGGCGGCGAGGATCTCGGCCTCGGCCAGGCGCTGCGGCCGCAGCTCGAGCCGGATCGGCTTGCTGTGGCCGAGCACCGCGGCACCGCCGAGTGCGGCTGCGAACAACGCCGCCGCGGCGCCGAGCACGGCTCCGGTGCGGACCAGGAGGCCGCGGCCGCCGATCAGCGCGAGCCAGGCGAGCAGGCCCACGAGCACGCTCTGGACGGCGAGCGCGAAGAACAGGGTGGCGGTGGTCACGATCGGCCCTCCCGGGCGTTGCGCAGCGGGCGCGGCAGGCTGTGCAGGCTGCCCGGTTGCGCCAGGCCGTCGGCTCCGAGGGTGAGGCGCAGGACGGTGAGCTCCTCGCCCTCGCGCTCCAGGACGACCCGCCGGCGCGCCAACTCGACACTGCGGCTGGCGGACCGCGGTCGGGCGACCACGACGAGCTCGACCGGGACGGATCGCTCGCCGGCGGGCAGCCGATAGAGGTGGAGGTTGAAGGTGTACTCGCCGGGCGGGGCGCCCCGGGCGTAGGCGATCTCGGTGTTGAGCTCGCCCGGATCGCCGCGCCTGCCGAGATCGTCGCGGAGCAGGTCGAACACCCGACCGCCGCGGTTGGAGTAGCCGACCGGCCGGTCGCCGGGGCCCTGCACCCAGAGGTCGACATCGGCGTCGCTGCCGTCCGGCCAGCGGATCTCGGCGAAGAGATTGCCGGGCGGGACGCGGTCGTCCGAGGGCTCGGCGCCGGGTCGGGCGATGTGCGGCAGGAGGAGGACGACCACCGCGACGAAGCCCGCGAGCGCGAGCATGACCACGTCGCGGAACACCGTCCCCTCGCTCTGGTCGTCGAAGGGCCGGAGGGCGTGCACGTCACCCTCCCGCGCGCAGGACACCGGCCAGGAGGCGCACCGCGGCGGCCTCGAGGATCCGGTAGTCGGCCATCAGCCAGACGTTGAGGATGGAACCGAGCAGCGTGGTGTGCAGCGCCACGCCCATGCCCTGGACCAGCCCCGAGACCATCGGGCCGATCCGCTCGACGTCGCCCGCGGTCGACGGGTCGACCTCGGCGAGCGCCAGCATGAAGCCGAGGACCGTCCCGATCAGGCCGAGGAGGACGAGGGTGCCGGCGAGGGTGCGGACGTGCCCGATCCGCGCGGCGAGCTCGAGCTTCAAGGCGCTTTCGAGCGCGCCGCGCCGGGCCGGATCGGCTTGGCGCAGGGCGTCGAACGGGCCTTGCGGGGCGCCCGAGGCGAGCGCGTCCTGGGCCCGCGACAGACGGACGGCCTCGCGGGTCGCGAGCACGAGCCCGGCCGCGAAGGTGGCCAGGATGACGTGGCTCGTGCCGGTGCCGTCACCCGCGAGCAGCCGCGCCACCCAGCCGAGCCAGACCGCCTCGGCGGCGAGAGCGAGGCCCAGGAGGTTGACGAGTGCGAAGCCCAGGAGCAGCGACCAGCGCCGGACCGGGGCGCGGGCGGTGAGCGTCGGTGCGGGCAGGTCGGGGGTCGCGAGGAACGGGCTCAGGGCGATCACGGCCGGGCCTCCAGGATTGCGGTCAGGGACGCCAGCCGCTCTCGAGGCCGAGCGCCTCGGGCGTGCGGGTGATCCAGTGCCGGCCGGTGGCGAGGATGCAGCTTTGGCCGTCGGGAGAGCTCGAGAGGAGCGTCCAGGTGGCACCCTCGGGCGCCAGCAGGAGCTCGACGAGCCGGCCGCCGTCGGCGAGCGCGAAGGCGGTGGGCTTCTCGCCGTAGCCCGTCCGCAGCCGCTCCAGGATGACGCTCCGCTCCAGGCAGGCGGGCGGCGCCTGGGCCTGGGCGGGAGTGCCCGGACCGGCGAGCAGGAACGCCGCGAGCGCCAGCGTCGGCCGGGTGCGGAACCTGAAGGTGGTCGTCATGGTCGTACCTCCGTCTGGTCCGGAGTCCCCGGCACCCGCTCGGGATGCCGGGGCCCCGGTGCCGTGGAGGATCGATCGGCAGCGGACCGCGGACCGTAGCCGAAGCTACGTGTCACGGGATCGTGCGCCGGCGCGATCGACGACGGGCGGGCCGTTCACATCGGCGTGGCCGGCGGGTGCCGTGGATGTCCGCGGCGCGCGCGGGCACCCACCTCCCGCCGATGGGGGCCGCCGCGGTGCGGTCCGTCGAGCGGAGGGCCGGTCGATGCTGCTCTGGTCGCGACGAGGTCTCCTGGCGAGTGGTTGCGGGGCGGCGCTCCTGCCCGGCCGCGGGCCGGCCGGCGCCGCGACGCCCGCGCCGGTGCCGCCCGGCTGGC
>JBBIIE010000159.1:0-8265 GCA_037446605.1 Geminicoccaceae bacterium | reverse complement strand
CGTGGGCGAGCCCGAGGAGCCAGCCGGTGCCGGCGAGCGCGCCTGCGAGCGGGAGCGCCCGCTCGAGCCGGCCGGCCGCGGCACCGCCTAGCCAGCGCCCGAGCCAGGGCCGGTCGGGATCCTCGGCCGGCAGGCGGGAGACCATCCAGCCCGTGAGCAGGGCGAGCTCGCGGCGCGCATCGGCGTGCCAGACGAGCAGGCTCGCGAGCAGCAGGCCGAGGGCGGCCGGGGCCCAGCCGAGCAGGCCCGCGAGCTCGAGGCGCACGGCGCCGAGCGGGCGGGCGAGCTCGCCCAACGCCGCGACCTGCCGGTCGAGCTGCTCCTGCAGGGCCTTCAGACGGGCCTTGTGCGCCTCGAGAAGGGCGGACTGCTCCTGCACGCCGCGCTCGACCAGCCGGGCGACCAGCTCGCGGCTCTGGCCGAGCGCGTCGCTGGCGCGCTCGTAGGTGAGCACGGCCAGGAACCCGGCGCCACCCTTGCCCTCGACGCTCGCCCACCAGAAGGGCTCGGCGGGCGGCTCGAGGCGGCGATCGGCGAGCTGCACCAGCCCGTCCAGGAACTCCGCGGCCGGTGCCGCCGAGGGCCGGGCGCGCAGCAGCGCCACGGCCTCGCGCAGCGGCGCCGCCACCCGCGTCTCGAAGTCGCGATTGAGCCGGTCGTAGGCGGGGGCCACGATCCGGGTCTCGACGAACGGCCGGAGCGCCACGCGCGCGGCGGCGGGGTCGGGCTGCTCGAGCGCGGCGCGGACCGCTTCGTCCTCGAGCGCGGCGAGCGCGGTCGGCCCCGGGCCCGAGGGCATCGGCGGGGGACCGAGCGGGGTCTGGACCGGCGAGGGCGGACCGGGCGGCCAGGGGGTCGGCGGCAGTCCCTGGAACGGCGGCAGTGGCGGGAACGCCGGGAAAGGCGGCGAGGGGCCCGGCAGACCCGGTGCCGCGGGCTGCAGCGTGGATCCCCCTCGCATCAGCCCGCGGGCCCGCTCGAGGTCGGCGAAACCCTCGCGCAGCTCGGCCTCGAAGGCGGCGGTCATCTCGCCCATCGCCGCGCCGCTCGTCCGCTGCGCGGCGGCGATCGCCGCCGCCGCCCGCTCGAAGGCGCCGAGCTCGGCGCGGGCCGCGGCGAGCCGGACCTCGATCGCCGCGTGCTCGGCGGTCGCCCGGGCGAAGGGCGCGAGCACCTGCAGGTGCAGCCAGCCGGCCAGCACGAGGAGGATCGCCGACCAGCGGCGCGCCGCGCGGCGGCGGGCGAGTGCCGCGCGCAGGAGCTCCTCGACCAGCCCCTCGCGCACCGCGCGCTCAGCCCCGCCGGCGCGCCGCCTGGGCGGCGTCGAGCCATGTGGCGTTGACGAGATCGCGCGAGCGGCCGGTCCCCAGGAAGCGGCGGGTGGCCAGCGCCGACTTGCGGCGCACGTCGACGATGCCGGAGGGCGTGTACCAGGCGGCGTGCGGGGTGAGGATCAGCTTGTGGCGCAGGGGCGAGCCCGGCTCCCGCCAGGCCGCCACGAGGGGGTCGTCGGCCGCGGGCGGCTCCTGCGGCAGCACGTCGAGTGCCGCCCCGCCGAGCCGGCCGGAGCGGAGCGCCTCGAGGACCGCCCGCACG
This sequence comes from Geminicoccaceae bacterium, assembly GCA_037446605.1. Lineage (GTDB taxonomy): Bacteria > Pseudomonadota > Alphaproteobacteria > Geminicoccales > Geminicoccaceae > JANXAZ01. Next base: position 6,669 of record JBBIIE010000159.1, on the reverse strand, counting down.
TCGACGATCGGCCCGCGCGCGGTGTTCACGAGGATGGCACCCTCGGGCAGGAGGCCCAGGATGCGCGCGTCGATCAGCCCGCGGGTCTCGGCGGTGAGCGGTGCGTGGATCGAGAGGATGTCGGCGCGGGCGGCGAGCTCCTCCAGGCTCTCGGCCCGCTCCACGCCGAGCGCGAGCTCGCTGCCGGTCGCCCGGTAGGGGTCGAAGAAGGCCACGCGCAGGCCGAGGGCCCTGGCGCGCAGCGCGGCCGCCGTGCCGATCCGGCCGAGCCCGACGACCCCGAAGGTCAGGGTCGAGAGCCGGCGGACCGAGGGGGCCGCGGCGAAGCGCCAGTTGCCGACCGGATCCTCGAACAGGGACTGGGTGTAGAGCGGGATGCCGCGCAGGAAGGCGAGGGTGAGGCCGATCGCGTGGTCGGCGATGTCCATGGTGCCGTAGTCGGGCGTGTTGAGCACCGCCACGCCCAGCCTTCCCGCCGCCTCGACGTCGATGTTGTCGTAGCCCACCCCGCAGCGGGTCACGACCCGGAGCCTCGGCATCCGCGCGAGCAGCGCCGCGCTCACCTGCACCTCGTAGTAGCAGAGCAGCGCCACCGCCTCGCCGAGCAGCTCGGCCGGCACCGCGTCCGGGCCGGCCCAGCGGCGCGTCGCCACGCCGAAGGCGGGGCCGAGCGTCTCGCGCTCGATCCCGGGCTCGTCGGCATAGTGCCAGTCGAGACAGGCGACCAGGGCGACCATGGCGACCCCCCGTGCGGCTCGCGGCCGCTTAGACCTTCGCCCGGCCGCCGTCGACGGGCCGGCGCCCGCGCCCGGGGCATGGGTGGCACCTATTCTTCCCATGACCCCTCGATCTCGGCCGCCGGCGCCGCACCGCGCGAGGCTGTCGGCGCGGGCACCGGATGGGCCGGTGCCCGGGACGAGGGAGGACGGCATGCGCAGGCTCGGGGCGGCTCTGGCGGCGGCACCCGCCCCGGCGGCGGCGATCCCGACCGCCCGGGCCGGCACGGCGGAGGAGGTGCGCGCGCTCTGCGAACGGTTCCACCGCGCGCAGAACGAGCGCGACCCGGTCTCGGTCCGGGCCCTGCTGCGCGACGCGCCCGAGTTCCTCCGGGTCGGCGACGGCAAGTCGTTCCGGGGGCCGGACACGCCGGTCGAGCGGATGGCCGCCTTCCAGCGCCTCGCGGTCTGGCGGGTCGAGCCGCTCCTGGAGCGGGCGCGGGTCGTGGAGGTGGCGCCCGAGGTCGCCTGTCCGCACCTGCCGCTCGATCTCTCGATCGGTGCGAGCGAGGCCGAGGCGGCACCCTTCCGCTGGCTCGTCGGCATGCTCTGCCGCAGGACCGGAGAGGGCTGGCGGATCGCCGCGCTGTTCACCACCGCCGACAATCCGGCACCCGGCCCCTGAGCCCGCGTCCCGGGCAGCGGCGCCCTGTGCCGCCGGGGCTGGTGCGGCCGCGGCGGCGCTGGGATGCTGGGTGCCGGGACAGCGGGGAGGGGGTCGTGCGGATCGCGCGCATCGAGGACCTGCACTGCGACGCCGGCTGGCGGGTCTGGTCGTTCCTCAAGATCACCACCGACGACGGGGCGGTCGGTTGGTCGGAGTACAACGAGAGCTACGGGGCCAGGGGGCTCACCGCGCTGATCCGCGGCCTGGCCGAGAAGCTCGTGGGCCAGGATCCGCGCCCGGTCGAACGGCTCACCGCCTGGATGCACGCGATCACCCGCGCCAATCCGGGCGGCCTCGCCCAGCAGGCGATCGCGGCTGTCGAGAACGCGCTCGTCGACCTCAAGGCCAGGGCGCTCGGCGTGCCGGTGGCGGCGCTCCTGGGCGGGCCGGTGCGCGACCGGCTGCGGCTCTACTGGAGCCATGCCGGATCCTATCGGCTCGGGCACCACGCGCTGATCGGCACGCCGCCGTTGCGCGACCTCGAGGGCTGCCGGGCGCTCGCCGCCGAGATCCGCGAGCGCGGCTTCACCGCGATGAAGACCAACATCTTCCTCTTCGACCGCGAGCCGCCCGAGATGTGGCAGCCCGGCTTCGCGCACCAGCCGGGCTGGCCCGAGCTCAACGTCGACCGGGCGACGCTCGCCCGGATCGAGCGCCAGATGGCGGCGTTCCGCGAGGGCGCCGGCGCGGCGGTCGATCTCCTCCTGGATCTCAACTTCAACTTCAAGACCGAAGGCTATCTCGAGGTGCTGCGGGCGATCGAGCCGTTCGATCTGCTCTGGCTCGAGATCGACTCCTACGATCCGGCGGCGCTCGCGCGGATCCGCGCCGGCGGCCGCACGCCGATCGCCTCCTGCGAGTCGCTCTTCCACCGCCGCCAGTTCCGCCCGTTCCTCGAGCGGGGTGCCGTCGACGCCGCGATCGTCGACGTGCCGTGGAACGGTATCCTCGAGGCCTGCAAGATCGCCGCACTGTGCGAGGCCTTCGAGGTCAACTGCGCGCCGCACAATTTCTACGGCAACCTGTCGACGGCGATGAGCGCGCACTTCTGCGCCGCGATCGCCAACTTCCGGATCATGGAGATCGACATCGACGACGTGCCGTGGAAGGACGAGGTCGTCTCGCCGCCGCGGATCGAGGCCGGCCATCTCGTCCTGGGCGACGGCCCGGGCTGGGGGGTGGAGGTGAACGAGGCGGCGATCCGCCTGCGCGCGCCGGGCTGAACCCCGGCCCGCCGCGTGCTAGGATCGACGGCGGTGGCGGGAGGGATGCGATGGCCGAGGCGGCGGAGGTGGTCTGGACGGTCGAGGCGTTCCTGGCGCGCGGCGAGCGGCCCGGGGTGCGCGAGGAGCTCGTCGCCGGTCGCATCCTGGCGATGGCGCCGCCGCGCCCGGTGCACGGCGTGATCGTGCAGAACGCCGCCTTCGAGATCCGCCGCCGGCTGCACCCACCCTGCCGGCTGGTCGGCGAGGCGGCGGTTCGCATCGACGATCATACCCTGTTCCAGGCGGACCTGGCCGTCACCTGCACGCGACCCGATCCCGATGCCAGCGCCGTCGATCCCGTGCTCGTGGTGGAGGTGCTCTCGCCCTCCACGCGGCAGCTCGATCTCGGCCTCAAGGCGGATGCCTACAGCGAGCTGCCGTCCTGCCGCGAGATCTGGCTGGTCGACAGCGAGCGGCGCTGGGTGCGGGTGTGGCGGAGGCTGGCCGAGGGCTGGAGCGTGACCTTGCCGATGCGCGGCTCGACGAGCTTTTCGAGCGACGTGCTCGGTGCGGCGATCGAGCTGGATGCGCTCTACGCCGAGAGCGGGCTCTAGCGGGCGGGGCTCGGGCGGCGGAGGAAGGGCTTTGGCCGAGGCGGCGGAGGTGGTCTGGACGGTCGAGGCGTTCCTGGCGCGCGGCGAGCGGCCCGGGGTGCGCGAGGAGCTCGTCGCCGGTCGCATCCTGGCGATGGCGCCGCCGCGCGACCAGCACGGCACCATCGTCGCGAACGCCACCTACGAGATCCGCCGTCGCCTGCAGCCACCCTGCCGGGTGGTCGCCGACACGGGCGTGCGGATCGACGAGGCGACCCTGTTCGTGCCGGACCTCGTCGTCTCCTGCGCCCCGCGCGACGCCGACGGCCGGACGGTGGATCCGGTCCTCGTGGTGGAGGTGCTCTCGCCCTCCACGCGGCAGCTCGATCTCGGCCTCAAGGCGGATGCCTACAGCGAGCTGCCGTCCTGCCGCGAGATCTGGCTGGTCGACAGCGAGCGGCGCTGGGTGCGGGTGTGGCGGAGGCTGGCCGAGGGCTGGAGCGTGACCTTGCCGATGCGCGGCTCGACGAGCTTTTCGAGCGACGTGCTCGGTGCGGCGATCGAGCTGGATGCGCTCTACGCCGAGAGCGGGCTCTGAGCGGCGGGCGGGTGGCTCAGAGCACGCCGTACTTGGCGTAGACCTCGGCGAGCGTGGCGCCCCGGGCCAGTTCGTCGCGGGTGTGGTTCTCGCTTGCGATCTTGGCGAGCGCCGCCTCGATCGCCCGGGCCGCGATCTCCTGCGGGACGACCACGACCCCGTCCGCATCGCCCAGCACCAGATCGCCCGGGCGCACCAGCACGCCGCCGCACTCCACGGCGCAGTCGCGGGCGACCATCCTGCCGCGGCCCTTGGAATCGAGCGGGCCGATGCCGCCGTGGAAGACCGGGAAGCTCGCCTGACGGATCTGGCGGATGTCGCGCACGAGGCCGTCGGTGACGCAGCCCGCCGCACCCCGGTAGCGGGCGGCGGTGGTCAAGAGCTCGCCCCAGGGTCCGATCCGCTCGGTCGGCCCGCCGCAGGCCAGCACCGCGACCTCGCCCGGCTTCAGGTCGTCGACCAGCGCCATCTCGACCTCGTAGGGGTTCTCGCCCGGCACGACCTCGTAGACCGGCATGTAGAGGCCGGTGCGCGCCCGGCCGAGCAGCACGAGGCCCTCGTCGAGCGGGCGGACGAACGGGCGCATCGCCTGCCGCGGATGGCCGAGCCCGTCGAGCGTGTCGGACAGCACGGCCGTGTAGAGCACGCCCTTGAGGTGGTCGAGATCGAGCGACACCGGCAGCCTCCGCGAGCGACGATGCGCGCGAGCCTAGCCCGAGCCGGCCGGGACCGACAGCGGGTGCCGCGCATGGCCGGGGCGAGGCGCCGTGCCGTCTGGGCACCCGGGGTGGCCGGGCGTAGGAGACGGGCGGCCGGCGGGCGAGGACGGACGCACGGGTGGCACGGCATTTCCTCTTCGGCAGGCTGGGTGAGCATCTGCCCGAGGGCGGCGCCGCGGAGCGCCTGCTGTGGGCGGTCGAGGGCGGGCTCGCCGGCGGCCTCTGGCGGACCTTCGCAGGCCTGCCTGTCGAGCGCGCCTCGGATCTGGGCGCCGCACTCGGCCGCCGGCTCGGGCCCAGGCTCCGCAAGCACCGCCACGTGCTCGCCAACCTCGCCGTCGCCTTTCCCGACTGGTCGGCCGAGCGGCGCGCCGAGGTCGCCGCCGAGAGCTGGGCGCAGGCCTTCCGCATGCTCGCCGAGCTGCCGCATCTGGGCGATCTGGTGGCCGGCCGCGCCGGCTGGATCGAGGTGGTCGATCCGGCGGGCGTGGCGAGTGCGCTGCGTGGCCGGCCGGCGATCTTCGTCACCGCGCATGTCGGCAACTGGAACCTGGCGCCGGTGGCGGCCGCCCGCGCCGGGATCGCCACCGCGGTGATCTACCGCCGGCAGACCAGCCCGCGGATCGAGGCGCTGTTCGAGCGGGCGCGCGCCGGGCTGCCCTGGCGCAGCCTCGAGGTCGAGGAGGCGGGTCGGGCCATGCTCGAGGAGCTCAAGGCGGGCCGCGCGGTGGGCCTCCTGCCCGACCAGCGCTTCGAGGGCGGCGAGCTCGTGCCCTTCTTCGGCCGCCCGGCACCGACACCGGTCGCCCCGGCGCGGCTCGCGGTCAGGATGGGGCTGCCCTTCGTCGCCGCCCGGGTGGTGCGCATCGAGGGCTGCCGCTTCGAGATCCGGGTCGAGCCGCCGCTCGAGCCGGACGCCTCGATCCGCGACCCGCGCGAGCGCGCCTTCGCCCTGACCGCGGCCCTGAACCGGCTGTTCGAGGGCTGGATCCGCGAGCATCCCTCGCAGTGGCTGTGCGCCAAGCGGCGCTGGCCGCGCCAGGGGGACGCCGCGCGGGAGCCGGCGGCCGCGGCATGAGCGCACCCAGCCCAGCCGGCCGACCGCCGCGCACCTGGCTCATGCTCGGCCACAAGGTCGGCGACAACGGCCAGATCCTGGCGCTCGCCGAGGCGCTGGGCTGGCCCTACGAGGTCAAGCATCTGGTCTACCGGAAGACCGAGCTCCTGACCAACCTCCTGGCGGGGCCCACGCTCATGGGCCTCGTGCGCGAGCGCTCGAGCCCGCTCGAGCCGCCCTGGCCCGAGCTCGTGATCTCGGCCGGCCGGCGCAACGAGCCCTTGGTGCGCTGGATCCAGCGCGAGGCCGGGGGACCGGGCAGGGTCCGGCTGGTCCATGTCGGCCGGCCCTGGGCGCGGCACGAATGCTTCGACCTGATCGTCACCACGCCGCAGTACCGGCTGCCCGACAAGCCCAACATCCTGCAGAACGAGGCGCCGTTGCACCGGGTGACGGCGGCCAGGCTCGCCGAGGCCGGGGCGCGCTTCGCCGATCGCTTCGCGCACCTGCCGCGGCCGCGGATCGCGGTGATCCTGGGCGGCCATGCCGGGCCCTACAGCCTGGACCGCGAGAACGGGGCGCTGCTCGGCTGGCACGCCGCGCGCCGGGCGCGGGAGGCGGGCGGCTCGCTGCTCGTGACCTCCTCCGCACGCACGCCGGCTGCTGCGATCGACGCGCTCGAGGCGGAACTCGACGTGCCCGCCTTCCTCTACCGCTTCCGCCGCGACGATCCGGACAATCCCTATCCCGGGATCCTCGCCCAGGCCGACGAGCTGATCGTCACCTGCGATTCGATGTCGATGCTCGCCGAGGCGATCGCCACCGGCAAGCCGGTCCTCATCTTCGATCTCGCGCGCGGCCGGGGCTCGCACCGCCCGCCCGTGCCGCCCGCGGTCCGCCGCCGCACGCTGCTCGAGCGGCTGGCCGACATCCGCCTGCAGCCGATCGCCTACCGGCTCGGCATGCTCCTCGGGCCCACGCGGCTCACCCGGGACGTGACGATCATCCACCGACGGCAGGTCGAGGCCGGGCGGGCGCGCTGGCTCGGCGACCC
>JBBIIE010000158.1:0-8322 GCA_037446605.1 Geminicoccaceae bacterium | reverse complement strand
TCGCCCGGACGATCCGCGCCGTGGCCGGCGTCGCCGGCGGCGGGCCGGGCTGGCAGGCGGCCAGGACGGCGACCAGCGGGCCGGCCAGGAGGTGGCGCCGCGGCCGCTCAGTGGCGGACGACAAGGGTCTTGACCGCGGTGAACCCGTAGAGCGCCTCGAAGCCCTTCTCGCGGCCGTGGCCGGAATGCTTGAACCCGCCGAACGGCAGCTCGACCCCGCCCCCGGCGCCGTAGGCGTTGAGGAACACCTGGCCCGTGCGGATCGCCCGCGCCATGCGCATCCCGCGGCCGAGATCGCGCGTCCACACCCCGGCCACGAGCCCGTAGGGCGTGCCGTTGGCGAGCCGGATCGCATCGGCCTCGTCCTCGAAGGGGAAGGCCGCCAGCACCGGGCCGAACACCTCCTCGCAGGCGAGCCGGTTGGCGCGCGGCACCGGGCCGAACAGGACCGGCTCGACGTAGAACCCACCGGCCGGCAGCCCGGGCTCGAGCCGGCCGCGGGCCAGGACCGGCACGCCCTCGGCCGCCGCCGCGTCGATGTAGCCCTGGACGCGCTTCCGCTGCGTCTCGGAGACGAGCGCTCCCATCTCGAGGTCCATCGCGTGGGTGCCGACGCGCACCTCGGCGAAGCGCTCGGCGAGGCGGCCCACGACCTCGTCGTAGGCCCGTCGCTCGACCAGCACGCGCGAGCCGGCCGAGCAGGTCTGGCCGGCGTTCTGGGTGATCGCCGTGACGACCGTCGGCAGGCAGGCCTCGAGGTCGGCATCGGCGAAGATCACCTGCGGGCTCTTGCCGCCGAGCTCGAGCGTGCAGCCGACATGGTTCTTGGCCGCCGCCGCCTGGACCAGCGTGCCGACCTCGGGCGAGCCCGTGAAGGAGAGATGGTCGATGTCGGGATGCGCCGCGAGTGCGGCACCCGCCTCCTCGCCGATCCCGTGCACGACGTTGAGCGCCCCCTCGGGGAACCCGACCTCGCGCGCGAGCTCGGCCATCCGCACGATCGTGAGCCCGGCCTCCTCGCCCGGCTTGACCACGCAGGCATTGCCCGTGGCGAGGGCCGCGCCGACCGAGCGGGCGTAGATCTGCGCCGGGTAGTTCCACGGCACGATGTGCGCCGTGACCCCGTGCGGCTCGCGCAGGGTGAGCACCGTGTAGCCCTCGAGGAAGGGGATCGTGTCGCCGTGGAGCTTGTCGGCCGCCCCGCCGTAGAACTCGAAGTAGCGCGCGGCGGCGGCGATGTCGGCGCGCGCCTGCTTCATCGGCTTGCCGGTGTCCCCGGCCTCGAGCGCGGCCAGATCCTCGGCCCGGCGGGCGATCGCCTCGGCCAGACGGGCGAGCAGCCGGCCGCGCTCGACCGCGGGCGTGCGCCCCCAGGCTCCCTCGAAGGCGGCGCGCGCCGCGCGCACCGCATCGTCGACGTCGGCCGCCGCACTGCGCGGCGCGCTCGCGAAGGGCCGCCCGTCGGAGGGGCAGAGATGCTCGTAGGTCCGCCCGTCGCGCGCCGGCACCGACCTGCCGCCGATCAGGTTCAGATGGGTCTCCATGGCCCTCGTCCCGAGCCCCCGTGCCACCTTGCCCACCCCCACAGATGCCACGCCCCGCGCCCCCGGGCCAGAGCGGCGATGGGTGCCGCTGGACGTGTCACGGATCGGCCCGCTAGCCTGCATCCGGGGAACCGTGCGCCATGCCGAGCGACGCCGAGCTTCGAACCCTGCTGCGCGCACCGGAGAGCGAGCGCGTCGAGCGCAAGCGCTCGGCGAGCGAGCGGAAGGAGCTCCAGAAGACGATCTGCGCCTTCGCCAACGATCTGGGCGGCCACGGCGGGGGCATCCTGGTCGTCGGGCTCGAGGACGACGGCCGTTGCGCCGGGCTCGTGATCGACGACCAGTTCCTGCAGCGGCTGAGCGAGTTGCGCTCCGACGGCAAGCTGCACCCGTTCCCCGAGATGCACGTCGAGGCGCGGGAGCTCGACGACTGCGAGGTCGCCGTCGTTCGCGTCGAGCCGTCCTCGAACCCGCCCGTGCGCTTCGACGGTCGCACCTGGGTCCGCGTCGGTCCGACCACCCGCTTGGCCACGGCCGAGGAGGAACGGCGGCTCGTCGAGCGGCGCAGGTGGAGCAACCTTCCCTTCGACCAGCAACCCGTCCGCGGGGCGACCCTCGACGATCTCGATCTGCGGCGCTTCGAGCTCGAATATCTCCCGGCGATGGTGCCTCCGGACGTGCTCGCCGCCAACGAGCGCAGCGCCGAGGACCGGCTGCGCGCGCTCCGGCTGATCGACCGCCAGGGTGTCCCCACCGTCCTCGCCGTCCTGGCGCTCGGCAAGGAGCCGCGCCAGTTCCTGCCGGGAGCCTATGTCCAGTTCGTCCGTTTCGACGGGCGGACGCTCTCCGATCCGATCAAGGATCGCCACGAGGTCGCCGGCACCCTCCTCGACCAGCTCCGTCGGCTCGACGAGCTCCTGGCGATCAACCTCACGACGTCGGTCGAGCCGGGACCGGGACCGGCGGTGGAGCGGCCCGACTATCCCTTGGTGGCGCTCCAGGAGATCGTCCGCAACGCACTGATCCACCGCAACTACGAGCAGTCGACGACACCCGTCCGGGTGAGCTGGTACGCGGATCGGGTCGAAATCACGAGCCCGGGTGGTCCCTTCGGCGAGGTCACGCCGGAGACCTTCGGCCGGGAGAACGTGACGAGCTACCGCAACCCGGCGATCGCCGAGCTGGCCAGTCGGCTCGGCTACGCGCAGCGGTTCGGCACCGGCATCGCCAGGGCTCGGAAGGAGCTCGCGCAGAACGGCAATCCGGCGTTGGACTTCCGCATCGAGCGGAATTTCGTCACGGCCGTGCTGCGGAGCAGGTGATGCAGACGATCGCCTTCTTCAACAACAAGGGCGGGGTCGGCAAGACCTCGCTCGTCTATCACCTGGCGTGGATGTTCGGCGAGCTCGGTCTGCGCGTCATGGCGGCCGATCTCGATCCGCAGGCCAATCTCACCTCGTTCTTCCTCGACGAGGACGAGATCGAGGGGTTGTGGCAGGGCGACCGCGCGACCACCATCTGGCGAGCCGTTCGCCCACTCTACGAGGGCACCGGCCGGATCGGGCAGCTCCAGCCCACCGAGCCCGCGGACGGGATCGCGCTGGTCCCGGGCGACCTCGAGCTCTCCCGCTACGAGGACGAACTGTCCCGGGCCTGGGCGGAATGCGCCGACGGGAAGGCCCGTGCCTTCCGCGTGGTGACCTCCTTCGCCCAGGTGATCGCTCAGGTCGCCCGGGCGACCGAGGCCGATGTCGCCCTCGTCGACCTCGGGCCGAACCTCGGCTCGCTCAACCGCGCGGCGCTGACGGCCTGCGACCACGTCGTCCTGCCGCTCGGACCGGATCTCTTCTCGATCCAGGGGCTGCGCAACGTCGGCCCCGCCCTGCGGACCTGGCGCACGGAATGGAGCGAGCGGCGGAACAAGGCGCCATCGGATCTCTCGCCGGTACCCGCGGGCGGAATGCGACCGGCGGGTTACGTGATGATGCGCCACTCGATCCGCCTCGATCGGCCGGTGCGCGCCTACGAGCGATGGATGAGCGAGGTGCCTCGGGCCTATCGCGAGAAGGTCCTCGGGGGCGACGCCACCGGGCCGCCGTCGATCGAGGCGGACGAACACTGCCTCGCCCAGCTCAAGGACTATCGTTCGCTCATGCCCCTGGTGCAGGAGGCGAAGCGGCCCATGTTCCTCCTGCGGCCGGCCGATGGCGCGATCGGCGGGCATCAGGCCGCCGTGCAGCGATGTTACCTCGACTTCAGGGCGCTCGCGCTGCGGATCGCCGGCCGCTGCGGGATCGTCCTGCCGCCGCGTTGAGCGGCGAGGACCTCCGTGGAAGTCGGGCGGCCGTCTAGGTATTTGTACTTGACAGAAGGAACGAGACCTGCAACAAGGGCCCATGTCCCGCCGCCGGCCGCTACCGCTCGCCGATACAAGGCCCGCCCGGCTGCGCCGGCGGCGCATCGCCGCCCGCATCGCGGCCGGGCTGGATCCGGTCGCGGCCGGCCGCCCCGAGGGCATCCCCGAGGCCGCGCTCCGCGCTCTCCTCGCCGACCCGGACTTCGCCGCCCTGGTCGAGTACCGGCGCCTGCTCGCCACCCTGCCGATGGACCGCCAGCTCGCCCGCCTCGCGCGCATGGCGCTCGCCGTGCTCGAGCTGCACCTCGAGGCGGGCGATCCGCGCGCCGCGGCCTTCCTGCTCGGCAGCCGGCGGGTCCGCCCCGGCCGGCTCGACCGCGCGATCGCCGAGCTCGGCCAGGATCTCGCTCCCATGCTCGCCGAGCCGGGGCGCCGGCCGGCGCAGCCGGCAGGGGGTCGCCCGGAGCTTCATCGGGAAGCCCGTGCTGCGCACCACCCCGTGGCCGGGCTGGGGCATGTCGATCACCATCTCCTGCGCCGCGAGCTGCGGGTCGGCGAGCGCCTCGGCCAGCCCGTTGACCGGGCCGCAGGGAACGCCCGCGGCGTTCAGCCGGGCGATCCACTCGGCCGCGGGCGCCGCCTCGAGCACCGCCTCGATGCGCGCGCGCAGTTCCGCCCGATGCGCCACGCGCTCCGCGTTGCCGGCGAAGCGCGGCTCGGCCAGGAGTGCCTCGAGGCCGAGCGCCGCGAGGAAGCGGCGCACGATCGCCTCGCTCGCCGGGGCCACGGCGATCGGCCGGTCGGCGGTCGCGAACAGGCCGTAGGGCGCAAGGATCGGATGGTCGTTGCCGGTGCGGGGCGGGGGCCGCCCGGTCGCCAGGAACTCCGGCACCAGATAGCCGAGCGTGGCGACCATCGACGGCAGCATCGCCGCCTCGACCCGCTGGCCGCGGCCGGTCGCCTCGCGCGCGCGTAGTGCCGCGAGCGTGGCGAGCGCCGCGTAGAGCCCGGCCAACAGATCGGTGATCGGCGCCGCGGCGCGCAGGGGCGGGCCGCCCTCCAGGCCGTTGCTCGCCATGAACCCGCTCATCGCCTGGGCGATGAAGTCGAAGGCGGGGCGGTCGGCATAGGGGCCGGTCGAGCCGAAGCCGTTGATCGAGCAGGTCACCAGCCGCGGGTTGAGGGCCTCCAGGCGCTCGGGCGGGAAGCCGATGGCGGCGAGCACGCCCGGGCGGAAGTTCTCGACCAGCACGTCGGCCCGGACGACCAGCCGGGCGAGCACGTCCCGGTCGGCCGCGCGCTCGAGGTCGAGCACGATCGACCGCTTGTTGCGGTTGAAGGCGGCGAAGTACCAGGACAGCCCCTCGCGGCCGGCGCCGGTCACCCGGGTCGGATCGCCCTTCGGGCTCTCGACCTTGATCACGTCGGCGCCGAGGTCGGCCAGGAGCATGGTGCAGAACGGGCCGGACAGCACCCGGGTGAGATCGACCACCCGGATCCCGTCGAGCGCGCCGGGCGGCTCGGCCGCGGGCACGGTGCCGGGCTCAGCCGGCGGCGGTGCGGACGGCCTCGAGCGCGTGCCGGCGCAGCCGCGGGCCGGCCTTCATCACCTGGCCCGGCAGCGGGTGGCCGACCGCCCGCTCCATGGCCTGCGCCGCCAGGATCAGCCGCTCCAGGTCGATGCCGGTGGCCACCCCGCACTCCTCGAGCAGGTAGACGAGGTCCTCGGTCACCACGTTGCCGGTGGCGCCGGGCGCGAAGGGGCAGCCGCCGAGCCCGCCGACCGAGCTCTCGAAGCGGTCGATGCCGAGCTCGAGCGCGGCCATCACGTTGCACAGGCCGAGGCCGCGCGTGTTGTGCACGTGCAGCGCCAGCTCGACCCCGGGGAGTGCCTCGCGCACCGCCGGGACGCGCTCGCGCACGAGCGGCGGGGTGGCCATACCGGTGGTGTCGGCGAGCGAGAGGTGGCGGATGCCGAGCATCGCCAGCTCCTCGGCGATGCGCAGCACCCGGGCGAGCGGCACCTCGCCCTCGAACGGGCAGCCGAAGCAGACCGAGAGCGCGGCGTGCACCGGGATCCGTGCCGCCTCCGCGATCCTCGTCACCTCGGCCACGTCGGCGAGCGAGTGGTCGATCGGCCGGTTGAGGTTCTTGCGGTTGTGGCTCTCGGAGGCCGACAGGAAGACCATCATGGCATCGACCCGCGCCGCCACGGCGCGCTCGGCCCCCTTGGCGTTGGGCACGAGCGCCGAGAGCTCGACCCCCGGCCGCCGACCGAGGGCGGCCAGGAGCTCGGCCGCGTCCGCCAGCTGCGGCACCGCCTTGGGGCTCACGAAGCTCGTGACCTCGAGGTGCCGCAGCCCGGCGTCCAGGAGCCGCTCGGCGAGCTCGAGCTTCTGCGCCGTGGGCAGGACCGTCCGCTCGGCCTGCAGTCCGTCGCGCAGGCCGACCTCGACGATCGTGGCGCGGGCCGGCCAGCCGGCCGGGCGGGTCGGGCTCATGGCCGCTCTCCGGGTGGCGCCAGCACGACGCCGGGGTTGAGGATGCCGGAGGGATCCAGGGCCGCCTTGAGCCGGGCCATGAGCTCGAGCTCGAGCGGGGCCTTGCGTGCCGCCATCGCCGCCCGCTTCATCCGGCCGATGCCGTGCTCGGCGCTGATCGAGCCGTCGAGGGCCGTGACCTCGTCGTACAGCCGCTCGAGGAGGACCGGGCGGAGCTCGGCCACGCGCGCCGGCGGGGTCACGAAGTTGAAGTGCAGGTTGCCGTCGCCGACATGGCCGAAGGGGATCAGCGTGACCTCGGGCTCGTGCGCCGCGGTCCAGGCCTGCATGCGCTCGACCAGCTCGGGGATCCGCGCGATCGGCACGGTGACGTCGCTCCGCACGATGAAGCCCATGTGCCGGGTCGCCTCCGACTGGCCCTCGCGGATGCGCCACATGTTGGCGCGCTGCGCCTCGCTCTCGGCCACCGTGCCGTCGCGCACGAGGCCCATCTCGATGGCCCGCGTCAGCACCTGCTCCAGCCGCTCGGCGAGGCCGTTCTCGAAGCTCCAGGACAGCTCGATCAGGAGGTGCCAGGGATGCGGATCGGCCAGCGGTCGGCGAACCCCGGGCAGGTGGGTGCAGGCCGCCTCGACCCCGAACCCGGTCAGCAGCTCGAAGCTCGAGATCACCTCGCCCGCCGTGGCGCGGAACAGCTCGAACACGTCGAGCGCCACCTTGGGCCCGTCGATGCCGAGCCAGCAGGTGCGCCGGTCGCGGGGTGCCGGGAACAGCTTGAGCGCGGCCGCGGTGATCACCCCGAGCGTGCCCTCGCTGCCGATGAACAGATGCTTGAGATCGTAGCCCGTATTGTCCTTGCGCAGCGCCCTGAGCCCGTCCCAGACGCGGCCGTCGGCGAGCACCACCTCGAGGCCGAGCACGAGGTCGCGCATCATGCCGTAGCGCAGCACGTTGACGCCGCCGGCGTTGGTGCCGAGGTTGCCGCCGATCCGGCACGAGCCCTGCGCGCCGAGGGCGAGCGGGAACAGCCGGCCGGCCTCGGCGGCGGCCTGCTGCACGGTCTCGAGCACGCAGCCGGCCTCGACCACGAGATGGTCGCCGCGCGGGTCGAGGTGGCGGATCCGGTTCATCCGCTCGAGCGAGAGGACCACCTGCCGGCCGCTCGCATCCGGGATCCCGCCGAGCACGAGCCCGGTATTGCCCGACTGCGGCACGAGCGGCACGCCGTGCCGGGCGGCGAGCGCCACGAGTGCCGCGACCTCCGCGGTCGTGGCCGGGCGCAGCACGGCCGGGGTACGGCCGCGATGCTGGCGCCAGAAGTCGGTGACGTAGGGCTCGAGGGCGCCCGGATCGTCGAGCACGCCCGCCGGCCCGACCGCCGCCCGGCAGCGCTCGAGGAATCCGGCCGGCAGGGGAGGGAGGTCGGCCCGGGCCATGGCCGAAGGCTAGGGGCCGCCGCGCCGCCTCGCAAGCGACCGCCCGGGGCCCCGCCCCGGCGTTCGCGCAGGCCTCCCGGGCGGGCCGTCGGGCCCGCCGCCGGCTGCGCTCAGAAGCGGATCCGCGAGCCGAGCACGAGGTCGTCGAGGCTCGGGGGGGGCGGTGCCTCCGGCGCCGCGGGCGGCGTGGGCGAGGGGCTCGGGCTCGGGGCGCCGCCGAGCCGGCCGAGGACCGTGCCGAGGATGCAGGCCGGGCAGACCGGCCCGAGCGCCGGGCCGCCGGCCACCACCCGGTCGAGCCCGCCCTCGTCGAGCGGCACCGGCTCGGCCGCCGCCACCGCGCTCGTCGCCAGCAACGCCGCGACCTGGAGCATCAGCCTCGTCATGACGCGCCCCTCCCCCTTCCCTTCGTTCGGACGGTTCAGGCTAGGACCTCCGCTCGCACCGCGCAACGGCGGGGCGGCGCGCGGCCGCGATCCCGCCCG
>JBBIIE010000157.1:0-8387 GCA_037446605.1 Geminicoccaceae bacterium | reverse complement strand
GCGCGCCGGCCCGGGCAGGCGCTCGATGCGCCGCGCCCACAGCCGCGCCTCGGCGTAGCGCCGGTACCCGGCGAACAGCTCGTCGCCGCCGTCGCCCGAGAGCGCCACCGTCACCTGGCGGCGCGCGAGGCCGGCCACCAGGAGGGTCGGGATCGCCGAGCTGTCGGCGAGCGGCTCGTCGAGCCAGACGGCGAGGTCGGGCACGAGGGCGAGCGCCTCCTCCGGCCCGACCACGAGCTCGGTGTGGTCGGTGCCGAGGTGGCGGGCGACGGCGCGCGCCGGTGCCGCCTCGTCGAAGGCCGGGTCGGGCGAGCCGATCGTGAAGGTGCGCACCGGCCGGGCGCTCTGCGCCTGCATGAGCGCCACCACGAGCGAGCTGTCGATGCCGCCCGACAGGAACGCCCCGAGCGGCACGTCGGCCACCATCCGCCGGCGCACCGCATCGGCCAGCACCGCCTCGAGCCGGTCGAGGTGATCCTCCTCGGCCCCGTCCAGCGGGTCGGCGAGGCCGGCGGCCACGACCTCGACCGGGTCCCACCAGCGCTCGATCGCCGGCCGCCCGTCCGGCCCAAGGTGCAGCAGGCAGCCGGGCTCGAGCCTGCGCACGCCCGCGAGGATCGAGCGCGCGCCCGGCACGTAGCCGAGGCGCAGGTAGAGGGCGAGCGCCGCGCGGTCGACCTCGGGGCGGAAGGCGGGGTCGGCGAGCAGGCATTTGAGCTGCGAGCCGAAGCGCATCCGGCCGCGCTCCAGGCCGTAGTAGAGCGGCTTCTTGCCGAGCCGGTCGCGGGCGAGCGTGAGCACCCGTTCGGCACGGTCGAAGAGGGCGAAGGCGAACATCCCGACGCTGCGCTCGAGGGTGGTCCGCACGCCCCAGCGCTCGCAGCCCTCGAGCAGCACCTCGGTGTCGGAGGTGCCGCGCAGCCGCACGCCTTCGGCCAGGAGATCCCGGCGCAGCTCGTCGGCGTTGTAGATCTCGCCGTTGTAGGCGATCACGTGGCGCCCGCTCGCCGAGACCATCGGCTGGTGCCCGGTCGGGGTCAGATCGACGATCGCGAGCCTGCGGAAGCCGAGTGCCAGGCCGGCCGCCGGCTCCAGATGCACGCCCAGATCGTCCGGACCGCGGTGGACGATCGGCGCCGCCATCGCCCGGGCGAGGGCGTCGAGCTCTCCGGCACGCCCCTCGCGCGGATCGAGGATTCCGGCAAAGCCGCACATGCGCGCTCCTCCTCCGCCCTCCTTCTAGGGGCGGAGGCGGGTCGGCCTCAACCGGACCGGTGGTGCCGTGCCCCCGCGCGGGTCCTGGGATGCATCAGACGGCGACGGCGTGGCGCGCCGGCGATGCCGCGAGGTAGCGGTCGAAGACGGTGGCCACCACGCGCAGCAGCGGCCGGCAGGCGGGCGGCACGCGCAGCACGGAGCCCTGCCGCTCGACCACGCCGAGCCCCTCGAGCTCGGCCAGCCGGGCGCGGTCGACCACCCCGTCCTCGCCCGGAAAGCCGTGCCGGGCGGCGATCGCCGCGGCATCGACCGCCCCGTCGCACATGATCCGCTCGATCAGCTCGCGCTCCAGCCGGTCACGGGGCGAGAGTGCCAGCCCGCGCGCGGTCGGCAGCCGCCCCGCGCGCACCGCCGCCCGCCACGGCACGAGCTCGTGCAGGTTCTGCACGTAGCCCAGGCGGAAGCTCGAGATCGCCGACGCGCCCATGCCGATCAACGTCTCCGCCGGGTCGGTGGTGTAGCCCTGGAAGTTGCGGTGCAGCCGGCCGCGGGCCGCGGCCACCGCCATCGGGTCGTCCGGCCGGGCGAAATGGTCGAGGCCGATCGCCCGGTAGCCAGCGGCCGCGAGCGCCTCCGCCATCGCCTCGAACTGCGCCACCCGCTCGACCGCGCCGGGCAGCGTGGCCTCGTCGATCAGCCGCTGGTGGCGCTTGAGGCTCGGCAGATGCGCGTAGCCGAAGATCGCGACCCGGTCGGGGGCGCCGGCGAGCAGCTCGCGGACCGTCGCCCGGCAGCTCGCCACGGTCTGCCTGGGCAGGCCGTAGAGCAGGTCGACGTTGATCCGCCGGATCCCGGCGGCGCGCAGCCGGTCGATCGCCGCGAGCGTCTCCGCGGCCGGCTGGATCCGGTTGATCGCCGCCTGGACCGAGGGGTCGAAGGACTGCACCCCGAGGCTCGCCCGGTTCACGCCGGCCGCGGCGAGCGCCGCCACCATCTCGGGCTCGAGGAAGCGCGGGTCGAGCTCGACCGCGTGCTCGGCGCGGGGCTCGAAGGCGAAGCGGCGGTGCAGCCGCTCGACCAGGGCGGCGAAGGCCGCCGGCCCGATGCTCGACGGCGTGCCGCCGCCCCAGTGCAGGTGCACCACCGGCACCCGCCCCGGCAGCGCCGCCGCGACGAGCTCGATCTCGGCCGCAAGGAGCTCCGCATAGGCCGCGGGCCTCCTCGGGTCGGCGCTGATCGTCGTGGTGCAGCCGCAGTACCAGCAGAGCTGCCGGCAGTAGGGCACGTGGAGATAGAGCGAGACCGGCCGATCTTCCGGCACCGCGGCGAGCCAGGCGGCGTGCTCCGCCGGCCCGATCCGCGTGCCGAAATGGGGTGCGGTCGGATAGCTCGTGTAGCGCGGCACGCGCGCCGCCTCGAACAGTCTCGCGAGCTCGGGTCGCATGCTGGCCTGCCCTGCCGGTCGCCCGACCCCTACGCCCCGGGCGCCGGCTCCGCCTTGATCTGGATCAATCGCGCAGGCCCGGGGCACTCGCCTTGAAAGCCGGCGCGGGTCGGCACATATGCGCGCGGCGCGGGCGTGCCCGACCCGCGGTCGAGGGGGAGACTCGGAGCGTGCGGGAGATGGTCAGGCTGGAGCGGCTGACCAAGCGGTTCGGCGACGTGCACGCCGTCGAGGATGTCAGCTTCTCGGTCGGACGCGGCGAGGTCCTGGGCTTCCTCGGCCCGAACGGCGCCGGCAAGTCGACCACCATGCGGATGCTCACGGGCTTCATCCTGCCCTCGTCCGGCACCGCGTCGATCGAGGGCTTCGACGTGGTGCGCCAGCCGCGCGAGGTGAAGCGGCGGATCGGCTATCTGCCCGAGGGCGCGCCGGCCTACGGCGACATGACCCCGCTCGCCTTCCTGACCTTCGTCGGCCAGATGCGCGGCCTCTTCGGTCGCGCGCTCGACCGCCGGATCGGCGAGGCGGTGGCGCGCACCAGCCTCGAGGAGGTGGCGCTCCGCCCGATCGACACCCTCTCCAAGGGCTTCCGCCGGCGCGTCGGGCTCGCCCAGGCGATCCTCCACGACCCGCCCGTGCTCGTGCTCGACGAGCCGACCGACGGGCTCGACCCGAACCAGAAGCACGAGGTCCGCAAGCTGATCACGGAGATGAGCGCCGACAAGGCGATCATCGTCTCCACGCACATCCTGGAGGAGGTCGACGCGGTCTGCCAGCGGGCGGTGATCATCGCCCGCGGGCGGATCGTGGCCGATGCCCGGCCGGACGAGCTGCGCCGCCGCTCGCCCCTGCACAACGCCGTGCGCGTGGCGCTCGGCCCGGGCGAGCTCGAGCGGGCGAGCGCCGTGCTGGGTGGCCTCCCCTCGGTGCGCGAGGTGCGCCGGCAGGATGGCCGGGACGAGCTCCTCGTCCTGCCGGTGGACGGCGTCGAGGTCGGCCCGAGCGTCGCCGCGGTCCTGCACGAGCAGGGGATCCGCGTCGACCATCTGGCGGTCGAGGCCGGCCGGCTCGACGACGTGTTCCGCACGCTCACCGCCGCCCGTCCGTCCTGAGGGGAGGTCGCAGCCTTGCGCCCGGTCTGGGTCGTCTTCAAGCGCGAGCTCGCGGCATACTTCGCCACCCCGCTCGCCTACGTCTTCATCGTGATCTTCCTGGCGCTGGCGGGCGCCTTCACCTTCTTCCTCGGCAGCTTCTTCGAGCGCGGCCAGGCCGACCTCGAGAGCTTCTTCGTGTTCCACCCCTGGCTCTACCTGATCCTCGTGCCGGCGGTGGCGATGCGCCTTTGGGCCGAGGAGCGGCGCACCGGGACCATCGAGCTGTTGATGACCCTGCCCGCCTCGACCTTCCAGGTCGTGCTCGGCAAGTTCCTCGCCGCCTGGCTGTTCGCCGGCATCGCCCTCGCGCTGACCTTCCCGCTCTGGCTCACGGTCGACTATCTGGGGGCACCCGACAACGGCGTGATCCTGGTCTCCTACCTGGGCTCCTGGGCGATCGCCGGGGCGTTCATCGCGATCGGCGCCTGCGCCTCGGCCTTGACCAAGAACCAGGTGATCGCCTTCGTGCTCGGCGCCGCGATCTGCTTCTTGTTCCTCATGAGCGGCGTCGAGCTCGTGCTCGCCGCGTTCCGCGGCTGGGCGCCGCCGCTCGTGGTCGATCTGGTCGCCTCGTTCAGCCTGATCACCCACTTCAACGAGATGATGAAGGGTGTGGTGAGTGCCGCGACCGCGGTCTATCTGGCGACCCTCGTCGTGGTCTGCCTGATCGTCAACACCCTGCTCGTCGACCTCGAGAAGGCGGCCTGAGGGAGCCGGGCCATGGCCGATCGCACCAAGCTCTCGATCCTGGGTCTCGTGCTGGCGGCGGTGCTGCTGGTCGCCACCTCCGCCTGGGCGACGCTCACGCTGCGCGGCCTCAAGCTCGATCTGACCGAGCGGCGCCAGTACACGATCTCGGCACCCACCCGCACCCTGCTCGCCGGGATGAAGGAGCCGGTGACGCTGCGCCTCTACGTCTCCCGGGGCGTGCGCGAGGCCAACCCGCTGCTCGCCTCCTACGCCGACCGGGTGCGCGACCTGCTCAAGACCTACGTGGCGGAAAGCGGCGGCAAGCTCGTGCTCGAGCTGATCGACCCCGAGCCCTTCTCGCCCGAGGAAGACCGCGCGGTCGGCTTCGGCCTGCAGCCGATCGCCCTCGAGACCGGCGCCAACGGCTATCTGGGCCTCGCCGGCACCAACAGCACCGACGATGTCGACGTCATCCCGGTGCTCTCGCCCGAGCGCGAGCGCTTCCTCGAATACGATCTGACCCGCCTCGTCTACAACCTCGCCAATCCCGACAAGCCCGTGGTGGCGCTGATCTCGGGCCTGCCGATCAACGGCGATCCTTTGGCCCAGTACCGCCCCTGGCAGGTCTACGAGCAGCTCTCCCAGTTCTTCTCGATCCGCTATCTGGGCGGCGACATCACGAGCTTCGATCCGGACGTGCAGGTCCTGCTGCTGGTCCACCCGACCCGGCTGTCCGACAAGACGCTGTTCGCGATCGACCAGTTCGTGCTCCGCGGCGGGCGGGTGCTGGCCTTCCTCGACCCGCACTCGGAGGCCGCGGCGATGCGCCAGCGCGCCCCCTCCCCGGGCGCCCAGGCCTCCTCGCTCGGGCCGCTGCTCTCCGCCTGGGGTGTCGAGCTGGTGCCGGGCAAGATCGTGGCCGACCGGCAGGCGGCGCGCCAGGTGCAGTACCCCTCGGGCGGCCGCCAGCAGATCGTCGACTATCTGGCCTGGCTCGCCTTCGACCGCGGCGCGCTCGCCGCCGACGAACTGGTGACCGCCGAGCTCAACCGGCTGACCTTCGCCTCGGCCGGCATCCTGCGCCGGCTGGACGGCGCCACGACCGAGCTCGTGCCGCTCGTGACCTCGAGCGCCGACAGCCAGGCGGTCGACGTCGAGAAGGTCGCGGCCTTCCCCGATCCGCTCGGCCTCCTGCGCGCCTTCGCGCCGGACGGCGAGCGGCGGGTGATCGCGGCCCGCCTGCAGGGTCCGGTGAAGTCGGCCTGGCCCGAGGCGCTGCCCGAGGGGGTCGAGGCGCCGGCCGACCGGCGGACCGCCTCGGACGGCCCGGTCTCGATCGTGCTCGTGGCCGACACCGACCTGCTCGAGGACCGCGCCTGGCTCGCCACCCAGCAGCTCCTCGGCCAGCAGGTCACCCTGCCGCTCGCCGACAACGCCAACCTCGTGGCCAACGCGCTCGACTATCTGGCCGGCTCCTCGGCGCTCGCCGGCCTGCGCGGGCGCGAGGTGACGCTGCGCCCGTTCACCCGCGTCGAGGAGATCCGCCGCGCCGCCGAGGCGAGCTACCGGGCCAAGGAGCAGGAGCTGCTCGAGCGGTTGAAGAGCCTGCAGGACAAGCTCGCCTCGCTCGAGGTCAAGCGCGGCGAGGACGCGGCGCTGTTGAGCGCCGAGCAGCGCGCCGAGATCGACGGCTTCAAGGCGCAGCTGCTCGACACGCGGCGCGAGCTGCGCGACGTTCAATATGCGTTGAGACGCGACATCGAGACGTTGCGCGACCGGCTCCGCCTGCTCAACATCGTCGCCGTGCCGGTGCTCGTGGCGGTGGCGGGCGTGCTCGTGGCGCTCGTCCGTCGCGCCCGCACCCGGCGCCGGTTCGCCGCTGCCTGAGCCGCGCCGCCGCGTGGGACGGAGGTAGGCATGTCGCCCAAGGGTCTTCTGGTGCTGGCGGCCGTCACCCTCGGCGCGGTGGCGCTCGCCGCCCAGGCCGTCATGCAGCGCGATCTTCCGATCGGCACGGTGAGCCTCGACCAGCCGCTCGCCCCGGGCCTCGCCGAGCGGCTCGACCAGGTGGCGCAGATCCGCGTCGTGGTGGCCGGGCGCACCGCCACCGTGCGGCGCGGCGAGGCCGGCTGGGTGGTCGACGAGCTGGGCGGCTTCCCGGTCGATGCCGGGAAGATCCAGGCGCTCGCCCGCAGCCTCGTCACCGCCCGCGTGCTCGAGGCCAAGACCGACCGGCCGGAGCGCTGGGCGCGCCTCGAGCTCGAGGACCCGACCGCCGAGAAGGCCAAGTCGCGCCTCGTCGTGCTCAGCGATGCGAGCGGTGCCGAGATCGTCAAGCTGGTCGTCGGCAAGACCCGCTACGGCCTGTTCGGCCCGGGCCGTGGTGGGGTCTACGCGCGCCGCGCCGACGAGCCGCGCGCCTGGCTGCTCGACCGGCGGATCGAGATCCCGGAGGAGCCGATCGGCTGGATCGAGCGGCGCATCCTGGACGTCCCGCGCGACCAGGTGGCGCGCGTGGTGCTGCGCCCGGGCACGGCCGAGGAGCTGGTGGCGGCGCGTGCCGGCGCGGAGGCCACCGAGCTCACCCTCGAGGGGGTGCCGGAAGGTCGCACCGCCGACAAGGACAAGCTCGACCGGCTCGCCGGCACGCTCTCCGACCTCACCCTGCAGGAGGTCAGGCCGGCGGCCCAGGTCGCCTTCGCGGCCGATGCGCCGCGCGCCCGCTTCGAGACCGCCTCGGGCCTCGTGGTCGAGGCCGTGGTCCACAGGGAGGGCCAGGGCGACGACGCCGCCTTCTGGGTCAAGCTCGCCGCGAGCGCCGGGACACCGCCCGCGGGCGAGCCGCCGGCCGGCACCAGCCCCCCCGCCGAGCAGGTGGCGGCGCTCGCCCCGCGGCTCGGGGGCTGGGCCTTCAAGCTGCCGCGCTGGACCGCGGAGCGGCTGGTCTGGACCCGCGACGACCTCCTCCAGCCCGCCGACAAGACGAGCTGAGCCGGCCGGCTGACCCGGTCGCGGCGGCGTGCTAGCCTGAGCTCGGGTCGGTCGCGGCGGACGACCGCCCCGGGGGGCGTCCCGTGGATGTCGGGGCATGGCTCGAGGGGCTCGGGCTCGACCGCTACGCGGCCGCGTTCCGGACCAACGACATCGACCGCGAGGTCCTCCTCGCGCTGACCGAGGCCGACCTGGAGAAGCTCGGTGTCGCCTCGCTCGGCCACAGGAAGCGCCTGTTGGCGGCGATCGCGGCGCTGGCGTCCGCGCCGGCCGAGCCGGCCGCACCGGCCGAGCCAGACCGCCGACCGGTGGCGATCCTGTTCTGCGATCTGGTCGGCTTCACCCGTCTCTCGGCGAGCCGCGATGCGGAGGAGGTGCACGCGCTCCTGCAGCGCTTCTTCGCCGCCGTCGACGGTGTCGTGGTCGGGCACGGCGGCACCGTCGACAAGCACATCGGCGACTGCGTGATGGCGCTGTTCGGGGCGCCGCGGGCGCACGGCGACGACGTCGACCGGGCGATCCGGGCGGCGCGGGCGGTGCAGGCGGCGGTGGCCGACCTCGCCGGCGAGCTCGGGCTGCCGCTCGAGGCGCATGTGGGACTCGCCGTGGGCGAGGTCGTCGCCGGCCGGACCGGCAGCACCGCGCACAGCGCCTACACGGTCACCGGCGATGCCGTGAACCTCGCCGCCCGGCTCGCCGACCGCGCCGCGCCCGGCGAGATCCTGGCCGCCGAGGAGGTGCTGCGGGCGGCGCGCGGTCGGATCGACGCGGCGGAGGTGGGCGAGCTGCGGCTCGACGGCTTCGACCGCCCGGTGCGTGCCGTCCGCATCGGCCCGCGCGCGACCGGTGCGCGTGCCGCACCCGCCACGTCGTCGTGCACCTTGTCGATG
>JBBIIE010000156.1:0-8438 GCA_037446605.1 Geminicoccaceae bacterium | reverse complement strand
CGGCCGACGACACCGGCGGGCTGCACCTCCCCGAGCCCTGGCGACGGGCGGAGGCGGTGGTCCGGGCGCACGAGCGCGCGCGCGCCGGGCTGCGGCGCGAGCCGGGCGCCGAGGCCGCCTTCGCGGCATGGATCGAGGCCCTGCTCGCCCCGCCCGAGGAGGGTGTGGCGCGGCTCCAGGTGCTCGCCGAAGGGCGCAGCGCGTATCTCGTCCTGCACGTGATCGACGCCTTCACGCTCGGCCTCCTGCGTCCGCGGGAGCTGGCGGTCGGGCTGCGCGATTTCCCGGCCGGCGCGGCCGTGCACGATTCGGTCCGGCTCGTGAAGAACTGGATCCGCGAGGAGGGCCACGCCGGCTACGCCGTCCTGCCGCACGGCCGCGAGGCGTTGCGCGCGATCTTCCTCGCGGCGGGATCGGACAGCCAGCGCCTGTTCGCGCATCTGTTGCCGTTCGACACCGCCGATCTCGGTGCCTTGCCGGCGATCCGTCTGGTCTTCCAGCACGGCGGCTACTGGGTGTGGCGGATCGAGCCCGTGGTCGGGGCGGCCGAACAGAGCTAGAAGAGATCGCCGATACCGGCGAGGTGGCGGACGTGCAGCTCGCCCTGTCCAACTGGTCGAGGGACCAACGGACGCTCCAGGAGCGGATCGCCGCCGAGCTCCGGGCGATGATCCTCGATGGGCGGCTGCGCCCGGGCGAGCGACTGCCGGGTTCACGGGCACTCGCCGCCGATCTCGGGATCTCGCGGACCACCGTGGTACTGGCCCTCGAGCGGCTGGCGAGCGAGGGCTATTTCGAGAGCCGGGCGCGGATCGGGCTGTTCGTGGCCGCGAGCCCGCCCGAGGGCGCCCTCGTGGTGGCGCGGGTCGACCCGGCCGGCCCCCCGGTGGCGCCGGCGAGGGCGACGCCGGTCCCGGCACCGCCCCTGCTCCCCGTGGTCCGCCGGGACCAGCCGCGGCCCGAGCTGGACTTCTGGGTCGGTCGCGCCGACCCGGCGCTGTTCCCGCTGCGGGCCTGGCGGGAGGCGGTCGAGGTCAAGCTCGCCCGGGCCGGCTCGGCCCTCGCCGAGTATCTGGATCCCCAGGGCGAACCGAGCCTGCGCGAGGCGATCGCCGCCCGGGTCGGGCCGGCCCGCGGCATCCGCGCGACGGCCGAAGAGGTCGTGGTCGTGTCCGGCTCCCAGGATGGGATCAACCTGGCTTGCCGCATGCTCAGCGGCGGTGGGCGGTGCTTCGTCCACGAGGATCCGTGCTATCGAGGCGCCTTCGAACTGTTCGTCCGCTCGGGCATGCGTCGCGTCGCGGTGCCGGTCGACGCGGACGGCCTGCGACCGGAGGCTCTTCCCGACCAGCGCGGCTGCCTCCTCTACCTCACCCCCTCGCACCAGTACCCGCTCGGGGTCACGCTGTCGCTGGAGCGGCGGCGCGCGGTGCTCGACTGGGCGGAACGGACCGACAGCTTCGTGCTCGAGGACGACTATGACGGCGACTTCCGCTACGACGAGGCGCCGCTTCCGGCGCTCGCCGCCGAGGACCGCACGGGCCGGGTGCTCTATCTCGCGACCTTCTCCAAGTCGCTCGGTCCCGGCCTGCGGCTCGGCTACCTGATCGTCCCGCCGCAGCTGTGCGCCGCGGCGCGCGCCTGGAAGGCCCTCATGAGCATCGGGGTGCCATGGCTCGAGCAGGCGGCGATGGCCGAGCTTTTGCTCACCGGTGCCTTCGAGCGCCATCTCCGCCGGATCCGCCTGGCATACCGGGCGCGCCGCGACCGGCTGATCGCCCGGCTCGAGGCGAGCTTCGGGCCGCAGGAGATCCAAGGCCGGCGCGGCGGCATGCACGTCGCCTGGCGGCTACCGCCCGCCGCGCCCGCCGCCGAGGCGATCGAGCGGGCGGCGGCGCGCGTCGGGTTGGGCGTCTACGGCCTCCGCTCCGCCGGTGCCTGGGCGAGCCCCGGCCATCCGCGGCTGCGCGACACCCTGCTCTTCGGCTACGCGGCGCTGGTCGAGGCGCAGATCGACGCCGCGCTCGAACGGCTCGCAGCCGCTCTCCCGCGGCTCGCCCGGGATGCCCCGGTGCCGGCCTAGCGCCCCACCGCGTAGGCCTGCATCTGCCGCGGCGTGGCGGCGGCCCGGAGCAGCCCGTCGCGCCGCGCCGCGGCGGTGAGCCGGCCGATCGACCAGCCGTCCTGGACGGAGAGCCGGTGGCCGCGGCGGGCGAGCTCCTCGAGCGTGGCGTAAGGAAAGCGGTCCTCGATCGCCACCGAGCGCGGCTTGGCGCGGCGCGGGTGGAAGGAGAGCGGCCAGTGCTCGCCGTGGAACAAGGGCGCGTCGATCGCCGCCTGGAGATCCTGGCCGTGCAGGAGGTGGCGCAGGAGGAAGACGAGCTGCCACTGGTCCTGCTGGTCGCCGCCGGGCGTGCCGCAGGCGAGGAAGGGCTCGCCGTCCGCCAGCACGAGGGTGGGCGAGAGCGTGGTGCGCGGCCGTCTGCCCGGCGCCAGGGCGTCCGGCCGGTCGGGGTCGAGGCGGAACATCTGCCCGCGCGAGCCGAGGCAGAAGCCGAGCTCCGGGATGGTCGGGCTCGACTGCAGCCAGCCACCCGAGGGTGTCGCGGAGACGAGGTTGCCGAACCGGTCGGCCACGTCGACGTGGCAAGTGTCGCCGCGGCCGCGCGGCTCCTGGAGATGGGCGAAGGTCGGCTCGGAGCCGGTCGGTCCGTCCTCCACGCAGGCGCGCTTCCAGCCCTCGATCGCGAGCGCGCGCTGCCGCTCGAAGCCCGGGATCTCCCCCGGACGGAAGTCGCCCGAGGCCTCCTTTCCGATCGCCCGGCGTCGCTCCGCCGCGTAGTCGGCCGCGAGCAACCGGTCGAGGGGCACGCGGACGAAGGCCGGATCGCCGTAGAAGGCCTCGCGGTCGGCCATGGCGAGCTTCAACGCCTCGATCACGAGGTGGACGAAGTCGGGGCCGATCGGATCAACGGCCTCGATGCCCGCCCCCCAAAGGATCGCGAGCGCTTGCAGGAGCACCGGACCCTGCCCCCAAGGCCCCGTCTTGCAGAAGCGGAACCGGCCGAGATCGAGGGTCGTGGGCTCCTCGAAGGAGGCCCGCCAACGGGCCAGGTCCGAGCCGCGCAGGAAGGCCCGGTGCGGCCGGCCGAGGCCGTCCATGACCTCCTGGCCGCGGCAGAACCGGTCGATCGCCTCGGCGACGAACCCCTCCCGCCACGCGCGCCGGGCGGCCTCGATCCGCCGCTCGCGTGGGCCGCCTACGGCGTCGGCCTCGGCCAAAAGACGCTTCCAGGTCGCGGCGAGGCCGGGGTTGCGGAAGAGACTGCCGGGCGCGGGCGGCTCGCCGCCCGGCAACCAGAGCGCCGCCGAGCTCGGCCAGCGCGCCCGGAACCAGTCGGCCCGGCCGGCGATCGTCGCTGCGGCGCGGGCGAGGAGCGGGTGGCCCTGCTCGGCATAGGCGATCGCCGGCTCCAGCACGGTCGGCAGGTCGAGCGTGCCGTGCTCTTCGAGGAGCAGGAGCCAAGCGTCGACCGCGCCCGGCACGACCGCGGGCAGAAGGCCGTCGTCGGGGATCGCCTCGATCCCGAGGGCGCGGCAGGCTTCGATCGTGGCCGAAGCGGGCGCCGGGCCTTGCCCGCACAGGACGCGCACCCGCCGGCTGCGCGTATCCCAAAGCAAAGCCGGCATGTCGCCGCCCGGGCCGTTCAGGTGCGGCTCGACCACCTGCAGGGTGAAGCCGGCCGCGACCGCGGCGTCGAAGGCGTTGCCGCCGAGCTCGAGCATCCGCATGCCGGCCTGCGCGGCGATCCAGTGGGTCGCGGCGACGACGCCGAAGGTGCCGGTGATGATCGGCCGGGTGGTGAAGCTCGTCACGGTCCGAAGCCCAGGGCTGGCGTCTATTGCGGCGGTCTCAGGCGGCCAGCCGGCGCCTCGTGCAAGGATGGACCTCGACGGTGACGTGCGAAAGGTCCGGCAGGTCACGCAGGCGTGCCTTGTACCGGTCGGGCTCGGCCGGGGCATCGCTGACGATCGAGACCACCAGCGCCAGATGGCCCGGCCCGAGGCGCCAGAGATGCAGGTCGGCGACCCGGTCGCCGTTCTGTTCGAGCCGGGTGCGGATCCGCGCCGCCAAGCCCGGGTCGGGCACGCAATCCAGGAGTGCCGCACCCGACCGCCGCAGGAGGGACACCGCCCAGGCGGCGACGAGCCCGCCCGCCAGCAGACCAACGGCCGCGTCGAGCCAGATCCAGTTCCAGAACCGACCGGCGAGCAGGGCGAGGATCGCCGCCACGGAGGTCGCCGCGTCCGTCACCACGTGCGCGTAGGCGGCGGCGATGTTGTGGTCGCGGTGCGCGTGCGCGTGCCGGCCGTGCCGCTCGTGGTCCGTCCCGTGCTCGTGGTGGTGGTCGTCGTCGTGGTCGTGGTGGTGGTGGTCGCCGATGCCGTCGTGCAGGAGTGCCGCGCTCGCGAGGTTGACGAGGAGCCCCACGATCGCGACGGCGATCGCCTCGTCGAAGCGGATCGGTGCCGGTTCGACCAAGCGCCAGGTCGATTCGACGGCGATGCCGAGGGCGGCCAGCAGCAGGACGAGGGCACTCGACCAGGCGGCGAGGTCGCCGAACTTGCCGGTCCCGAAGCTGAAGCGGGGGCTGTCGGCGTGCCGGCGGGCGAGGGCGTAGGCCATGCCGCTCAGCGCCAGGGCACCGGCGTGCGTGGCCATGTGCAGGCCGTCGGCGAGCAGGGCCATCGATCCGAAGGCCAGCCCGGCTGCGATCTCGCCGACCATGGTGGCGGCGGTCAGCGCGACGACGATCCAGGTTCGTCGTTCGTGCCGGTCGTGGCTCGTGGCGAGGAAGCGGTGGCCGTGCCGCCAGGGCTCGATCGTCTCGAGGTGCATCGCCGGGCTCCGGTGCGGTGGGCGGGATGCGGTCGCGCGGGAGCCCGGCGGGATCGCGGCCGGGCTGCACGGGAACGCGGTCGAGGCATCGGGCCATCAGGGCTCGCGCGGGTCGAGGGCGTCGCGGAGCCCGTCGCCCAGGAGGTTGAAGGCGAGCACGACGACGGCGATCGCGAGCCCGGGCGAGATCGCCATCCAGGGGGCCTGGGTCATGAAGCTGCGCGCGGTGTTGAGCATGCTGCCCCAGGAGGGGGCCGGCGGCTGCTGGCCGAGGCCGAGGAAGGACAGCGAGGCCTCGGCGATGATCGCCCCGGCGATGGCGAGCGTGGCCTGGACGAGGATCGGGGCGGTGATCGCCGGCAGCACGTAGACGAGCAGGATGCGGCGGTGCGGGCAGCCGATCGCGCGCGCGCCGAGCACGTGGTCCTCGGCCACGACCTGCAGGGTCTGGCCGCGCGCCAGGCGGATGAAGATCGGGGTCGCGGAGACGCCGATGGCGATCATGGCGTTGCCGAGCGAGGGGCCGAGGAAGGCCGCGAGCGCGATCGCCAGGATCAGGAACGGGCAGGCCAGGAGCGCGTCGGTGAGCCGGCCCACGAGCGCGTCGAGCCAGCCGCCGACATAGCCCGCGAGCACGCCGAGCGGCACGCCCACGCCGACCGCGATGGCCACCGAGACGAGCCCGGCGAGCAGCGAGGCGCGCGCTCCCCACAGCAGCCGCGAGAGGATGTCCCGGCCGAGCTCGTCGGTGCCGAGCCAGAAGGCGGCCGAGGGCGGCCTGCGCACGGCGAGCCAGTTGCTCTTGACCGGATCGAAGGGGGCGAGGAGGGGGGCCGCGATCGCCACCGCCACGAACAGCAGGACCACGGCCCCGCCGAGGAGGGCGGCCGGATGGCGGGCGAGCTTGCGGCGCACGCGCGCGCCGGGCGAGGAGACCCGCTCGATCGGTGCCATGGCGGCGGCCGCCATCGCCTCAGGTCCGCAGCCTGGGGTCGAGCAGGACGTAGAGGATGTCCGCGAGCAGGCTCATCAGGATGAAGCCGAGCCCGGCGCACAGCACGACGCCCTGGACGACCGGGTAGTCGCGGGTGAAGACGGCATCCACCACGAGCTTGCCGAAGCCCGGGATGGTGAAGACCTGCTCGGTCAGCACGGCGCCGGAGAGGAGCGTGCCGAGCTCGAGCGTGCCGAGCGTGACCACCGGCAGGAGCGCGTTGCGGAGCGCGTGGCGCAGCACCACCACCCGCTCGGGCAGGCCGCCGGCGCGGGCGGTGCGCACATAGTCCTGGCGCAGGGCGGTGAGCATGGCCGAGCGGGTGTGCCGCATCATCACCGCGGCGATGCCGGTGCCCAGCACGACGGCCGGCATGAGCATGGTCTGCAGGTTGCGCAGCGGGTCCTCGAACGGGCTCGTGTAGCCCGAGGCGGGCAGGAGGCCCCAGCGCACCGAGACCAGGAGGATGAGCATGATGCCGAGCCAGAAATTGGGGATCGAGATGCCGGCGAGCGCCACGATGTTGGCGGCGGCGTCGGCGGCGGTGCCCTTGCGCACGGCCGCCACCACCCCCGCCGGGATGCCGACCGCCACCGCCACGAGCATCGAGAGGATCGCGAGCTCGATGGTGACCGGCAGCTTCGAGGCGATGAGCTCGGCCACCGGCAGGCCGGTCTTGAGCGAGGTGCCGAGATCGCCGCGCAGGAGGCCGGCGAGCCAGATCAGGTACTGGACCGGGATCGGCCGGTCGAGATGGTGCTGGGCGCGGATCTGGGCGATCGCCTCGGGATCGCGCTCCTCCCCGGCGAGCGCCAGCGCCGGATCGCCGGGGAGGAGGAGCTGGAGGGAGAAGACCAGGAGCGTCACGAGCAGCATGGTCGGCAGCGCCACGAGCAGGCGCCCGAGGATCGCCCGCAGCACGCGCCGCTCCCCGCCCGGCCGGGCTCAGCCCTTGGTGACGCCCTGCAGGCGGATGAGCCCGTCCGGATAGGGCACGAAGCCCTGGACAGCCTTGTTGTGGGCGTACAGCCAGCGCTGGTGGTAGAGGTAGATGCGCGGCCGGTCGCGGCCGACATAGATCGCCGCGGCGCGCGCGTAGAGGGCCTTGCGCGCGGCCGGATCGCCCACCCGACGGGCCTCGTTCAGGAGCCGGTCGACCTCCGGATCGGCGTACTTGCCGTCGTTCAGCGCGCCCTTGGACTCGGTGAACACGTGGATGTTGCCGTCCGGGTCGGTGCGCCCCGACCAGCCGATCAGGAAGGCCTCGAAATCGCCCTTGGTCTGGCGGTCCAGGGCGGCGGCGAACTCGATCGCGAGCAGCTTGACGTCGAAGCCGGCCTCCCCGGTCATCGCCTGGACGATCTCGCCGACCCGCTGCGCCTCCGGGTTGTTGGGGATCATGAGCTCGACCGCGACCCTGGGGTGGCCGGCGTCGGCCAGGATCTTGCGGGCCCGCGCCACGTCCCGGGCCGGGATCGGCACCTCCTTGGCGTAGAACGGGTTCTCCGGGCTCACCGGCTGGTTGCCGACGAGATGCGCGCCCTGGAAGGCGACCTCGTTCAGGACCTGGCGGTCGAGCGCCAGCTCGAAGGCCTCGCGCAGCTCGCGCTTCTGGCCGATCGGGGTCTGCGCGCGGGGGCCGTTGCCGAGGTTGAAGGTGATGCCCTGGTAGCCCTGCGAGCCGATCGTGGCGAGTACGAGGCGGGCGTCCTTGCGGACCGTGTCGAGGTCCTGCGGCGCCACGCGCTCGATCAGATCGAGGTCGCCCGACTGCAGGTTGGCGAGGCGCACGCTCTGGTCGGGGATCGGCAGGAAGGTGACCCGGTCGAGCCGGATCCGCTCCTTGTCCCAGTAGCCGTCGAAGCGGTCGAGCACGATCCGGTCCTGCGCCACCCGCTCCTTGAAGCGGAACGGCCCGGCGCAGACCGGCTCGAGCGCGAACTCCCGACCCTGCGCCTCGGCCTTGGCGAGTGCTGCGGGCGAGAGGATCATGCCGGCGCG
Organism: Geminicoccaceae bacterium; assembly: GCA_037446605.1. Classification (GTDB taxonomy): domain Bacteria; phylum Pseudomonadota; class Alphaproteobacteria; order Geminicoccales; family Geminicoccaceae; genus JANXAZ01. The sequence goes on along the minus strand of JBBIIE010000156.1, from coordinate 543 downwards.
GTCGCTGAGCTGCGCCAGGAGCGGCGCGAAGGGCTCGACGAGCTCCAACCGGACCTCGAGCGGTCCGGTGGCGGTGACCTTCTGCACCGGGCGGATCTCGCTCGCCCGGTTCGAGCCCTTCATCGTCCGGTGCCGCTCCAGGCTCGCCACCACGGCGGCCGCGTCCATGGGCGTGCCGTCGTGGAACAGCACCCCCGGGCGGAGCTGGAAGGTGAGCACGCGGCCGTCGTCCGAGAGGCTCCACGAGGTCGCGAGCTGCGGCGCGTAGTCGAGCTGCGGGGTGATGTCGACGAGCTTGTCGCAGAGCGCCGCGAAGACGATCCGCCCGACATAGGTGCGTGCCAGGGTGGGATCGAGCCTGTCGGGGTCCTCCTGCAGGCCGATGCGGAGCTCGGCCGCGGCGGCGGCACCGGACAGGAGCGAGCCGGCGAGCAGCGCCGCGGCCAGCCGACGGGTCAAGGTCCCTGACATGCGGTTCCTCCGTGGGGTCGGGTCGGATCCTGCTAGCATTCCGTCGCGCGGTTGTCGCGGGCCGCCTCGAGC
>JBBIIE010000155.1:0-8557 GCA_037446605.1 Geminicoccaceae bacterium | reverse complement strand
TCGATGCGAACGGCATGCCGTTCGCATCGAAGCCCATGGGCACCGAGAGCGCCGGCAGGCCCAGATAGTTGGCGAAGCCGATGGCCGAGCCCATGGCGTTGGAGATCGCGACGAAGCGGGCATCGGCGCCGGTCGCGGTCTCGGCCAGGGTGGGCGTGGCGACAGGGCTGGTCGGCAGGGCCAGGAGGTCGCAGGCCCGGAACACCTCGGCCACGAAGCGCTCGAGCAGCGGCACGCGGAGCGCCTGGGCGCGCAGATAGTCGGCCGCGCCGAGCGCGAAGCCCGGCAGCATGCGGGCCAGCGTCTCCGGGTTGTAGTCGGCGCGCCGCGTGCGCACGAGCTCGCGGTGCAGGGCGGCGCACTCGGCCATGAGCACGATCCGCCGCGCGGCGTTGATCGGGGCGAGCGGTGGGATCGGCTGCTCGTGGACCCGGGCACCGAGCTCGCGGAAGGTGGCCATCGCGTCGCGCTCGAGGGCGGCGATCCCGGCCTCGGGTGCGACCTCGAGCCCGCCGCGGGCGAAGCCGATGCGCAGGCCCTGGACACCCGCGTCGATCGCCGCCGCGAGCGACCCGACGGGCCGCTGGCTCGTGGTGCGGTCGAGCGGATCGGGGCCGGCGATCGCCTCCAGGAGGAGGGCGCAGTCGAGGGCGGTCCGGGCCAGGGGGCCGATGTGGTCGAGGGAGAAGGAGAGCGGCATGGCCGCGGCGCGGCCGACCCGGCCATAGGTCGGCTTGATGCCGACGATGCCGCAGAGTGCGGCCGGCACGCGGATCGAGCCGCCGGTGTCCGAGCCGAGCGTGCCCGGCACGAGGCGTGCTGCGACCGCGGCCGCCCCACCGCTGGTCGACCCGCCCGTCACCCGGCTCGGGTCCCAGGGGTTGCGGGGATGGCCGGTGTGCGCGTTGTGGCCGGTCACGCCGAGGGCGAACTCGACCATGGCGAGCCGACCGAGGTCGATCGCGCCGGCGGCATCGAGCCGGGCGATCACGGTCGCGGTCCGTGCGGCCACCCGGCCGCGGTGGATCTTCGTCCCCCACTCGGAGAGCTCGCCCGCGCGGTCGAACATGTCCTTGTGGGCGAGCGGCACGCCGTGCAGCGGGCCGAGGATGCGGCCATGCGCGCGCGCCCGGTCGAGCGCCTCGGCGCGGGCGAGCGCCGTCCCCGGCCACAGGCGTGCCACGGCGCCGAGCCGCCGGCCGCGCGTGTCGAGCGCCGCGAGCGCGGCCTCGGTGGCGGCCCGCGCGGTCACCTCGCCCGTCCGCAGCTTCGCGGCGAGCTCGGCGAGTGGCAGCTCCAACAGCGCGCTCAAGGCTGCTCTCCCAGGGCCGGCTCGGGCTCGGCCAGCCGCTCCAGCGCCCGGAGGAGGTCCTGCGGCTCGAGCCCGAAGGGCAGATCGGCCGTTGCCCGGCGCAGCAGCTCGGCGAGCGTGCGCGCGGTTGCCCGCTCCGCCTCGCCGACCTCGATCCCCGACGGCTCGCCCACCGGCTCGGCCATGGTCCCCTCCGCCCGTCCCGCAGCACCCGGGTAGCACCGGCCCGCGGCGGATTGAACGGCCGCCGCCTCGGCCCCGGGCATGCCAGCCATCCGGGGCCGGGCGGGCAGCGCGGCGCGCGGCGCGGAGCGGCGTTCCACGGGCGGCGATTGGCCGGCCGGCTGCGAGCCTCTACATGGCCTCGGAGCGAGGGCTGGAGGCGATCATGGCCGGGCATGCGGTGGTCGAGGCGGCGGATGGGATCGGCGCGGCCGCGAAGCTCGATCTGTTGCGCGCGATCGAGCGGAAGATCCTCTGGCTTTCGGCCTGGACCATCCACCACGCCAACCATCTCCGGCCCTCGCGCGACCGGCTCAAGGTGGGTGGGCATCAGGCCTCCTGCGCCTCGGTCGCCTCGATCGTCACCGCCCTCTTCTTCGACGTGCTGCGGCCGGGTGACCGGATCGCGGTCAAGCCGCACGCGAGCCCGATCTACCACGCCGCCATGTATCTCCTGGGCCGGCAGAGCCGCGGGCGGCTGGAACGGTTCCGGGCACTCGGTGGCGCGCAGGCCTACCCCTCGCGCACCAAGGATGCGACCGGCGTCGACTTCTCGACGGGCTCGGTCGGGCTGGGTGCCGCCATGACCCTGTTCGCCTCGCTCGCCCAGGACCATGTCCGGCTGCGCGGGCTCGCACCCGAGGGTCTGCCCCTGGGGCGGATGGTCGCCATCGTGGGCGATGCCGAGCTCGACGAGGGCAACGTCTTCGAGGCCCTGCTCGAGGGCTGGAAGTACGACGTCCGCAACCTCTGGTGGGTGATCGACTACAACCGCCAGAGCCTGGACCGGGTCGTGCCGGAGAAGCTGTTCGCCAAGATCGAGCAGTTCTTCGCGACCGTGGGGTGGAACGTCGTCACCATCAAGTACGGCAAGAAGCTGCAGGCGGCCTTCGCCCGGCCGGGCGGCGAGGCGCTCAGGGAGTGGATCGACGCCTGCCCGAACGATCTCTACGCCGCCCTGAGCTTCAAGGGCGGGGCCGCCTGGCGGGCGCATCTCGAGAGCGATCTCGGCCGCAACCCGGCGATCCGCCGGATCCTCGACGAGCACGACGACGCCGCCCTCGCGGCGCTCATGACCAATCTCGGCGGGCACGATCTGGAGGCCCTGCTCGAGGCCTTCCAGGGCGTGGCGGACGACCGGCCGCACTGCTTCATCGCCTATACGGTCAAGGGTTTCGGCCTGCCCATGGCGGGCCACAAGGACAGCCACGCCGCCCTCATGACCGAGGAGCAGATGGCGGCGCTGCGCGAGGCGCACGGCATCCCCGAGGGTGCGGAGTGGGAGCCCGCGGCCGGGCTCGCGGTCGATCGCGAGGCCTTGCGCCGGTTCCTGGCCGAGGTGCCCTACGCACGCCGGGTCGAGCGGTTCACCGCCCCGCCCGTGCCGGTGCCGGCCTCGCTGCCCACCGGGCGGCGCACGGTGCAGGCCTCGACCCAGGAGGCGTTCGGGCGGATCATGGGCGAGCTCGCCCGCTCGGATCTGCCCCTGGCCGAGCGGGTCGTGACGACCTCGCCCGACGTGACGGTCTCGACCGGGCTTTCCGCCTGGGTGAGCCGGCGCCACGTCTTCAACCGCAAGGAGCACGAGGACGTGTTCCGCGCCGAGCAGGTGACCTCGCCCACGCTCTGGCGCGAGAGCCGCACGGGCCAGCACGTCGAGCTCGGCATCGCCGAGAACAATCTCTTCTTGAACCTCGCTGCCCTCGGCCTCTCCCACGAGCTGTTCGGCGCCCGACTCCTGCCGGTGGGCACGCTCTACGACCCGTTCATCGCCCGCGGCCTCGATGCCTTGACCTACGCCTGCTACCAGGGTGCCCGCTTCCTCCTGGTGGCCACGCCCTCGGGCGTGACGCTCGCCCCCGAGGGCGGCGCCCACCAGTCGATCGGCACGCCGCTCGTGGGGATGAGCCAGCCCGGGCTCTCCTACCTGGAGCCGGCCTTCGCCGACGAGCTCGAGGTCGTGCTGCGCTGGGCCTTCGCGCACCTGCAGGAGGAGGCGGGCGGGTCGGTTTACTTGCGGCTCTCGACGCGCTCGATTCCGCAGCCCGACCGGCGCCTGGACGGGGCGCTCGAGCGGGCGATCCTGGAGGGCGGCTACTGGCTGGTCGAGCCGGCACAGGGCGCCGAGCTCGCGGTGGCGTTCACGGGCGCGGTCGCACCCGAGGCGCAGGCGGCGGTGGCGGCCCTCGCCGAGGAGGTGCCGGGGGTGGGGCTGCTCGCCGTGACCTCGCCCGACCGGCTGCTCGCCGGCTGGCGGGCGGGCGGCGCCGGCTCCTGGGCGGCCCGGCTCCTGGCCCCGCTCGCCGCCGATGCCGGGCTCGTGACGGTGCAGGACGGGCACCCGGCCGCGCTCGCCTGGCTCGGTGCGGTGCGCGGCCAGCGGGTCGAGGCGCTGGGTGTCGACCGCTTCGGCCAGTCGGCCGACATTCCCGATCTCTACCGGGTGATGGGGATCGACACGGAAGCGATCCAGGACGCGTGCGCCCGGGTCCTGGTCGACCGCGCCCGGGCGCGGGGCTAGGGGCGCCGCGACCGAACGGCTGCTTGCCCGTCGGCGGGCGGGCTCCTACACGCTCGGGCCGGGGACGCAGCGAGCGGGGGCGGCCATGGACATGACCGGGGAGTACCGGATCCCGGCGGCGCGGTGGCGCGTCTGGGAGATGCTCAACGATCCGGAGGTCCTCAAGCGCGCCATCCCGGGCTGCGAGAGCCTGACCAGGCTCTCCGACACCGACCTCGAGGCCAGGGTCAAGGCCAAGGTCGGGCCGGTCCAGGCGAGCTTCGCGGGCAAGGTGCGCCTCCAGGACCTCGACCCGCCCGCCGCCTACACGATCACGGGCGAGGGCTCGGGCGGCGTGGCCGGCTTCGCCAAGGGCGGGGCGCGCGTCCAGCTCGTCGAGGACGGACCCGCGGCCACGATCCTCAGGTACGAGGCCAAGGCCGAGGTCGGCGGCAAGCTCGCGCAGATCGGCTCCAGGCTGATCCAGGGCACGGCCAAGAAGATGGCCGACGAGTTCTTCGGCAAGTTCGCCGAGCTCGCCGCCGCCGCGGCACCGGCCGCGGCTCCCTCGGCGGCGGCTCCGGCGCCCACGCCCGCGCCGGCCCCCGCGCCCGCTCCGGCGCCGGCCGGGATCGCCGGCATCCCCTGGATCTGGATCGTCGCCGCGGCCGTGGTGCTCGTGATCCTGATCTGGGCGCTGGCCGGTGGCTGAGCGGCGCCGGCCGTTCACGATTTCTCAACCTTCGCGTCCTAGACCGGGGGTGGGTGCGCGTTGACGCTCGGCGGGCGGGAACCTAGGTTGCCGACCGCCGAAAAGATCATCGGGATCGCGCGCGCCCCGGGCGAGGCTGCGGGCGCGGTCCCTGTCGGGCCACGAGGGGTGGGAGGTTCCAGCCGATGCGGATCTCGATGACGGTCAACGGCAAGGCGGTGAGCGGCGAGGTCGAGCCGCGCACCCTCCTGGTCGAGTTCCTGCGCAACCAGCTGGGTCTCACCGGCACGCACGTGGGCTGCGACACGAGCCAGTGCGGCTGCTGCGTGGTGCACGTCGACGGCGCCTCGGCCAAGGCCTGCACGCTGCTCGCGGTGCAGGTCGAGGGCGCCTCGGTGACCACGATCGAGGGGCTGGCGCAGGGCGGCGAGCTGCACCCCCTGCAGCGGGCCTTCCACGAGAACCACGGCCTGCAGTGCGGCTTCTGCACGCCGGGCATGATCATGAGCGCGGCGGACCTCCTGCAGCGCAACCCCGATCCCTCCGAGCACGAGGTGCGCGAGTGGCTCGAGGGCAATCTCTGCCGCTGCACCGGCTACCACAACATCGTGAAGTCGATCCTGGCGGCGGCGCAGGCGATGCGCGGCATGGCCAGGGCCGCCGAGTAGGTCCGGGGGAGCGGGAGGAGGCGAGGATGGTCGAGAAGGGCATCGGCGCGCGCGTCCCGAGGAAGGAGGACCTGCGCTTCATCACCGGCCGCGGCCGCTACACCGACGACATCAACCAGCCGGGCCAGGTGCACGCGGTGTTCGTGCGCTCGCCGCACGCGCACGCCAGGATCCAGCGGATCGACAAGGGCCCGGCGCTCGCGATGCCGGGCGTGCTCGCGGTGCTCACCGGCGAGGACGTCGCCGCCGACAAGCTCGGCAACCTGATCTGCGGCTGGCTCGTCAAGTCCAAGGACGGCAGCCCCATGAAGATGGGGCCGCACCCGCTCCTGGCGCAGGGCAAGGTGCGCTACGTCGGCGACCGGGTCGCCGTGGTGGTCGCCGAGACGCTCGCCCAGGCCAGGGACGCGGCCGAGGCGCTCGCCGTCGAGTACGAGGAGCTGCCGGCGGTGGTCGATCTGGCCCACGCCCACGACGCGCCGGCGCTCGTCCACGACGAGGTCGCGAACAATCTCTGCTACGACTGGGAGCTCGGCGACAAGGCCGCGGTCGATGCGGCGTTCGCCCGGGCCCACCACGTCACCCGGATGGAGCTCGTCAACAACCGGCTCGTGCCGAACGCCATGGAGCCGCGCGCCGCGATCGGCCACTTCGATCCCGGCCAGGACGCCTACACGCTCTATCTCACGAGCCAGAACCCGCACGTCCACCGGCTCGTGATCTCCGCCTTCATCGGCGTGGCCCCCGAGCACAAGCTGCGCGTGGTGGCGCCCGACGTGGGCGGCGGCTTCGGCTCGAAGATCTTCATCTACGGCGAGGAGTGCGTCGTCCTCTGGGCCTCGAAGAAGGTCGGCGGCCGGCCGGTCAAGTGGGTCGCCGAGCGCTCCGAGAGCTTCCTCACCGATGCGCACGGCCGCGACCATGTCAGCCGCGCCGAGCTCGCCATGGACGCGGACGGCAACTTCCTCGCCCTGCGCGTCAACACCAAGGCCAATCTCGGCGGGTACATGAGCACCTTCAGCTCGTGCATCCCGACGTATCTCTACGCGACGTTGCTCGCCGGTCAGTACAGGACGCCCGCCATCTACTGCGACGTGCAGGCCTACTACACGAACACGGCACCGGTCGACGCGTATCGCGGCGCCGGACGGCCGGAGGCGAGCTTCCTGATCGAGACGCTGATCGACCAGGCGGCGCGCGAGATGCGCATGGATCCGGCCGAGATCCGCCGCAGGAACTTCATCCCCAAGAGCGCCTTCCCCTACCAGACGCCGGTGGCGCTCGTCTACGACACGGGCGACTACGCCACCTGCCTGGACGAGGCGTTGAAGCTCGTCGACTATGCCGGCTTCGCCGGCCGGCGGGCGCAGAGCGAGCGCAACGGCAAGCTGCGCGGCATCGGGGTGTCCTGCTACATCGAGGCCTGCGGCATAGCACCCTCGGCGGTGGTGGGCTCGCTCGGTGCGGGCGTGGGCCTGTGGGAGAGCGCCAAGGTGCGCTTCACCCACACCGGCAAGGTGCAGGTGCTGACCGGCACGCACACCCACGGCCAGGGCCACGAGACGACCTTCTCCCAGCTCGTCGCGGAGAAGCTGGGTGTGGCCTACGAGGACGTCGAGGTGATCCACGGCGACACCGAGAAGACGCCCGTGGGCATGGGCACCTACGGCTCGCGCTCGCTCGCCGTGGGCGGTGAGGCGCTCGTCAAGGCGTGCGACAAGATCATCGCCAAGGGCAAGAAGATCGCCGCCCATCTGCTCGAGGCGTCCGAGGCCGACATCGAGTTCAAGGACGGCAAGTTCACCGTGGCCGGCACCGACAAGGCCAAGACGATCGGTGAAGTCGTCTTCGCGGCCTACGTGCCGCACAACTATCCGGCTGGGCTCGAGCCGGGGATGGAGGAGGGTGCGTTCTTCGACCCGCCGAACTTCACCTTCCCGGCCGGGACCTATGTCTGCGAGGTCGAGGTCGATCCGCAGACCGGCGAGGTGGACATCGCCAAGTTCGTGGCGGTCGACGATTTCGGCAACGTCGTCAACCCGATGATCGTCGAGGGTCAGGTCCATGGCGGGCTGGTCCAGGGCATCGGCCAGGCGCTGCTCGAGGGTGCCCGCTACGACGGCAGCGGCCAGCTCCTGACCGGCTCCTACATGGACTACTGCATGCCGCGGGCGGACGACGTGCCGTCCTTCGAGGTGGTGACCTCGCGCGGCACCGCCTGCACCTCGAACTCGCTCGGGGTGAAGGGCTGCGGCGAGGCCGGGGCGATCGGCGCGCCGGCCGCGGTCATCAACGCCATCACCGATGCCATCGGCACGCGGGTCGAGATGCCGGCCACGCCCGAGCGGGTGTGGCGGGCGCTGCAGCGTCGGCCGATGGCCAGGGCGGCCGAGTAAGGGGAGGATCGGATGTACGCCTTCGACTATCATCGCCCGAGCTCGCTCGCCGAGGCGGCGCGGCTCCTGGCCGCCCATCCCGACGGCAAGCTGCTCGCCGGCGGCCAGACCTACATCCCGACCCTGAAGCAGCGCCTGGCCCAGCCCTCCGACGTGATCGATCTGTCCGGCATCGGCGAGCTGCGCGGGATCAGGGAGGAGGCCGGCGGGGTCACCATCGGTGCGATGACCCGGCACGCCGAGGTGGCCGGCTCCGCCCTGGTCAAGCGTCTGATCCCGGCCCTGGCGGCGCTCGCCGAGGGGATCGGCGACCCGCAGGTGCGCAACCGCGGCACGCTCGGCGGCTCGATCGCCAACAACGACCCGGCCGCCGACTATCCGGGCGCGGTCGTGGGACTGAACGCGCAGGTGCGCACCAGCAAGAACCGCTCGATCGCCGCCGACGCCTTCTTCACCGGCATGTTCGAGACGGCGCTCGAGGCGGACGAGATCGTCACTGCCGTGCACTTCCCCAAGCCCGAGAAGGCGGCCTACGCCAAGTTCCCGAACCCGGCCAGCCGCTACGCGATCGTGGGCGTGTTCCTCGCCAGGACCGCGGGCGGCGTGCGCGTGGCGGTGACCGGGGCGGCACCCTGCGTGTTCCGCGCCACCGCGCTGGAGCAGGCGCTCGCGCAGAGCTGGTCGGCCGCGGCCATCGACGGTGCCGCGATCGACGCCTCGGGGCTCAACAGCGACATCCACGCCAAG
>JBBIIE010000154.1:0-8585 GCA_037446605.1 Geminicoccaceae bacterium | reverse complement strand
ACGCGCCAGAGCCCGGGATGGGCGCGGGCGAGGCCCAGCAGGCGCGGCCGTGGGCCGGTCAGGAGCCGGGCCCGGGCCATCACCGCCGCGGCGGCGGCGGCGAGTGCACCCGCCTCGAGCAGTGCCGCCAGCAGCCAGACCGCGGCCACACCGGCGAGCCCGCCGCCGGCGAGCCAGACCCAGGCCACACCCAGGAGCCGGGCGAGGGCGCCGGTCGGGCGCAGGAGCGCCACGAGGTCGAACCGGTCGAGCAGCCGCAGAATCCCGGCGGCCGTTCCGCTCTGGGCGATCAGGACCAGGATCAGGTACCAGCGCGCCAGGGGCAGTGCCGCCTCGGGCAGGCCGATCAGCGGGGCGAGCCCGGGCAGCGCCGCCTGGAGCGAGGCGAACACCAGGACGCCCGCCGCCAGATCGAGCAGGGTCAGGAGGAGGACGAGGGCGCGCAGGTCGGCGGTCCGCCCCTCCTCGAGGCAGCTCGGGCCGTAGCGGAGGATGGCCTGCCAGCCGTTGAAGCGGGCGAGCGCGGCACCCGTGAGCGCGAGGGCGTGGAGGAGCGCCAGGGCGCCGAGTTCGCTCGGCCCGAGCACGCGTGCCGCGAGCGCCGTCGCCGCGAGGCCGAGCGCGCCCGCCAGCGAGCCGCTGCCGAGCAGCATGCCGGCGTGCACGAGGATGCGTCGTCCGGGTCGATCGCGGGTCGCCGCCACCGTCGAGGCTTCCGGGCGGCCTCGGGGGACCGGCCGCAGGTGCCGCGAGCATGCCGGGTTCTTGACGAGCTGTCCACATCTGGTCATGAACGGGTCCGGCCTCGCACAGACTTGCCCGAGACGAGGCCCCGGTGGCGAGCTTCCTCACTGCCCAATCTTAGAATAATTCTAAAGTGACGGCCATGCGCGTGAGCCTCTTCTTCTCCGATCTTGCGGGCGGCGGGACACAGCGGCGCATGCTGGCCCTGGCGCGCGGGCTGCTCGAGCGCGGCGACCCTGTCGAGATCGTGGTGGCTTCGGGGAGCGGTCCGTTCCGTGCGGCCGTCCCGCGCGGCGCACCCGTCGTGCCGCTCGGCAATCCCTGGCGGCGGATGCCCGGGCTCGCCTGGCGACGCGGCCTCTGGGTGCCGCTCTCGGCGCCGACGCTGGCCGCCCGGCTGCGCGCCGCCCCGCCCGACGCGCTGCTCGCCAGCTCGACGCCCGCCAACCTCGCGGCGGTGCGCGCCGTGGCCGCGTCGGGCGCGAGCGTGCCGCTCGCCCTCGTCCTCAACCTGCCGGTCTCCGAAATCCTCGCGCGGCTGCCGGCCGGTGGTGGCCTGTTGCGGCGGCTCTTGGCCCGCGCCTACCGTCGCGCCGATGCCCTCGTCGCGATCTCGACGGGGGTGGCCGAGGACGCTTCGCACACCCTCGGCCTCGACCGCGCGCGGATCGAAGTGATCCCGAACCCGGTCGACCTCGGCGCCATCCGCGCGGCCGCCGCCGCACCGCTCGAGGATCCCTGGCTGGTCCCCGACGCCCCGCCGGTCCTGCTCGCCGTCGGCAAGCTGCGGCCGCAGAAGGACTTTCCGAGCTTGCTCGAAGCCTTCGCCGAGCTGCGCCGGAGCCGCCCGGCACGCCTCGTGATCCTGGGCGAGGGGCCGGAGCGGGCCCGCCTCGAGGAGATGGCACGGCGGCTGGGCGTCGAAGCCGACCTCCGCCTGCCCGGTTTCGAGCCCAATCCCTTCGCCTGGATGGCGCGGGCGTCGCTGTTCGTCCTCTCCTCGCGCTTCGAGGGCTTCTCCAACGTCCTCGCCGAGGCGCTCGCCTGCGGCTGCCGGATCGTCGCCACCGACTGCCCGCACGGACCGCGCGATCTGCTCCTGGGCGGCCGGCTCGGCCGACTGGTGCCGCCGGGCGATGTCCGGGCGCTGGCCGCCGCCATGGAAGCCACGCTCGATGCGCCGCACGATCCCACGGCCGGCCCGGCGCGGGTCGCGAAGCTGTCGGTCGACCGTGCCGTCGACGCCTACCGTACCGTCCTCACCCGGATCGCGGGCGCCGCGGCGGCGGTTTCGCGGCGGGCCGCCTGAGCCGGGGGAGGGGGATGCCGGCGACGCTCGCGATCCTCGTGCGCGCCCTCGACGGCGGCGGGATGCAGCGCAACGTCGCCCGTCTGGCCGCCGCCTTCCGGGCCCGCGGCCACGCGGTCGACGTGCTCGCGACCGGGACCGAAGGGCCGATGCGGTCAGCGGTCGCGGCGGCCGCCCGGCTCGTCCCGCTGCGGCCGGCCGGGCATCTCGGCGGCCGGCTGCGGGCGCTCCTCGCCGATCCGGCGGGGTTCGCGGTCAACGCGCCGCTGTTCCTCGGCGGACCCGCGATCCTCCGCCATCTGCCGGCGCTGGAGGCCTATCTGCGAGCGGTGCGGCCGGTGGCGCTGCTCTCCCTCGGCACCCAGTGCAACCTCGCCGCCCTCTGGGCCCGTCGCCTCGCCGGGGTCGCGACCCGGATCGTGGTCAGCGAGCACAACCCGCTCTCGGTCGTCGCGCGGAGCTCGCGCCGCCGCTTCCGGCGCGCCTACCCGGCGGCGGTCGCCCGCGCCTATCCCGCGGCCGCGGCGATCGTCGCCGTCTCCACGGCCGTGGCCGACGACCTCGCCGCCGCCGCCGGGCTCGACCCCGCCACGATCGCCACGGTCCCGAACCCGGTGGTCGACGCCGCGACCGCGGCCGGGCGCGATCGCCCGCCGCCGCATCCCTGGCTGGAGCCCGGCGCCCCGCCGGTGGTGCTCGGGGTCGGTCGGCTGCACCCGAACAAGGCCTTCGCCGATCTGCTCCTGGCCTTCGCCGCGCTCCGTGCGGTCCGCCCGGCACGGTGCGTGATCCTGGGCGAGGGCCCCGAACGGGCGGCGCTCGCGGCCCGGGCCCGGACGCTCGGGATCGAGCCCGACCTCCTGATGCCGGGTTTCGTCTCCGAGCCCGAGGCCTGGATGGCGCATGCCGCGGTGCTGGCGCTGACCTCGCGCCACGAGGGCTTCGGCAACGTGTTGATCGAGGCCATGGCGGTCGGCTGCCCGGTGGTCGCGACCGACTGCCCGGGGGCCCCGCGCGCGCTGCTCGGATCGGGCCGGCTCGGCCGTCTGGTGGAGCCCGGGAAGCCCCTGCCGCTGGCCGAGGCCCTGCTCGCCACGCTCGCCGCCCCGCCCGATCCTGCCCGACTGCGCGCCGCGGCCGCTTCGTTCGGCGTCGACCGCGCGGCCGAACGCTACCTGGCGCTGCTCGTGCCGGAGGATGCGCATGGACGCGGCTGAGCTCGCCGGCGGGCCGGCCGCCGAGCGCGAGGCCGAGTTCGACGAGGCCGAGCTCGTCGCGGGTGTGCCGCGCACGCCGAGCAAGCATCTGGCGGTCTTCATCTACGCCTTGACCGGCGGCGGCGCGCAGCGCCGCACCGTCACCCTCGCCAACGGCTTCGCCGCTGCCGGGCACCGCGTCGACCTGGTCGTCGTGCGCAGCCTGGACGGGCTCGTGCAGGACCTCTCGCCGCGGGTCCGCCTCGTGCCCCTCGACGAAGGCGGTCGCGGCCTGCACGTCCGCATCCGCCGGCTGACCACGCAGCGTGGCCTGATCACCGCGCTCGCCGTGCCGGCGCTCGCCCGCTACCTGCGCCGCGAGCAGCCGGATGCGCTCCTGTCGGCCGCCTCGCACGTCAACCTCGTGGCGGTGGCCGCCTGGCGGCTGGCCCGCTCACCGCTCGCCCTGGTGCTGCGGGCCAGCAACCATCCGACCGGCAATGTCGAGGCGTTCCCGCCGCTGCAGCGGCTGATCCGCCTCTACCTGCGCTGGCTCGCCCGTCGCTTCTACCCGCGTGCCGACGCGATCGTCGCGGTCTCCGAGGGCGTGGCGCGCGAGCTCGCGCGGGCCACCGGCGTCCCGCGCGCGCGGATCGAGGTGGTCCACAACCCGGTCGTCACCCGCACCCTGCGCCGCCGCATGGAGGCACCGCTCGACCATCCCTGGCTGGCGCCGGGCGGCCCGCCGGTGATCCTGGCGGCCGGGCGGATGACGTTCCAGAAGGACTTCCCGACGCTGATCCGCGCCTTCCGCCGGCTGCGCGCCCGCCGCCCGGCGCGCCTCGTGGTGCTCGGCGACGGGCCCGGCCGCGTGGCGCTCGAGGCGCTGGTCGCGCGCTACGATCTCGGCGCCGACGTGCTGTTGCCGGGCCATGTCGACAACCCGCTGCCGTGGATGCGGCGCGCCGCCCTGTTCGTCCTCTCCTCGCGCTGGGAGGGGCTCCCCGGCGTCCTGATCGAGGCGCTCGCCTGCGGCTGCCCGGTGGTCGCCACCGACTGCCCGAGCGGGCCCTCCGAGATCCTCGAGGGCGGCCGGCTCGGCCGGCTCGTCCCGGTCGGCGACGCGCGCGCGCTCGCCCGGGCCATGGCCGAGGCCCTCGACGCGCCGGTCGATCGTGCCCGCCTCGCCGCTTCGGCCGAGCGCTTCACCCCGCAGGCGGCGATCGCCCGCTACCTTGAGGTCCTCGAGGCCTGCATCCGGCGCCGCGCCCCGGAGCGACTGGCGCGCCGGCCGTTCTGGCCGCTCACCGTACCGCTCGCCTGGACCAGCGCGGAGGGGCTCGACCACGCGCTCGGCCGCGCCGGTCTGGAACGCGCCGACCTGTTGCGGCCCTTCCCGGGCAACGCCGCGCACCGCCAGCTCATGGCGCGGATGCTGGAGCGCCAGGGGGTCGAGCCGGTGCGGGCGGTCGCCCGGGCCTGGCCCGAGCTCGTGGCGGCCGACCGGCGCTGCTACGAGTGCCGCGCGGTGCGCCGCTGCCGGGACTGGCTCGCCCGCCCGGCCGACCCCGGCGAGGCCCGCACCTTCTGCCCGAACGCCGAGCTGTTCGCCCGCCTGCGCGGCACGCCCGGCTGACCGCCCGGGCCACGGTTGCGCGCCCGGCGGGTGGGGCGTAGCCTCGCACCTCGCACGCGACGCCGGGGAGGCGGCGCATGGACGTTGCGGCCTGGCTCGACAGCCTGGGCCTCGGCAGATACGCCCGGGCCTTCGCCGACAACGCGGTCGACGCGACCGTCCTGCCGCGGCTGACCGCCGACGACCTCAAGGAGCTGGGCGTGGCCACGGTCGGCGACCGGCGCCGGCTCCTGGATGCCATCGCCGCGCTGCGCGAGGCGGTGCCGCCGGTAACGTCGGCCGTGGCCACCCCGGCGCGCCCGCGCTCGGCCGAGCGGCGGCAGTTGACGGTGCTGTTCGCCGATCTGGTGGGCTCGACCGCGCTCGCGGCGCGGCTCGATCCGGAGGAGACGGGCGAGGTCCTGAAGGCCTTTCAGGCCGCGGTCGGCGGCGAGGTGGCGCGGCTCGGCGGCTTCCTCGCCAAGCTCATGGGCGACGGGGTGCTGGTCTGGTTCGGCTGGCCCGAGGCGCTGGAGGACGAGGCCGAGCGGGCGGTGCGGGCCGGGCTCGCGATCGTCGCCCGCGTGGCCGGTCTCGCCACGCCCGCGGGTGCGCCGCTCGCCTGCCGGGTCGGGATCGCCAGCGGGCTCGTGGTGGTGGGCGATCCGGTCGGCGAGGGGGCGGCGCAGGAGGAGGCGGTGGTCGGCGAGACGCCGAACCTGGCGGCGCGGCTGCAGCAGCTCGCGGCGCCGGGCGAGGTGGTGGTCGCCGAGGCGACCCGGCGGCTGCTCGGTTCGGCCTTCTCGCTCGAGAGCCTGGAGCCGCGCACCCTCGAGGGCTTCGCCGGGCCGGTCGAAGCCTTCCGTGTGCGGGGCGAGCGGGCGGTCGAGAGCCGGTTCGCCTCGCATCGCGGCGAGGGGGTGCTGCCGCTGGTCGGGCGCGACGGCGAGCTCGGCCTCCTGCTCGGGCAGTGGCGCGAGGCGCTGGCCGGCGAGGGCCGTGCGGTGCTGGTGGTGGGCGAGGCCGGGATCGGCAAGTCCAGGCTGATCCGCGCGCTCCGGGAAGCGGTGCTGCCCGACCGGCCGACGGTGCTGCTCTGCCAGGGCTCGCCGTTCCACGCCGACAGCCCCTTGTGGCCGGTCGCCCAGCAGCTCGCCCTGGCGGCGCGGATCGAGCCCGGCGACGCGGCGGCGACGCGCCGCGCCAAGCTCGCCCAGGTGGTGGCGGCGGGCGAGCGGCTGGAGCTGCTGGCGGGGCTGCTCGGCATTACCGGCGAGCCGCAGGCGCTCGCCGCCCTCGACGCGCAGGAGCGGCGGCGGCGGACGCTGCGGGCGCTGCTCGACCAGCTCCTCGACCCGGCCGCGCATGCCCCGGTGCTGGTGCTCCTGGAGGATGCGCACTGGTTCGATCCGACCACCCTCGAGCTCGTGCGGGCGGCGCTCGCCTCGATCGCCGAGGCGCGGGTGCTGGTGGTGGTGACCGCACGGCCCGAGGGCGAGGCGGCGCTCGGCGCGCTGCCCGGGGTGGCGCGGCTGACCCTGGGCCGGCTCGGCCGCGGCGCGGTCGAGGCGATCGTCGACGGGCTGGTGGGGCGGCGGGGGCTGGCGGCCGAGGGCCGCGCCGAGATCGTCGCGCGCACCGACGGGGTGCCGCTGTTCGTCGAGGAGCTGACCAAGGCGGTGCTCGAGGCGGCCCCGGCCGGGCGCGGCACGGGCGTGCCGGCGACCCTGCAGGACACGCTCCTGGCGCGTCTCGACCGCGAGCCGCGCATGAAGGCGGTGGCGCAGATCGCGGCCTGCCTCGGCCGCGACTTCGAGCGGGCGCTGCTCGAGGCGGTCGCCGACCTCGATCCGGCCGATCTGGCCACCGGCCTCGACGCGCTCGTGGCGGCCGGGCTGGTCTGGCGCCGGGGCGGCGGTGCCGAGGCCGCCTACCGCTTCAAGCACGCCCTGGTCCGCGACGCCGCCTACGAGAGCCTCCTCGAGAGCCGCCGGCGGGTGATCCACGGGCGCATCGCGGACGCCCTCGAAGCCCGCCCCGATGCCGCACCGGAGGTGCTGGCGCACCACCTGGCCGAGGGTGGGAGGCCGGCCGACGCCGCCTGCAAATGGCTCGCTGCGGCCGAGCTGGCCCGCGCTCGACATGCCGGCGAAGAGGCGAGACGCCACTACGAGGCCTGCCGGCGAAGCCTCGCACGACGGTGCGGCGGCGGACGACGAGCGTTCGCGGCGCGTCCACCGGTCGGCTCTTCTCGGGCTGGGCGATCTCGCCAGCCTCGCCGAGGATCTCGACGAAGCCAACAGGCGCTACGAGATGGCGCTCGCACTAAGCGGGGATCCCGCCGAGCGAGCCTTCGCCCGCAACAAGCTTCACCGGTTCGGACGCGCCGAGCGAGGCGGAGCCGGGTTGGCGTATCTCGTCCACGGTGCGGGTGATCCGACGGTCATCTTCGTCTCCGCGCTCGTTTACGGCACCGCGCCGTTCCATCCGCTCCTCGAACGACTGTGTCAGGAGTTCAGGGTCGTCACGTACGATCGCAGAGGTGCCGGCCGCTCGGATGCGCTGGTCAGGCCCTACGGCGTGGACCAACACGCTCTCGACTTGCTGGCGGTGATCGAGAGTGTCGGCGGGTCGCCGATGATCGGGGTCGGCATCTCGCGCGGATCGAACGTGTTGGTCCGCGCGGCGAGCGCCCGTCCCGAGCTGTTCTCCGCCCTCGTCCTGGTCGGGATGCCCCCGGTCGGAGCCGGGAGCGGAGATCGGAGCTACTTCAACGAGGAGTATCTCGCGCGTCGGCGGATTGCCTACTCCAGCGAGGACACCGAGGCGCTCGTGCGTATCCAGATGGACCACGTCTACACCGAGCCCGACGTCGGCGAACAGCGCCGCCTCGCGATCGAGCGCTCCTTGAGATTGCCCGAAGAAACGATCCTGAGCTTCTTCGATCCCGACCCCCACATGAACGTCGTGCCGCTTTTGGGGAGTCTTCGGGTGCCGACCCTCGTCGCCCACGGACGCGAGGATCGCCTCTGTTCGTTCGCCGGCGCCGAGTTGGTCGCCGGTCGAATTCCGGGCGCACTCCTCTACGGGTTCGAGGGAAGGGGTCATCTGCCGATGTTCACGGCTCCGGACGAGTTCTGTGAGGTCCTCGAGGAATTCGTCCGGACGGCTGAAGTCCGCGGGGCTCGCCGAGGAGGGGACGAAGCGCCCCTCTGAAGTTCGTTCGCCGGGCACGGCGGGCCCACGACCTGCTCCACGCCCGGTTCACCGCGGGCTTCGACACCCCCGACCCGATCGACGCCCGGGCCCTGCTCGACGAGCTCGCCCGAGCTCAGCCCTCCGGGGCGGGCTCCCAGCGATAGCCCTCGCCGCGCACGGTCAGCAGCCAGCGCGGCCGCGCCGGGTCCGGCTCGAGCTTCCGGCGCAGCCGCGTCATGCGGATGTCGACGCTGCGGTCGAACGCGTCCAGCTCGCGGTCGTGCGCCAGCCGTACCAGCCGCTCGCGCGAGAGCACCTGGCGCGGATGGCGCGCGAACACCGCGAGCAGGTCGACCTCCATCGGCGTGAGCGGGACCTCGCGGCCCAGATCGTCGGCGGCCCAGATCGTCGGCGGCCCAGATCGTCGATCGCCCGGCGCGCCCGCAGATCGAGCCGGCCACGCCCGAACCGGGGCAGCGCCCGCTCCGCCGCCGGGTCGGCCGGCGCGCGCGCCGGCAGCCGG
>JBBIIE010000153.1:0-8645 GCA_037446605.1 Geminicoccaceae bacterium | reverse complement strand
TCGCCGCCCGGTGCCCCGCCCGTGGCGGCCCGGCCGGGGCGGCGCGTATCGTTTCCGATGGGGCCGCAGAGCCTCGCCTTCAGGCGCCGCGTCTTCCCCGAGGCGAGCCGGGCGGAGTGGGACGACTGGCGCTGGCAGGCGCGCAATCGCCTGCGCACGCTGGCCCAGCTCGAGCGCGCCTTCGTCTTGAGCGAGGACGAGCGCGCCGCCGTGCGCCGCCACCAGGGCGCCCTGCCCGTGGGGATCACGCCCTACTATGCCGGCCTGATGGGCCGCGAGGATCCGGCGGAGCCGCTGCGCCGCACGCACGTCCCGGTCGGCGACGAGTACATCCATTCGCCCGGCGAGGCCGACGATCCCTTGGGCGAGGACCACGATGCGGCCGTCCCCGGCCTCGTGCACCGCTATCCCGACCGGGTGCTGTTCCTCGCGACCGGCTTCTGCTCGACCTACTGCCGCTACTGCACCCGCTCGCGGATGGTCGGTGAGACCGGCGGCGAGTACCACTTCGCCTACGCCCAGTGGGAGCAGGCGCTCGCCTACATCGAGGCGACGCCCTCGATCCGCGACGTGCTGATCTCGGGCGGCGATCCCTTGACCCTCGGCGACGACAAGCTCGACTGGCTCTTGGGCCGGCTCGCGCGCATCCGCCACGTCGAGTTCGTGCGCATCGGCTCCAAGGTGCCGGTGGTGCTCCCGCAGCGCGTCACCCGCGGCCTGATCGCCGTGCTGCGCCGCCACCGCCCGATCTGGATGAGCCTGCACTTCACCCACCCGCGGGAGCTCACCCCCGAGGTCGCCGAGGCCTGCGGCCGGCTGGCCGATGCCGGCGTGCCGCTCGGCTCGCAGACCGTGCTGCTCAAGGGCGTCAACGACGAGGTCGCGACGCTGGCGGCGCTCTTCCACGGCCTGCTGCGCAACCGCGTGCGGCCCTACTATCTCTACCAGTGCGACCCGATCACCGGCTCGGCGCACTTCCGCACCCCGGTCGAGAAGGGCCTCGAGATCATCGAGGGCCTGCGTGGCCACACCTCCGGCTACGCGGTCCCGACCTACGTGATCGACGCCCCCGGCGGCGGCGGCAAGATCCCGCTCCTGCCCGACTACCTGGTCGGCCGCGACGGCGACGACCTGCTCCTGCGCAACTACGAGGGCCGGCTGTTCCGCTACCGCGACCCGGGCGGCCGGGTCGGCCGGTCGCTCGGCGAGGGGAGGGCGCCCTCGTGCTGATCGGCCTCGCCTACGATCTGCGCGACGAGTACCGGGCGCTCGGCTTCGGCGAGGAGCAGGTGGCCGAGTTCGACAGCGCCGAGACGATCGCCCTGCTCGAGGCGGCGCTCCTCCGTCTCGGCCACCGGGTCGAGCGGATCGGCCACGTGCGCGCACTCGCCGGGCGCCTCGTGCGGGGCGCGCGCTGGGACCTCGTCTTCAACATCTGCGAAGGTGTGGCCGGGCGTTCCCGCGAGGCGCAGGTGCCGGCGCTGCTCGAGGCCTTCGACCAGCCCTACACCTTCGCCGACCCGCTGGTGATGGCCGCAACCCTCGACAAGGCGGTGGCCAAGCGGCTGGTGCGCGACCACGGCCTCGCCACCGCCCCCTTCGCGCTCGTCGAGCAGGCTGCCGACCTCGCCGCCGTCGACCTGCCCTTCCCGCTGTTCGTCAAGCCGGTGGCCGAGGGCACCGGCAAGGGTGTCGGCCCGGCCTCGCTCGTCCGCTCGCGCAGGGAGCTCGAGCGGCGCTGCCGGGCACTCCTCGCCCGCTTCGCCCAACCGGTGCTGGTCGAGACCTTCCTGCCCGGGCGCGAGTTCACGGTCGGCATCCTCGGCACCGGCGCCGCGGCGCGGGTGATCGGCACGCTCGAGGTCGAGCTCCTGCCCGGCGCCGAGCCCGGCGTCTACTCCTACACCAACAAGGAGCGCTGCGAGGAGCTGGTCCGCTACCACCTGGTCGACGATCCGGAAGCCGCGGCCGCGGCCGATCTGGCGCTCGCCTGCTACCGCGCCCTCGAGTGCCGCGACGCCGGCCGGGTCGATCTCCGGAGCGACGCCTCCGGCCGGCCCCACTTCCTCGAGGTCAACCCCCTGGCCGGCCTGCACCCGACCCATTCCGACCTGCCCATCCTGGCGGGCCTCGCCGGGCTCGGCTACGACGCGCTGATCGGGGCGATCCTGGCCTCGGCCGCCGGTCGCTCCGGGCTCGCCCAGGAGCGCGCGCGGCGGCGCCGGGCGGGCTGAGCCGATGCGGCCGCGCGCCCTCCTCCTGCACGGCGTGCTCGACCCCGGCGGGCGGCCGGACGAGGCCGACACCCTCGTGCAGGTGCGCGAGATCGGGGCCGTGCTCGAAGGCCTCGGCTTCGCCACCGGCGAGCTCGGCCTCGGCCTCGACCTCCGCCCGCTGCGCGCGCTCGCCCGTCGGCCGCCCGAGATCGTCGTCTACCTGGTCGAGGCGCTCGAGGGGCGGGCCGCGTTCCAGCACCTGCCCGCGGCCGTGCTCGAGGCTTCGGGCCTGCGCTTCACCGGTGCCCCGGCCGCCGCCCTCCAGCTCACCACCGACAAGCTCGCCGCCAAGCGGCTCCTGCGCCGCGCCGGGCTGCCGACCCCGGACTGGGTGGTCGACGCCGGGGCGGCCGATCCCGAGCGGCTGTGGATCGTCAAGGCGGTCGACGAGGACGCCTCGCTCGGCCTCGATGCGGGCTCGGTGGTGCCGGGCCACCGCGTCGCCGAGCGGCTGGCGCGCTGCCGGGCGCGGCACGGCGGCCGCTGGTTCGCCGAGGCCTATCTGGACGGCCGCGAGTTCAACCTGGCGCTGCTCGAGCGCGCCGGCGAGCCGGAGCTCCTGCCGATCGGCGAGATCGACTTCAGCGCCTTCCCCGCTGGTCGGCCGCGCATCGTCGACTACGACGCCAAGTGGACGCCGGGCTCGCCCAGCTACGAGACCACGCCGCGGACCTTCGAGCCGCGCCCGGGCGACGGGCCGCTGCGCCGCGAGCTCGCCGCCCTCGCGCTCGAGACCTGGCGGCTGTTCGGGCTGCGCGGCTACGCCCGGGTCGACGTCCGGGTCGACGCGCAGGGCCGGCCCTGGATCCTCGAGGTCAACGCCAATCCGTGCCTGTCGGCCGATGCCGGCTACGTGGCGACGCTGGAGGAGGCCGGGCTCGACCAGCGCGCCGGGGTGGTCCGCATCCTCGAGGCCGCCGGGCTCGTGCCGCCGGCCGCGGTCGAGGCCGGTGCACGTCGCGCGGAACGGCTGGGCGTGGGGTAGGGGTGGTGCCGCGCCCGGCGGCCGCCGCGGCCCCGGGGCTGCGCTGGCGTGACCGGCCGCACCCGGCCGACGCCGCGGCGGTGGCGGAGCTGGTCGCCGCGACCGGTGTCTTCCGCCCGGCCGAGGTGGCGATCGCCCGTGAGCTGGTCCTGGCCGCGCTCGAGCGGGGGGCCGCCGTCTCGGGCTACCACTTCCTCCTGGTCGACGACGCGCGCGGCCTCGCGGGCTATGTCTGCTTCGGCCCGATCGACGGCACGGAGGCGAGCTTCGACCTCTACTGGATCGCGGTCCGCCCGGACCTGCAGGGCCGCGGCCTGGGCGGTGCGCTCCTCGAAGCCGCCGAGGCGCGCATCGCGGCGATGGGCGGGCGGCGGATCTACGTCGAGACCTCGACCACCGCCGCCTATGCCGCCACCCGCGCCTTCTACGCCGCGCGCTCCTATCGCCGGGAGGCCGTGCTCGCGGACTTCTACGCCCCGGGCGACGGCAAGGCGATCCTGGTCAAGGTGCTGCCGTGAGGGACGGCCGCATCGCGGTCGAGCCGGTCCCGGGCAAGGGGCTCGGCGTGCTCGCAGGGGAGCCGCTCGCGGCCGGGACCCTGCTCGCCCTGGCGCCGGTCTTCGAGCTGGTGCCCGAGGACGTCCCGCTGATCGAGCGGACCGCCTTCCGCCACCACTACTTCGCCCATCCCGAGCGCGACGGGGAGGGCGTGATCGTGCTGGGCTGGCTGACCTCCTGCAACCACGCCGCCGAGCCGAGCCTCGTGCTGGAGTGGCAGCGCGAAGCCTCGGGCCTCTGGACCGTGGCGGTGCGCAGCGCGCGGGCGCTCGCCGCCGGGGAGGAGCTCACCCTCGACTACAATTGCGAGCTCTGGTTCGAGGCCCGGCCGTGAGCTGGCCGCGGCTGCGCCGCCCGGTCCTGACCCTGCCCGGCACGCCGCTCGAAGTGCGCGCCGTGCCCGGCAAGGGCCGGGGCGTGTTCGCCCGCCGCGCCGTCCCGGCCGGCCGCCGGCTGTGCCGCTGCCCGACCATCGCGCTCGGCGCCGAGGACTGTGCCGCCCTCAACCGAACCGCGCTCGCCAAGCACTTCTTCACCGGCGACCGGGAGGCGTTCGAGGCCTGGCTCGGCCTCGGCCCGCTCACCCTCGTCAACCACGGCCTGCCCGCCAACGCCGACTGGCGCTACGTCGACGGCGGCGCGCTCGGCTGCCTGATCGACCTCGTGGCGCTGCGCCCGATCGCGGCCGGCGAGGAGGTCCTGATCGACTACAACACGCCGCTCTGGTTCGAGCCGGTCGCCTGAGCCGGCGCCGCGGCCGGCGCCGCCGCGGGAGGCTCGGGAGCCGGCGGCCCGGGGCAGGCGGAGAGCGTCACCGGACCCTCGCTGTCGGGGAGCAGCGAGCCGAGGGGCCGGCAGCCCTCGGCCGTGCACAGCCGCCAGTCCTCGAGGCCGGGGGCGCGCGCCAGCACCAGGACCGGCAGCGGTGCCGGCTGCGGCCGCCAGCGCCAGGCGCCACCCTCGAGGCGGGCGTCCGGGCCCGGCTCCATGCCGGCGCCGCTGCCGCGCACCCGGCTCTCGACCAGGACGAGGCCCCGGGGCTCGACCCGCCAGTCCTCCTCCCAGAGGAGGCGCTCGACCGAATGGGTCCAGGCGAGCGTGAACGTGCCGACCGCCAGGCGGGCGAGGAGCGCCCCGGCGGCGAGGCAGAGCGCCGTCACCCGGCCGCGGCGCCGGCCGTCGCGGCGGCGCGCCGGTGCTTGAGGTGCAGGCCGATCGTGGCCGCGGCGAGCACGAGGCCCGCGAGATCGGTCCAGGTGCCGGCGGTCACGAGCAGTGCCGCCGCCACGAGGCAGGCCGCGCGCTCGGGCGCGCCGAGCGGGCCCCTGAGGAAGCCCGTGATCGCCGCCGCCCAGAGCAGGATCCCGAGCGCCGCCTTGGCCACCACCCAGGCGACCGCCGGCAGGAAGCCGATCGCGGCGGCGAGCGGGTCGCCCGGCTGGAGCATCAGCGCCGGGGAGTAGACCGCCATGAACGGCACGACGTAGCCGGCGATCGCGATCCGCGTCGCGGTTACCCCGATGCGCAGGTGCGGCACGCCCGCGATCGGCGAGGCCGCGAGGGCGGCGAGCGCCACCGGCGGGGTGAGGTCGGCCATGATGCCGAAGTAGAAGACGAACATGTGGCTCACGATCAGCGGCACGCCGAGCTCGAGCAGCGCCGGTCCGGCGATCGAGGCCGTGATGATGTAGTTGGGGATGGTCGGGATGCCGGTGCCGAGCACGAGGCAGGTGAGCATGGTGAGCACGAGGCTCGCCAGGAGCGAGTTGCGGCCGAGATCGACGATCGCGCCGGCGAGGTTGGTGGCGGCACCGGTGAGTGTCAGCGTGCCGATGATCGTGCCGACGAGCGCGCAGGCCACACCCACCGGCAGGGCGTGGCGGGCTCCGTCGGCGAGCGCGTCGCGGGCGAGGCGGAGCGTCTCGCGGCCACCCCGCACGAACCAGGCGAGCGGGACGAGGGCCACGAGGGCCACGGCGATGGCGGCGATCCCGAAGCGGGCGAAGGCGGCCGCGGCGCAACCCAGCGCGAGCCAGAAGGCGAGGCGGAGCGCCGGCGCCGGCAGGGCCGCCGAGACCGGCGCGCCGAGCACCACCATGGCGGTGAGCCCGAGCCCGACCGTGCCGGCGAAGAGCGGCGTGTAGCCGGCGAAGAGCAGCCAGACGAGCGCCACGAGCGGCACCAGCAGATGCCAGTCGCGGGCGAGCGCCCGGGCGGCACTCGGGCAGTCCTCGCGGGGCAGGCCGAGGAGGCCGCGCCGGCCCGCCTCGAGGTGCACGGTCGCGAACGCGGTCGCGAAGTAGAGCAGGGCGGGGATCGCCGCGGCGACGCAGATCTCGAGGTAGGGCACGCCGATCGTCTCGGCCATGATGAAGGCCACGGCACCCATCACCGGCGGCATGATCTGCCCGCCCATCGAGGAGGTGGCCTCGACCGCGCCGGCGAAGGCGGGCGGGTAGCCGAACCGCTTCATGAGCGGGATGGTGAACTGGCCGGTGGTCACGACGTTGGCCACGCCGCTGCCGTTGATGGTGCCCATCAGGCCGGAGGAGATCACCGCCACCTTGGCCGGCCCGCCGCGGGTGTGGCCGACCGTACCCAGCGCCAGGTCGTTGAACAGCCGGATCATCCCGGCGCGCTCGAGGAACGCGCCGAACAGGATGAACAGGAAGATGAAGCTCGAGGAGACGTAGGTCGGCACGCCGTAGATGCCCTCGGTGCCGAGGAACATCTGGTCGACCACCTGGGCGAGGTCGAAGCCGCGATGGTCGAGCGGCGCGGGCAGGTGCTGGCCGAACAGGGCGTAGCCGAGGAAGGCGGCGCAGAGGATCGGCAGCGCCGGGCCGAGCAGTCGGCGGGCGGCCTCGAACACGAGGGCCACGGCGAGGATCCCGACCGCCACGTCGATCGCTGTGGGCTCGCCCGCGCGCAGGATCAGCTCGCGGTAGAAGACCCAGTGGTAGAGCCCGGTCAGGAAGCCGAGCCCGCCGAGCAGCCAGGCCAGCATCCGCCCACGCCCGGACCGCTCGGCCAGGAGGGTGAAGGCGAGGAGGAGGAGGAAGCCCACGTGCACCGAGCGGACGATCTGGCTCGGCAGGGGGGCGAGTGCGGCGGTCCAGAGCTGGAACGCCGCGAAGGCGAGGGCGATCGCGAAGACCGCCCGGCCGCCGCGCCCACCACCCCAGGCGAGGGCCGCAGGATCGTCGCCGCCGGCCGGATTCCCGCCGCCGGGGCGATCGTCGCCCGCGGCCGGACCGTCGCTCCAGGAAAGCCGGCCGCTCAAGCCGGGCCGCGGCTCACTTGAGGAGCCCCCTCTCGCGGTAGAAGCGCTCGGCCCCCGGGTGGAGCGGCACCGGCATGCCGGCGAGCGCGCTCTCGAGGCGGATCTTGCGGCCCTCGGCGTGCGCCGCGGCGAGCTGGTCGAGCCCGGCGAACAGCTGCTCGACCATCGCGTGTGCGAGCGCATCGGACACGCCCGCATGGGTCACGAGGAAGTTCGGGATGGTGGCGGTCGGCACGTCGGCCGCCTGGCCGGTGTAGGTGCCGGCCGGGATGACGCCCGGCCGGAACGGCGTCCCGATCCGGGCGACGAGCTCGGGCGGGACCGCCACGATGGTGATCGGCACCGAGGTGGCCAGATCGCGGATCGAGGCGACGCCGAGCCCGGCCGACTGCAGGGTCGCGTCCAGCTGACGGTTCTTCATGAGCTCGACCGATTCGGCGAACGGCAGGTACTCGACCTTGCCGAGATCGGCGTAGCCGATCCCGGCCGCACCCAGGATCGCCCGCGCGTTGAGCTCGGTGCCCGACTTGGGCGCACCGACCGACAGCCGCTTGCCCTTGAGGTCGGCGAGGGTCGCGATGCCCGAGTCCCGGCTGGCCACGATCTGCACGTAGTTCGGGTAGATCGCTGCCAGGCCGCGCAGCCGGTCGAGCGGCGCCTTGAAGCCGACCTCGGCGTCGCCCTTCCAGGCGGCGATCAGCGAATCGCCGAGGGTGAAGGCGAGCTCGCCCTTGCCGGCCTGCAGCAGGTTGAGGTTCTCGACCGACGCCTTGGTCGACTGCACCGAGGTGCGGATGCCGGCGATGCGCTCGCCGTAGATCTTCCCGAGGGCCACGCCCAGGGGATAGTAGACCCCGGCCGTGCCACCGGTGAGCAGGTTGACGAACTGCTGCGCAGCCGCGCCGCCGGCCCCGAGCCCGAGCCCGAGCCCGATCCCGAGGGCGGTGATGGCCGACCGGAGCCGTCGTACGCGCATGGGCGTCTCTCCTTCCCGTTCCTGGTTCGCGCTCATAACCGGGCCGATCGGTCCGGTCGAGGGCCGCCAGGCCGTATCCCGCGCGGTGCCCCGGGGCCGGTGCCGGCGCGGTGACGCCCGGTGCGGGTCGACGTCCGATTGAGATCTGCCGCCGACCGCGCCATGAGAGCGCCCGGCGGGCGGTCGAGGGACCGCGGAGCGGCGGGCGGAGACGGCGATGGCGGAGCCTCCCTTGATCCTGGACACGGTGACCAAGCTCGGCCCCGCCGATGCCGGGCGGGTCGCGGTGTGCGCCAGCCACGGCGGAGTGTACGCCGCCTGGTGCGCGGCCCGGGCGGGCGTGCGCGCGGTGCTCCTCTGCGATGCCGGCATCGGCCGGGAGGAGGCCGGGGTGGCCGGGCTCGCCTGGCTCGACCGGCTCGGCCTGCCGGCCGCGGCGCTCGCCCACGAGCACCAGCTTCATCATCGCCCGGGTGGCGCCGACGATGAGCTTGCGAAGCGCCTTGTCGTCCAGCGCCTTGAAGTCGATCTCGGCGAAGACGATGGCCGGCGCGGCCTGGCCCTTGA
>JBBIIE010000152.1:0-8694 GCA_037446605.1 Geminicoccaceae bacterium | reverse complement strand
CCTCCGCCGCCCGCTGCCGCTTCAGCTCCAGGCGGCGCAATTCCTCCGCCGCCCGCTGCCGCACGGCCTCGACCGCCTCGGCGGCGCTCGCCAGATCGCGGGCCGAAGGCACCTCGATCAGGGCCTCCTCGAGCCGCCGGACGAGCTCCTCGCCGCTGCCCGTCTCGCCGGTGCGCAGCAGACGCCCGCCGAGCGCCTCGAGCTCGGCCAGGAGCGGCGCGGGTGCCGGCTTCTCGAGGTGGAGCAGGATCGCCGAGCGGTCGCGACCCACGGCCTCCGCGACCGCCTCGCAGAACTCCGGCCCGAAGCAGCGCTCGGCGGCCGCCGGCAGGCCGTCCCGGCGGACCAGCAGATGCTCGACCAGTCGGTGCCAGAACCCGTGCGGCAAGCGCCGGCGCTCGGGAGCTCCGATCGGGACCTCGAGGCGCAGCCGGCCGTCCGGGTCGCGGCGCAGCGCGCAGGCCTCGGCGAGCTCGCCGGCGTGGCTGGCACCGGCCACCCGCAGCTCCTCGAGCGCCAGGGCGGCACGCTCGGCACCGTCGAACACCGCGACCAGGATCTCGCCCATCGCCCGCTCCGCACTGGACCTCCTGCGATATGGCGACCGCCGGTGCGGATGCGAAGGTGCGGCTGCTTTGCCGCGCCGCCGCGAGGTGCTAGCCGAGCGCGCGGGGGTGGCCACGAGCGGCCCGGGCGATCGGAGGGGACGGTCGGTGCAGGAGATCCTGGCGAAGCTCGAGCAGAAGCGGGAAGGGGCGCGGCTCGGCGGCGGCCGGCGGCGGATCGAGGCGCAGCACGCCCGCGGCAAGCTGACCGCGCGCGAGCGGCTCGAGCTCCTGCTCGATCCCGGCTCCTTCGAGGAGACCGACATGTTCGTCGAGCACCGCTGCGGCGACTTCGGCATGGACGCCCAGCACATTCCGGGCGACGGGGTGGTGACCGGCCAGGGCACCATCGACGGCCGGCTGGTGTTCGTCTTCGCGCAGGACTTCACCGTCTTCGGCGGCTCGCTGTCCGAGGCGCACGCGGAGAAGATCTGCAAGGTCATGGACCGGGCGATGAAGGTCGGCGCCCCGGTCGTGGGCCTCAACGATTCGGGCGGCGCCCGCATCCAGGAGGGCGTCGCCTCGCTCGCCGGCTACGCCGAGGTCTTCCAGCGCAACGTCCTGGCCTCGGGGGTGATCCCGCAGGTCTCGGTGATCATGGGCCCGTGCGCGGGCGGTGCGGTCTACAGCCCGGCGATGACCGACTTCATCTGCATGGTCAAGGACAGCTCCTACATGTTCGTGACCGGGCCGGAGGTGGTGAAGACGGTCACCAACGAGATCGTCACCGCGGAGGAGCTGGGCGGGGCCGCGACCCACACGCAGCGCTCGGGGGTGGCCGATCTGGCCTTCGAGAACGAGGTCGAGGCGCTCTCCGAGATCCGAAGGCTGTTGGGCTTCCTGCCGTCGAACAACCGCGAGAAGCCGCCGGTGCGCCCGACCGGGGACCCGGCCGAGCGCGAGGAACCCTCGCTCGACACGCTCGTGCCGGACAGTCCGAACAAGCCCTACGACATGAAGGAGCTGATCCTCAAGGTCGTCGACGAGGCCGAGTTCTTCGAGATCGCGCCCGACTTCGCCAGGAACATCGTCACGGGCTTCGCCCGCATCGAGGGGGCCCCGGTCGGCATCGTCGCCAACCAGCCGATGGTGCTCGCGGGATGTCTCGACATCGACAGCTCGCGGAAGGCCGCCCGCTTCGTGCGCTTCTGCGACTGCTTCGGGATCCCGCTCCTGACCTTCGTCGACGTGCCCGGCTTCCTGCCCGGCACGGCGCAGGAATATGGCGGGATCATCAAGCACGGCGCCAAGCTGCTCTACGCCTTCGCCGAGGCCACCGTACCCAAGGTCACGGTGATCACCCGCAAGGCCTATGGCGGCGCCTACGTCGTCATGTCCTCCAAGCACCTGCGCGGCGACGTCAACTACGCCTGGCCCACGGCCGAGATCGCGGTGATGGGCCCGAAGGGTGCGGTCGAGATCATCTTCAGGAGCGACATCGGCGACCCCCTGAAGCTCGAGCAGCGCACCCAGTACTATCGCGAGCGCTTCGCCAATCCGTTCGTGGCGGCGCACCGCGGCTTCATCGACGACGTCATCATGCCGCGCGGCACGCGCCGGCGGATCGCCCAGTCACTGCGCTGGCTGGCCGACAAGAAGCTCGACAATCCCTGGAAGAAGCACGGCAACATCCCGCTCTGAGGCGGCCGGCTCAGACCATGCGGCGGGCGAGGCGCCAGTTGCCGGCGACGAGGAGCCCGAGGAGCTCGACCAGGCGGCGCTGCAGCGCGCTCCGCAGCAGGCCCGGGGCGATCGGCAGCGGCCCCGAGGCGAGCACGGCACCGTCGGGCAGGCGGCGGCGCGCCTGGACCCAGCGCCGTCGGGCGAGGATCTCGCGGCGATGCGCGACGAGCCAACGCCAGGCCTCGAGCCAGGCGCCGCCCCAACCGTGCAGCAGCGAGAGGACGAGGCTCGCCGCCTCGTAGACGAGGAGGGTCGGGGCCAGCGCCAGGATGGTCCGGCCGGCGAAGTGCGTGGCCACCACGCGCAGGCGGTTGCGCATCAACAGGTGGGCGCGCTCGCGCGGGTAGACGCCGCGACCGCGATAGGTGAGCGCCGTGCCGCTGCAGCGGTCGTGGAACGCCACCGCCGCCGGCTCGCACAGGATCCCGAGGCCGAACAGCCGCAGGCGGAGCGAGAACTCGAGGTCCTCGAGGTAGAAGAAGTAGCCCTCGTCGAAGCCGCCGGCCGCCTCGATCGCGCCGCGTTCGACCAGCATGCAGCCCGAGGGGGCGGCGTCGACATAAGTGGGACCCGAGGGCGCGATCCGCTCGAGCGGACGGTAGCCGTTGCGCAGGACGAGCGTGCCCACCACGTGCGGCGCGCCGCCGTCGCACTGCACCACCTCGCGCTCGGGGTGCAGGCGGATCCGCGGCAGCACCATCTCGGCCGGCATGCGCGCGCGGGCGGCGAGCATCCGCTCGAGCGCGTCGGGTTCGAGGTAGATGTCGTGGTCGACCCAGAGCACGAGCTCGCCGCGGGCGGCCGCGAGGCCGAGGTTGCGGGCGACACCCGGCCCGCGATTGTCGGGCAGCGCCAGCACGCGGACCCGGGGATGCTCGGCCGCGACGCGGGCCAGCGTCGCATCGGTCGAGGCGTTGTCGACGAGCAGGATCTCGTCGAGCGGGCGGGTCTGCCGCTCGAGCGCGCTCAGGCACTGCAGGAGCCGATCGCCACCTTCGTGGCTGACCACCACGGCGCTGATGCGAGCCATGCGCGACTCCCGGCACGCCCTTGATCAAGTTACCCGAAAGCTCCGGGTCTGTCAGGCCGACAGTTGCGCGAGGTCGAGCAACCATAGACAACTTCGAGGCGAGGAAATGCACCCGCCGCGCGGCGGTCGCCGCGTCGGTCGCCCTGGCGGTCGCCCCGTCGGTCCCGTTGCCGCGGAGCGCTGGCCGGTCCGTGCGCGAGGTGCTAGCTGCTGGTCGAGTTCGGGTGCGGGGCGCCGCATGTTCGAGAAGATCCTGATCGCCAATCGCGGCGAGATCGCCCGTCGGGTGATCAAGACCTGTCGGCGGCTCGGCATCCGCACCGTGGCGGTGCACTCGGAGGCGGATGCCGACGCGCTGCACGTGGCGCTGGCCGACGAGCGGGTGGCGATCGGGCCGCCGCCGGCGGCCGAGAGCTACCTCGTCATCGAGCGCATCCTCGAGGCCTGCCGGCGGACCGGGGCGCAGGCGGTCCACCCCGGCTACGGGTTCCTCTCCGAGCGGCCGGCCTTCGCGTGCGCCCTCGAGGCCGCCGGCATCACCTTCATCGGCCCGCCCGTGGCGGCGATCGAGGCGATGGGCGACAAGATCGAGAGCAAGCGGCTCGCGCGTGCCGCCGGCGTCTCGACCGTGCCCGGCACGCTCGAGGCGATCGACGACCCCGAGGAGGCCCGGCGGCTGGCCCGCGAGATCGGCTATCCGGTGATGGTCAAGGCCTCGGCCGGCGGTGGCGGCAAGGGCATGCGGATCGCCCGCGACGAGCGCGAGCTCCTGGACGGGATCACCCGGGCCCGCTCCGAGGCGCGCTCCTCCTTCGGCGACGAGCGGGTGTTCCTCGAGAAGTTCATCGAGGAGCCGCGCCACATCGAGATCCAGGTCCTGGGCGACCGGCAGGGCAACATCCTGTATCTCGGCGAGCGCGAATGCTCGATCCAGCGCCGCCACCAGAAGGTCGTCGAGGAGGCGCCCTCGCCCTTCCTCGACAAGGCGACCCGCCGGGCGATGGGCGAGCAGGCGGTGGCGCTGGCCCGGGCCGTGGGCTACCACAGCGCCGGCACGGTCGAGTTCATCGTCGACCCGAAGCGTAACTTCTACTTCCTCGAGATGAACACCCGGCTGCAGGTCGAGCACCCGGTGACCGAGCTCGTCACCGGCCTCGACCTGGTCGAACTCATGATCCGGGTGGCGGCCGGCGAGCCCCTGCCGTTCCGCCAGGAGGAGGTCCGCCTCGAGGGCTGGGCGATCGAGGCCCGGGTCTACGCCGAGGACCCGAGCCGCGGATTCCTGCCCTCGGTCGGCCGGCTGGTGCGCTACCGCGAGCCGGTCGGCAGGGAGATCCGGGTCGATTCGGGCGTGGTCGAGGGCGGCGAGGTCTCGCTCCACTACGATCCGATGATCGCCAAGCTGTGCGCCCGCGGTCACGACCGGCGAGCGGCGATCGCCGCCGCGCGCGAGGCGCTCGACTCCTTCCTGATCCGCGGCCCGGTGCACAATCTGAGCTTCCTGTCGGCCCTCCTCGGCCATCCGCGCTTCCAGGAGGGCCGGCTCTCGACCGCGTTCATCGCCGAGGAGTACGGCGAGCGCTTCCAGGGAGTGTCGCTGCCGGCGGCGCGGCTCGAGGAGGTCGCCGCGGTGGCCGTCCGGATGCGCCTCGACCGGGCCCGGCGCGAGGCCCGCGCGAGCGGCAAGATGGCGGGCTGGCGCTACGTGCCGGAGACCGCCTGGGTGGTCCAGCTCGGCCCGGTCTGCCTCGCCGTGACGATGCTCGCCGACGACGAGGAGCAGAGCGTGCTGCACATCGTCGACCGCCACCTCGAGGTCGCGGCCGACTGGCGGCCGGGCGATCCCGTGGTACGCGGCCGGGTCACCGGGGCGAGCTTCACCCTCCAGGCCGACCCGTTGCCCGAGGGCTGGTGGGTCCGCCACGGCGGCGCCGAGTTCGCCGTCACCGTCCGCTCGCGGCGGGCCGCCATGCTGGCCGCGCGGATCCCCGAGAAGGTGCGCGCCGACACGGGCAAGCTCCTGCGCTCGCCGATGCCGGGGCTGATCGTCTCGATCGCTGTCCAGGCCGGCGAGGAGGTCAAGGCCGGACAGGACCTCTGCGTGCTGGAGGCCATGAAGATGGAGAACGTGCTCAAGGCCGAGCAGGACGGCCGGGTCGAGGAGATCCGGGTCCGGCCGCGCGACGCGGTGGCCACCGACCAGGTGCTCATCACCTTCAGCTGACCCCGCGCCGTGGAGCACCTTGGGAGCCCGGGCCGTGTGAGCGGCGGTCCTTCGCCTTCACCTCGCGATCGATCAGGAGGCTGCGGATGGAGAGTATCGCCTTCCCCTCCCGGCGCGCCCGCCTGCGCACGCTCGTCGAGACCAAAGCCTTCGAGCGGCTGGTCGTTACGGTGATCGTCGTCAACGCGATCACGCTCGGCCTCGAAACCTCGGCGACCGCGATGGCGGCGGCCGGGCCATTGCTCCTCGCCCTCGACCGGCTCGCGCTCCTCTTCTTCTGCGTCGAGCTCGCGGTGCGGATCACGGCCTACGGCTTCGCCTTCTTCCGCGGGCCCTGGAACCTCTTCGACTTCGCGATCGTGGCGATCTCGCTCGCCCCGGCGAACGAGGGCTTCCAGGTGCTGCGGGCGCTACGCATCCTGCGCGCGCTGCGTCTGCTCTCCGTGGTTCCGCAGATGCGGCGGGTCGTCGAAGCGCTGCTCGCCGCCCTGCCGGGCATGGGTTCGGTCGTCGCACTGCTCGCCCTCGTCTTCTACGTCTTCGCGGTGATGGCGACCAAGCTCTTCGGCCCGAGCTTCCCCGACTGGTTCGGCTCGGTCGGCCACTCGCTCTACACGCTCTTCCAGATCATGACGCTCGAGAGCTGGTCGATGGGGATCGTCCGCCCGGTCATGGAGAAGTACCCACAGGCCTGGGTCTTCTTCGTGCCCTTCATCTTGATCGTGACCTTCGCGGTCTTGAACCTCTTCATCGCGCTCATCGTCAACGCCATGCAGCAGGTGCACGAGAGCGAGGGTATCGGTCGGACGATCGAGGTCGACCATGCCCAGGTGATGGCGGAGCTCCAGGCGATCCGCGCCGAGCTCGCCGAACTGCGCCGCACCGCCCGCTCCCGCAGCCGCGGCGAGACGCTGGCCGCTCCCGAACGCGCGGGTTAGCCTCGGGCCGCGGCCAACCCAACCTTCTCGACCCGGCCGGAGCGCCCCAGGTGCCGACCCTCGCGAGCCTCAACGTCAACTCGGTCAACGCGCGGCTGGCCAACCTCGTGGCCTGGCTCGAGCGGGCGCGGCCGGACCTCGTCTGCCTGCAGGAGATCAAGTGCCTCGATGCGGCCTTCCCGCGCGAGCCGCTCGAGGATCTGGGCTACAACGTCGCGACCTTCGGGCAGAAGACCTACAACGGGGTGGCGGTCCTCTCCCGGCCGCGACTCGAGGAGGTGAGCCCGGGCCTGCCCGGCGATCCGAGCGACGAGCAGGCGCGCTACCTCGAGGTGGTGGCGGGCGGGGTGCGTGTGGCCTCGATCTACGCCCCGAACGGCAATCCGGTGGGCTCCGAGAAGTTCGCCTACAAGCTCGCCTGGCTGGAGCGGCTGCGGGTGCACGCGCGCGGCCTGCTCGAGCTCGACGAGCCGGTGGTGCTGGCCGGCGACTTCAACGTCATCCCCGAGCCGATCGACTGCCACGATCCGGCGGCCTGGGCCGGCGACGCGCTGTTCCAGCCGGAGAGCCGGCGGGCCTTCCGCGCGCTCCTGCACGAGGGCTGGACCGACGCCTTCCGGGCGCTGCACTCCGGGGAGCGAGGGGCCTACACCTTCTGGGACTATCAGGGCGGCGCCTTCCAGCTCGACCACGGGGTGCGCATCGATCACCTGCTCTGCTCGCCGCAGGCGGCCGACCGGCTGGAGCGGGTCTGGATCGACAGGGAGCCGCGCGGCCGGCCCAAGGCCTCCGACCACACCCCGATCCTGCTCACCCTGCGCGATGGCTGAGCCGGACCGGCCCGGGCCGCCGCTCGAGCCGGCGCGTCCGGGCGAGGAGGAGCTGGTGACCTACTCGGCCGGGCGGCTGGTGAGTGCCGCACCGCCCTCCTGGTACCTGGCGGCGGTCGCGGCCGCCGATCGCGACGGGATCGACTGGCCGCAGGCGCTCGCCGATGCCACCGGCTGCAGCGACCCGCGGGTGCTGCCGGTCGAGCCCCAGGCGCGCGCCGATCTGGCGGTCTGGTGCTGGCTCACGCCGGAGGGCGGGCGCTACGTCGAGATCGTCGACGCGGGTGCCTGCCAGCTCGCGGTCTACGTGCCCGACCCGGCCGACTGGCCGGCCTTCTGGGCCGGCTGGGTGGTGCCGGCCCTGCAGCTCCAGCTCCTGGCGGCCCTGCGCCGCTCGCTCGAGCGGCTCGCCCGACCGCGGCACCGCCGCCGCGCCGGCTGAGGTGGCGAGCGCCGATCCGACCGCCGGGCCGGCCGGGGCCGCGCTCAGCCCAGCACCGTGTCGAGCAGCATCATCACCACGAAGCCCACGAGCAGGCCCAGGCTGTTGAGCCCGTTCGGCCGCTCGCGGTTGATCTCCGGGATCACCTCCTCGCTGATCACGAACAGCATGGCGCCGGCGGCGAAGGCCATGGCCCAGGGCAGGAGCGGTGCGGAGAGGCCGACGAGGCCGGCACCGAGGAGCCCGCCCAGGGGCTCGACCGCACCGGAGAGCAGGCCCATGGCGAAGGCGCGGCCGGGCGGATCGCCCGCGGCCAGCGCGGCGAGCGCCACGGCCAGCCCCTCGGGCAGGTTCTGCAGGCCGATGGCGATCGCGAGGCTGGTGCCGTGGGCGACGTCGCCCGAGCCGAAGCCGACCCCGACCGCGAGGCCCTCGGGGAAGTTGTGCAGGGTGATGGCGATGACGAAGAGCAGCACGCGCGCCCGGCCGGCGACGTCGGCGGCATAGAGCCCGGAGCCCAGCCCGTGGCGGGCGAGCCAGCGGCCGATCGGGGCGAGCACGACGCCACCCAGGAGGATGCCGGCTGCGACCACGAGCGCGCTTCCGAGCCGACCGGCGCCGAGCGCGCCCGCGGCGGCCAGCCCGGGCAGGATCAGCGAGAAGGCGGTCGCGGCGAGCATCACCCCGGCGCCGAGGCCGAGGAGCAGGTTCTGGACGGCGCGCTCGACCCGGACCGCGAACAGCACCGGGAGCGCGCCCAGGCCGGTCAGCAGACCCGCGAGCGTGCTGCCCAGCAGGCCGAGCCAGAGCGGGTCCAAGGCGTCTCCCGGGCGTTGCGGTGCGTGCCGCTTGCGCCGGGTCGAGCCTCCTGTCTAGGGTCCGCGCCGTGGCGGGCGGCGGGGGTGGGATGCGGTCGAGCGGTCTTTTAATAAATCACACTAA
>JBBIIE010000151.1:0-8700 GCA_037446605.1 Geminicoccaceae bacterium | reverse complement strand
GGGCGAGCCGGGCGGCGGCGAGCGTGCCGCCCGTGGCGGCGCGGGCGCGGGGCGCCACCGCCGGGCTCACCGGCAGCCCGAGCCGCCGCTCGGCCGCGGGGCCGACGCGCGCGGCGAGCACCGCCTCGACCCAGGCCCGGTCGTGGGCGAGCGCCAGCCGGTCCGGATCGGCCGGCTCGGGTGTCACGCGGTTGCGGTCCCCGAGCAGGCCGCGCGCCTCGAGGGTCGCGGCGAGGGCCGCGAACTTGCCCATCGGGAAGCGGTGCCCGGCCGGCAGCGGGACGCCGTAGGCCGGGTGGTGGACGATCGGCGGGCCGGTCAAGGTGGCCCTCCGCCGGCCGCGTCCGGGCCCGCCGCGAGGACGGTCCGGGCGTCTACCGGCCGCCGCCCAGGCCGTGCACGTAGACGGTCAGCATGCGGATCGTCTCCTCCGGCAGCCGGCCCTGCCAGGGCGGCATGACCCCGTGCCGGGCGCGCCAGATCTGCGCCTCGATCGCCTCGGCCGTGCCACCGTAGAGCCAGATCGCATCCGACAGGCGCGGCGCGCCGAGGTCCTGGTTGCCCTCGCCCGCCTCGCCGTGGCAGGAGGCGCAGTTCTCGGCGTAGAGCGCGGCGCCGCGCTCGGCCGCGGCCGGATCGCCCGCGCGCCCGCCGAGCTTGAGCACGAACTGGGCCACGTCGCGGATCTGCGCGCGGTCGAGGATGCCGTCCGTACCGAAGGCCGGCATGGCGCTGATCCGCGCCTCGGGGTCGTCGGCATTGCGGATGCCGTGGCGGATGGTCGTCTCGATCGCCTCGAGCGAGCCGCCCCAGATCCACTCGTCGTCGACGAGTGCCGGGAAGAAGCCCTGGCCGGCGCCGCCGGCGCCGTGGCAGGGGGCGCAGTTGGTGCCGAACGCGGCCGCACCGCCGACCATGGCGAAGCGGGCCAGCTCGGGATCCGCCTTGATCTCGGCGGGCGTGGCGGCGGCGATGCGGTCGAGCCAGACCTGCTGGCGGGCGCGCGCCTCGGCCAGCCGCTGCTTCACCTCGAGGCGCTGGTTGGATCCCAGGATCCCGGGCGTGTAGCCGCTCAGACTCGGCCAGGCGGGGTAGAGGATCCACCACAGCACCGAGAAGGCGATCGTGGCGTAGAAGGTCCAGAGCCACCACTTGGGCAGGGGCGTGTTCAGCTCCTTGATGCCGTCCCACTCGTGCCCGGTGGTCTCGGTGCCGGTCAGGCTGTCGGTCTCGACCTTGCTCGGCATCGGGTCAGTCCTTTTGGTCGAAGGGGATGCGGCCGTGCCGCTCGAGCCGGTCGCGGCGCGACGGCCAGAAGGTCCAGGCCACGATCCCGAGGAACAGGAGCACGAGCCAGACGACCCAGAGCTCGCGCAGGACCGGGAGGATCTGGCTCACCGCCGCGGGCTCACTGCAGCAGGTCCTCGATCCGCACGTCGGTCAGGTCGACCATGCGGCCGAGGATCTGCAGGTAGGCGACCAGCGCATCCATCTCGGTGAGCCGCTCGGGCTTCCCGTCGAACACGCCGGTCGCGGCCTTGGGGTAGCGGGCGAGCAGCCCCTCCTGGCCCTCGGCCGAGGCCTGCGCCAGGAGGTCGGCGCGCGCGTTCTCGATCATCTCGTCGCTGTAGGGCACGCCGAGCTTGCGGAGCGTGCGCAGATGGTCGGCCACGTCGGCGAAGCGCAGCTCGCGCTCGAGCAGGAACGGATAGCCCGGCATGTTGCTCTCCGGCACCACGCTCTGCGGATCCACCATGTGCGCGACGTGCCACTCGTTCGAGTACTTGCCGCCGACCCGGGCGAGGTCGGGCCCGGTGCGCTTGCTGCCCCACTGGAAGGGGTGGTCGTACATGCTCTCGGCCGCGAGGCTGTAGTGGCCGTAGCGCTCGACCTCGTCGCGGAACGGCCGGATCATCTGGCTGTGGCAGTTGTAGCAGCCCTCGCGGATGTAGATGTTGCGACCGGCCAGCTCGAGCGGCGTGTAGGGGCGGACCCCCTGCACGCGCTCGATCGTGCTCTCGATGGTGAACAGCGGTGCGATCTGGACGATGCCGCCGATCGACACGGTGATCAGGATGAGGACGAGGAGGAGGAGGCCGCGGGTCTCGACCTTCTCGTGGTGCGCGATGAGCGCCATGGGTCGGGCTCCCTCGGGCTCACTCGGCGGGTGCCAGGCGCGCCGCGGCGCCGACCGGCATCGGCTCCTCGGTGCGGATGTCGCCGCGCGTCGTGCGGTACAGGTTGTAGGCCATGACCAGGGCACCGGTCAGGAACAGCACCCCGCCGAGCGCCCGGATCACGTAGAACGGGTGCATCGCCTCGACCGTCTCGATGAACGAGAACTGCAGGAAGCCCAGGCTGTCGTAGGACCGCCACATCAGCCCCTGCATGATGCCGGAGACCCACATCGACGTGATGTAGAGGACGATGCCGAGGGTGGCGATCCAGAAGTGCCACTCGACCAGCTTCAAGGAGTAGAGGCGCTGCGCCCGCCACAGCCGCGGCACGAGGTAGTAGACCGCGCCGAAGGAGACGAAGGCGACCCAGCCGAGCGCGCCCGAGTGCACGTGGCCGACGGTCCAGTCGGTGTAGTGCGAGAGCGCGTTGACCTGGCGGATCGACATCAGCGGGCCCTCGAAGGTGCTCATGCCGTAGAAGGCGACCGAGACCACGAGGAAGCGCAGCACCGGGTCGGTCCTGAGCTTGTCCCAGGCGCCGGAGAGGGTCATGAGGCCGTTGATCATCCCACCCCAGGACGGCATCCAGAGCATCAGCGAGAAGGTCATGCCGAGCACCTGCGCCCAATCGGGCAGCGCCGTGAAGTGCAGGTGGTGCGGGCCCGCCCAGATGTACAGGAAGATCAGTGCCCAGAAGTGGATGATCGACAGCCGGTAGCTGTACACCGGCCGCTCGGCCTGCTTCGGCACGAAGTAGTACATGATGCCGAGGAAGCCGGCGGTGAGGAAGAAGCCGACGGCGTTGTGGCCGTACCACCACTGCGTCAGCGCATCCTGGACACCGGCGAAGAGCGAATAAGATTTGGCGCCGAACAAGGACACCGGAACAGCCAAATTGTTGACGATGTGCAACATCGCGATGGTGACGATGAATGCCAGGTAAAACCAATTCGCGACGTAAATGTGCGGCTCCTTGCGGTTGAGGATCGTGCCGAAAAAGACGATCAGGTAGACGACCCAGACGATGGTGAGCCAGAGATCGACGTACCATTCCGGCTCGGCATATTCACGGCTCTGCGTGACGCCGGTGACGTAGCCGAGCGCCGCCATGACGATGAACAGCTGGTAGCCCCAGAAGAGGAAGCCGGCGAGCAGCGGGCCGCCGAACAGCGGCACCCGGCAGGTGCGCTGCACCACGTAGAGCGAGGTGCCGAGCAGCGCGTTGCCGCCGAAGGCGAAGATCACCGCCGAGGTGTGCAGCGGCCGCAGCCGGCCGAAGGTGGTCCACTCGAGATCGAGGTTGAGGACCGGATAGGCGAGCTGGAAGGCGATCACCACGCCCACCAGGAAGCCCACGATGCCCCAGAACACGGTGGCGATCGTGAACCAGCGGACGACGTCCTCGTCGTAGGCCGGTGCCGCGGCCTCGCGGCTCAGCTGGGCGATGCTCGCCATGCACGCTTCCCCGAGTTGGCGCCGACGCTCCGCCCGGGGGCGTGCGCCGGCCGCCGCCTTGTTCCCAGGACGGCCACTGCCAGTCCTTGATCCATATCAAAACCCCCTGCGACCATTCGCGCTAGGAGGGCGCGGCGCTGGGCGGCGGCGGCCGCCCGCGTTAGGATCGGCGTGCGGCGCGGGCGTGCCCGGAGGGCGTGCCGCGCGGGCGGAAGGGGGAGAGAGCGGCATGGGCGAGGCGACGACGGTGGGGGCGCCCGCGGCGGCGATCCGCATCAGGCAGATCGAGCTCGACCGCCCGTGGCTGTGGCTCGCCGCCGGCTGGCAGGACTTCCGCCGCAACCCGGCGGTGGGCGTGCTCTACGGCCTGCTCGCGGCCATCACCGGCTACCTGATCCTGGTCGGACTCTGGTGGGCCGATCTGCTGCACCTCGTGCTGCCGCTCCTTGGCGGCTTCCTGATCGTCGGGCCGATCCTGACGGTCGGGCTGTACGAGGTCGGCCGCCGACAGGAGCAGGGCCTGGAGACCACCTTCCTCGAGGCGCTCGGCGCGTTCCAGCGCAACCCGAGCCAGATCGCGCTCGTGGGCGTGGCGCTGCTCCTCCTGATGTTCGCCTGGGCGCGGCTCGCGGCGATGCTCTTCATGCTCTATTTCGGCGGCGACCCGCCCTCCTTCGAGCACCTGTTCGCGCAGACCTTCCTCGAGCCGGACGCGCTGCCGTTCCTCGTCGCCGGCACCGGGATCGGCGCCGTGCTCGCCTTCATCGCCTTCTCGATGAGCGTGGTGTCGATCCCGCTCCTGCTCGACCGGCCCGAGGTCAACGTGATCGACGCGATGATCAAGAGCTTCGAGGCGGTCCAGCGCAACTTCGCGGCGCTGCTCTTCTGGGCGGCGCTGATCGTGGTCTTTTCGCTCGCGGGTCTGGTGACCCTGTTCCTGGGTCTGGTCGTGGTGCTGCCGCTCCTGGGCTTCGCCTCGTGGCACGCCTACCGCGACCTGATCGAGCGACCGGCCGGGTGAGCGATCGGGAAGCGGCGCGGGCGGGGAGGTTCCGGACATGGCGGCGGCGATCTACGGCGCACTCATGGGGGCGGTTGCGATCCTCGGCCTGTTCCTGGCCGCGGGTGCCCACGACGGTGCCATCCACGCGGCCGGCCTGCTGCTCTTCCTGTTCGGCCTCGCCACGATCTTCGTGCTGATCCACCGGCTCACCGGGCCCGGCGGCCCCGGCCGCTGACGGCCGCACGACCGCCCGCGCTCAGCGGCGGTCGAGGACGGCCGCGCACTCCGGCGGGAGGTCGGCCAGCGTCAGCGGCCGCGGCGGCGGGCCCGGGGGCTTGGGCCGCCAGGGCTCCTCGGACAGCCACCAGGCGAGCTCGGCGCCGCACCCGTCGCCGTTCGGCGGCGGCTCCTGGTCGCGGCACAGCGGCTCGCCCTCGGGGCAGCGCAGGCGGATGTGGAAGTGGCTGTCGTGGCCCCACCAGGGCCGCACCTTGCCGAGCCAGGACCGGTCGCCCGAGGCCCGCTCGCAGAGCGCCTGCTTGATCCCGGGATGGACGAAGATCCGCGCCACCTCCGGCAGGAGCGCCGCCTCGCGGAGCAGCGCCACGTGCGTGGGCCCGAAGCGGGCCGGGTCGACCCGGCGCGTGCCGTCCGCGAGCATCGAGACGGCGGGCAGGCCCTCGCGCTCCTCGAACGTCAGCCGCCGCTCGGGCATGGGGGTGAGCCAGATGTCGGCATCCAGGCCGATCTGGTGCGAGGCGTGGCCGGTGCGCATCGGCCCGCCGCGCGGCTGCGCCAGATCGCCCACCAGGAGCCCCGGCCAGCCGATGGCGCGGCCCGCCG
The DNA here is from genome assembly GCA_037446605.1 of Geminicoccaceae bacterium. GTDB lineage: Bacteria > Pseudomonadota > Alphaproteobacteria > Geminicoccales > Geminicoccaceae > JANXAZ01. The sequence continues at coordinate 3,222 of JBBIIE010000151.1, read as the reverse complement.
CCGCCAGCCGTTCGATCGTGGCGAGCAGCCGCGGGTGCCCGAAGGCGCGGTTGCGCGAGGGCCGCATCGCCTGCCAGCCCGGCCCGTCGGCGGCCAGCGCCTCGGCGCCGGCGAGGCAGCCCTTGGCGTGGCTGCCGATCACCCGCGGCGCGTGCGGCGCCGCCGGTGCGGGCGCCAGGGCCGCGCCGAACAGCTCCTTGGCCGGCACCTCGCCGGCTCCTGCCGCCGGGGTGGCGAGGCAGCCCACGAGCAGGAGCGCGGCCGGCGCGGGGAGGCGACTCATGCGGATGGTCCCGGCAGCGGCGTGGCGATGTGCCCGAGCAACCAATAGTAGAGAAGACCGTACCATTCATAGGCCGCCTCGTCGAGGTCCCAGAGGCGGTCGGCCATGCGGAAGTCACTCTTCAGCTCGAACGCGCGGGCGGCGCGGTAGTCGACCGGGAAGGGCAGGACGGGGAAGCCCACGGTGCGGAAGCAACCGACCGAGCGCGGCATGTGCTTGGCGGTGGTGACCAGCAGCCAGACCTCGCCCGGCTGCGGGCGAACGAGCGCCACGCTGTTGCGCGCGTTCTCGAAGGTGTTGCGCGCCTCCCGCTCGAGCAGCAGGCGCTCGGGCGGCAGCCCGTGGCGGGCCCAGAGCGCGGCCACGACGTCGGCCTCGGCCACGGGCTGGCCCTCGATCCGCCCGATCCCGCCGGTGAAGAGGACCCGCGCCCGAGGGTAGCGGCGGGCGAGCTCGAGCATGGCCAGATAGCGGTCGCCGGCCTCGTCGAAGTCGGCCCGGCCGTTGCCCGCGAAGAGCTGCGGCTCGGCGCCGCCGCCGAGCACCAGGATGCCGTCGACCCGCTCGGGCAGGGGCAGCGGCTGGGGGAAGCGCGTCTCCAGCGGGCGGGTGAGCCAGAGGCCGAGCGGCAGGAGCGTGGCGAGCGCCATGCAGCCGACCGCGGTGCTGGCGAGCACGAGCCCGCCGCGCCGGCCACGCCAGGCCACGAGCAGCCCGGCCGAAGCCAGGATCAACAGGAAGGTGCTCGGCCGGAGCAGGGTCCAGACGAGCTTGCCGAGCACCCAGCTCAAGCCCGTCGGCTCCGCTGCCGGCCCTTGGCCGTGGCGTCCGGCGGCGGCATGCTGCGGCCGTCCGGTCGACGCGCGGCGGCGGGGAGGAAGGGGTGACGAGCGGCAGGCTGAGCATCGAGGAGCTGGCGCAGGCGGCGCGCGCGGGCGCGATCGACACGGTGGTCTGCGCGTTCACCGACATGCAGGGCCGCCTGGTCGGCAAGCGGCTGACCGCGCGGCACTTCCTCGAGGCGGGTCGGCACGAGTGGCACGCCTGCGACTATCTCTTGACCGTCGACATGGAGATGGAGCCGGTCCCGGGCTTCGAGGCCGCCTCGTGGGAGAAGGGCTACGGCGACTTCGTCGTCAAGCCCGACCTTTCCACCCTGCGCCGCACGCCCTGGCTCGAGGGCACCGCCCTCGTGCTCGGCGACGTGGTCGACCACCGGGGCGTCGAGCTGCCGCACGGCCCGCGCGCCGTCCTCAAGCGCCAGCTGGCCCGGCTGCGGCAGCGTGGGCTCGTGGCCAAGATGGCCTCCGAGCTCGAGTTCTACGTCTTCGACGACGCCTACCGCGCGGCGCGCGACCGCGGCTACCGCGACCTCAGGACCGCCGGCTGGTACATCGAGGACTACCACGTGCTCGAGACCACCAAGCGGGAGCCCTTGATGCGGGCGCTGCGCAACGGGCTCGAGGGTGCCGGCATCCCGGTGCAGGAGAGCAAGGGCGAGTGGGGGCCGGGCCAGGCCGAGCTCAACGTGGTCTACGCCGAGGCGCTCGAGATGGCCGACCGCCACGTGATCCTCAAGAACGCCATCAAGGAGGTCGCCCACGCCCAGGGCCGCTCGGTCACCTTCATGGCCAAGTGGCGGCCCGATCTGGCCGGCTCCTCCTGCCACGTCCACCTCTCGCTCTGGGACGCCGAGGGTGGGCGGTCGATGTTCGCCGACGGGCACGGCGCCGACGACGGCACGCCGCTCTTCCGCCAGGCACTCGCCGGGATGCTGGCGGTGGTGCCCGACGCGACGCCGTTCCTGGCGCCGACGGTGAACAGCTACAAGCGCTTCCAGGCGGGCTCCTTCGCCCCGACCCGGCTGGTGTGGAGCCGCGACAACCGCACCGCCGGCTTCCGCGTGGTCGGGCACGGGCCGTCGCTGCGGATCGAGTGCCGCATCCCCGGGGCGGACGTGAACCCCTACCTCGTCTTCGCGGCGCTCGTGGCGGGGGCGCTGCACGGCATCGAGAACGGGCTCGAGCCGCCGCCGGCCTTCGGCGGCGACGCCTACCGGGCGGGCGAGCTGCCGGTGGTGCCCACGAGCCTGCGCGACGCGCTCGACCGGCTGGAGGCCTCGGCACCGCTGCGCGCCGCCCTGGGCGAGCAGGTGGTCCGCCACTACGTCCACGCCGGCCGCTGGGAGCAGGCCTGCTTCGACCGCGCGGTGACCGACTGGGAGCTGGTGCGCTACTTCGAGCGGGCTTGAGGGGGTGGGGTCGCCGGTCGACGGGGAGAGCCGGACCGCACGGATCCGACGGCTCGCCCGTGCGGCGCCCGAGGCTGCGGCGCGGGAGATCGCAGCGCTCCTGCACGACCGCTTCGGGCTTCGCGCCTCGGCGGTTCGCCCGACGCTCGACGCCTACGCCTTGAACTCGCTCTCCGGGACCTTCGAGGCCCATGGTCGCGCCTGGTTCTTCAAGTTCCACCAGGAGGAAGGGGAGGAGGCAGCTCCCGGCGAATATTACCGGGCCCACCTCCTGGCCGAGGCGGGCTTGCCGGTCGACCTCCCGGTCCACGCCTCGACCGAGCCGGGCGAGCAGCTCCTGGTCCATCCGCGGCGGACCTGGCCCCGCTTCGCCGATCTCCTGCGTCGGCTCGATTTCGAACCCGATCGCGGGGAGGCGGCCCGTGCGCTCGCCCTCGAGGCGGCCCTCTGCGATCGGCTCGTCGAGGTCTGTCGGCGGACCCTCCATCCGATCGGACCGGACGAGGCGGCCGCGGAGCCGATCCACCGTCTGTTCCACGCCCGACTGACCGACCCGATCCCCGATGGCGGGCGGCGCTACCCGGGCGGGCGCTTCGCCGCATTCTATCTCGGCGAGGATTGCGAGTTGCCGGGGCTCCGCCTCCCCTTCGAGGATCTCGCCGAACGACGCTGGCGGATCGACGGTCGG
>JBBIIE010000150.1:0-8823 GCA_037446605.1 Geminicoccaceae bacterium | reverse complement strand
ACAGACAAGCATTTCGCTGTTGGGCACTGCTCGAGGCGGGTGCACTCGCCGCCGCCGCCGCGGCGGTGATGGCCCGGGCCCGGCTCCTGACCGGCCCACGGCCGCGCCTGCTGGGCCTCGCCCGCGCCCATCCCGGGCTCTGGCGCGTGCTCTTCGTGGCCAACCTCAACGCCAGCCTCGGGCTGCTCGCGGGCCGGCTGGTCACGCTCCTCGTGGGTGGGCTGCTCGGCCCGGCCGCGGCCGGCCTCTACCAGGTGGCGCAGCAGCTGGCCGGCGCCCTCGAGCGGCCGCTCGAGATGCTGCGGCGCAGCGTCGAACCCGAGCTCGCGAGGCTCCGCGCGCGCGGCGAGCGGACCCGGCTCGAGCGGCTCGCGCGACGGCTCGGCTGGGCGGTCCCGCTGGCACTCCTGCCGGTGCCGGTGGTGGCCTGGCTCGGCGGCGGGCCGGCGCTCGCCCTCCTCTTCGGGCCGGGCTTCGCCGCCGCCGCGCCGCTCCTGGTCCTGCTCCTGATCCGCCAGGTCGTGCTCGCCGCGGCCCTGCCCGGCGGCGCCCTCCTCGTGGTGGCGGGCAGCCCCTCGGCGCTGCTCTGCTGGAAGCTCGCGGCGCGCGCCGTGCACCTGCTGCTCCTCCTGGTCCTCCTGCCGCTGGCCGGGCTCGAGGGTGCCGGGCTCGCGGCGGTCGCCGCGGCGGCGGTCGAGACCGGCCTCGCCCGCCGGCTCGCGGTCCGCACCGGTGAGGGAGCGCGGATGCACGCCACCCCCTCGACCGCCGCCGCGACACTCGCCAGTGTCGGGCCGGCACTGCCGGGGAGGCCGTCTTGAACCGGGAACTCGGCGGGATCGTCCCGCCGCTCACCACCCCCTTCGACGCCGAGGGCGCGCTCGCCCTCGAGCTCGTCCGCGCGCAGGTCGAGTTCATGATCGGGGCCGGCGTGCACGGGCTCGCGGTCGGCGGCTCGACCGGCGAGGGCCACACGCTCGACGGCGAGGAGCTGGTCCGGCTCGTGGCCGCGGCGAGCGAGGCCGCCGCCGGGCGGGTCCCGATCGTCGCCGGGATCATCGTCGACAGCACGCGCGATGCGATCCGCCGCGGCCGCGCGGTCGCCCGCCTGCACCCGGCGGCCCTGCAGGTGACCCCGGTCCACTACCTCTTCCGCCCGACCGACCGGGCGATGGTCGACCACTTCGCGGCGATGGCGGACGCCACCGGCCTGCCGATCCTGATCTACAACGTGGTCCCCTGGACCTATCTCTCGCCCGAGCTCCTCCTGCGCGTCATGGAGGAGGTGCCGCTCGTGGTGGGGGTCAAGCAGAGCGCCGGCGACCTCAAGCTCCTGGCCGACCTGATGCTGGGCGTGCCGCCCGGGCGGCTCGTCATGAGCGCGGTCGACGCGCTCCTCTGGTCCTCCTACCTCCTGGGCGCGCACGGCTCGATCGCGGCGATCCTGACCGCCGCGCCGCACGCCTCGGTGGCGCTCTGGAACGCCGCCCGGGCGGGCGATCTCGCGACCGGCCGCGGCCTGCACGAGCGGCTGCTGCGCCTCTGGAACGCGCTCGTGGCCGACAACCTGCCGGCCAACTGCAAGGCCGCCCTCGAGCTGCAGGGGGTGCCGGCCGGGCTGCCGCGGGCACCGATGCCGATCTCGGAGCCCGCCCGCCGCGCGGCGATCCGCACCGCCCTCGAGGGCCTCGGGGCGCCGCTCGCGGGGTAGGGCACCCGCCGCGCTGGCCGTGGCGGCGCGGGCGCGCTAGCCTTCGGGCATGAGCGAGGTGGTGCGGCGGCTCCTCCTGGTCGACGGCTCGGGCTATCTGTTCCGGGCGTTCTTCGCGCTGCCGCCGATGACCCGACCGGACGGCACGCCCGTCAATGCGGTGCTCGGCTTCACCAACATGCTCTGGAGGCTCCTCCAGGAGCACCCGGACGACCACGTCGTGGTGGTCTTCGACGCCGGCAAGAGGAGCTTCCGCAACGATCTCTACGAGGCCTACAAGGCCAACCGCGAGGAAGCACCCGCCGAGCTCGTGCCGCAGTTCCCGCTGGTGCGCGAGGCGGCGCGCGCCTTCGACCTGCCGGTGGTGGAGGTAGCCGGCCTCGAGGCCGACGATCTGATCGCCTCCTACGCCCGGGCGGCGCGCGGGGCGGGCGAGGAGGTGGTCGTCGTCTCCTCCGACAAGGACCTCATGCAGCTCGTCGGCGACGGGGTCTCGATGTGGGACCCGCTGAAGCAGAAGCCGATCGACCGGGACGCCGTGATCGAGCGCATGGGCGTGCCGCCCGAGAAGGTGCGCGATCTGTTGGCGCTCACCGGCGACACCTCCGACAACGTGCCCGGCGTGCCCGGGATCGGCCCCAAGACCGCGGCCCAGCTCCTGGACGAGTTCGGCTCGCTCGAGGGACTGCTCGGGAGCCTCGATCGGATCAAGCAGCCCAAGCGGCGCGAGGCGCTCGAGGCGAACGCCGAGAAGGCGCGGCTCTCCTGGCGGCTGGTCGGGCTCAAGGACGACGCGCCGCTGCCGGTGCCGCTCGAGGCCGCCCGCCGCCGCCCACTGGATCCCCGCAAGCTCCTGGCCTTCTGCCAGGAGAACGGCTTCCGCTCGCTCGTCGGGCGGATCGGCGAGCTCACCCGGGCGGCCTCCGAGCGGCGTGCCGAGGTGCGCGCCGAGCCCGGCGCCCGCCGCCTGCACACGATCGCCACGCTCGCGGCGCTCGAGGAGGTGCTGGCGCGCGCCGGCGCGCTCGGCCGCCTCGCGATCGACACCGAGACCACCTCGCTCGACGTGATGAGGGCCGAGCTCGTCGGGCTCAGCCTCGCGGTGGAGCCCGAGGAGGCCTTCTACGTGCCGCTCGGCCACGAGGACGCGTTCGGCCAGCCGGTGCCGGGCCAGCTCGAGCGGGCCGCCGTGGTCGAGCGGCTCGGGCCGGTGCTGGCGGATCCCTCGATCCTCAAGATCGGCCACAACATCAAGTACGACCTCTCGGTCCTGGCGCGCGCCGGGCTCGAGCGGGTGGCCCCGCTCGACGACACGATGCTGCTCTCCTACGTGCTCGACGGCGGCCGCCACGGCCACGGCATGGACGAGCTCGCCAAGCGCTGGCTCGACTACGAGACGATCCCCTACGAGGCGGTCTGCGGCAAGGGTGCGGCACAGATCGGCTTCGCGCGGGTGCCGGTCGAGCGGGCGACCGAGTACGCCGCCGAGGACGCGCTGGTCACGCTCCGGCTCTGGCTGGCGATGCGGCCGCGGCTGTTCGAGGAGCGCCTCGTGGCCCTCTACGAGACGACCGAGCGGCCGCTGCCCGCGATCGTGGCGGCCATGGAGCGCGCCGGGATCCGGGTCGACGCCGAGCGGCTGCGCGCGCTCTCGGCCCTGTTCGGCAGGGAGATGCTCGAGCTCGAGGAGAAGGCGACGAAGCTCGCCGGACGGCCCTTCAACCTCGGCTCGCCCAAGCAACTGGGTGAGGTCCTGTTCGACGAGCTCGGTTTGGGTGGGCCCGGCCGCAAGACCAAGACCGGGGCCTATGCCACCGGGGCCGAGGTGCTCGAGGAGCTCGCCACCCAGGGCCACGAGCTGCCCCGGGTGATCCTCGAGTGGCGGCAGCTGCAGAAGCTCACGCGCACCTACACCGATGCGCTGGTCGAGCGGATCGACCCGCGCACCGGACGGGTGCACACCGCCTACATGCTGGCCGCCACCAGCACCGGCCGGCTCTCCTCGACCGACCCGAACCTGCAGAACATCCCGATCCGCACGCCCGAGGGGCGCAGGATCCGCGAGGCCTTCGTGGCCGAGCCCGGCCATCTCCTGGTCTCGGCCGACTATTCGCAGATCGAGCTGCGCGTGCTCGCCCACATCGCCGACGTCGTGCCGCTCAAGGAGGCCTTCGCGCGCGGCGAGGACGTGCACGCGATCACCGCCTCGCAGATGTTCAAGGTGCCGGTCGCCGAGGTCGGCCCGGACCTGCGCCGCTCGGCCAAGACCATCAACTACGGCATCGTCTACGGCATCGGCGCGTTCGGCCTGTCGCAGCGGCTCGGCATCCCGCAGGCCGAGGCGAAGGCCTACATCGACCGCTACTTCGAGCAGTATCCGGGCATCCGCGACTACATGGAGCGGGCCAAGGCCGAGGCGCGCGAGAAGGGCTACGTCACCACGCTCTACGGGCGGCGCTGCTGGATCCCGGACATCACGAACCGGCTGCCCTCGCGGCGCGCCTATGCGGAGCGGCAGGCGATCAACGCGCCGATCCAGGGCACCGCCGCCGACATCGTCAAGCGCGCGATGATCCGCGTGGCGCGGGCGCTGGAGCGGGCCGGGCACGCCGCGCGGCTGCTCCTGCAGGTGCACGACGAGCTGGTGCTCGAGGTGCCGGAGGCGGAGGTCGGGCCGGTCCGCGCCCTGCTCGAGCGGGTGATGGCGGGGGCGGCGCAGCTCACCGTGCCGCTCGTGGTCGACACCGGTGCCGGCCCGAGCTGGGACGCGGCGCACTAGGCGGGCGGCCGCCGCCGCGCTCGCGCTCGTCCTCCTGGCCGGCGCCGGGGAGGCGGTCGACGTGACCGGGCGGGTGCTGGCCCGGCCGGATCTCGTGGCCGCGCTGGAGCGGGCCTGCGCACGGGTCTGCCAGGGCAACCGTGCCGCCGCCGAGCTCAGGCGGGTGACCGCCGAGCGGCTCGACGGCGGGTTCTGGCGGATCCGCGGCGAGGCGGCGCTGCGCAACCGACACGTCCAGGCGGTGCCGCCGGGGCTCGGCGGGATCGCCCCGGACGGCGTCACGCTGTTCGATCACACCGTCGTGGTGCGCGGCCGCGGCCGCCTCGACGGGCGCAGCTGCCTGCTCGAGGTCGAGGCGGTCGAGCTGGCAGAGGACCGGCTCGGCCTCGGCCGGCTCCTGCAGGGCGAGGTCGGCCGCACGCACCGCATCGAGCGCTGCGCCGAGCTCCTGCCCGGCCGCTGAGCGCCGCGGTGCTTGCCCGATGCGGCCGCGGCACCTAGCCTGTCGCCGCGAGGTCTCCGTGCGGCGCCCGGCCTCGCCCAGGGATCGGCGCCGGGGGAGGTCGAACGATGGTCCACCGGCGCAGGCTCGTCGGGGGTGCCACCGCCGCGGTCGCCGCAGGTGCGGCGGGCACGCTGCCGATGCCGGCGATCGCCCAGGGCGCGCCGCAGATCAAGTGGCGGATGGCGTCGAGCTTCCCGAAGTCGCTCGACACGCTCTACGGTGGCGCCGAGCTGTTCTGCAGGACGGTCGCCGATCTCACCGACGGCAAGTTCCAGATCCAGCTGTTCGCCGCCGGCGAGATCGTGCCGGGCCTGCAGGTCCTGGACGCCGTGCAGAACAACACCGTCGAGGCCGGGCAGACCCCGACATACTACTATTTCGGGAAGAACCCGGCCTTCACCTTCGGCACGGCGCTCCCGTTCGGGCTCAATGCCCGGATGATGAACGCCTGGTTCTACCATGGCGGCGGGCACGAGCTCCTCAACGAATTCTTCGCCAAGTTCAACGTGTACGGGATCCCGGCGGGCAACACCAACTGCCAGATGGGCGGCTGGTTCCGCAAGGAGATCAAGTCGATGGCCGATCTGCAGGGCCTCAAGTTCCGGGTCGGCGGCTTCGCCGGACGGATCCTGCAGAAGCTCGGCGTGGTGCCGCAGCAGCTCGCCGCCGGCGACATCTACCCGGCGCTCGAGAAGGGCACGATCGACGCGGCGGAGTGGGTCGGCCCCTACGACGACGAGAAGCTCGGCTTCTACAAGGTGGCCCAGTACTACTACTATCCCGGCTGGTGGGAGCCGGGCCCCTGCCCGCACGTCATCTTCAACCTCGCCAAGTGGAACGAGCTGCCCAAGCTGTACAAGGACGTCTGCCACACCGCGGCCGCCCAGTCGAACGTGTGGATGATGGCCAAGTACGACCACCTGAACCCGGCCGCCCTCAAGCGGCTGGTGGCCGGCGGCGCGCAGCTCCGGCCGTTCCCGGCCGAGGTCATGGAGGCCTGCTTCAACGCGGCCAAGGAAGTCTACGCCGAGATCTCCAAGGAGAACGCGGACTTCAAGAAGCTGCACGACAGCGTGGTCGCCTATCGCGGCGAGCAGTATCTGTGGTGGCAGGTGGCCGAGTACACCTACGACACCTACATGATCCGCCTGCGCTCCAAGGGCTGAGCGGCCGCGGCCGAGCCCGGGCCCGGCTCGCGCCGGACCACGATCGCGCGAGCGCGCTTCACCGCGCCCGGCACCCGCGCCAAGCTCCGGCCGGGCTGGCGCGGGGCGGTCGGCGATGGTGGGCGGATCGGCGTGGGCGGGTGCCCGGGCGGAGCGGCAGACGGTGGCGTTCGTCGTGGCCGGGGTGGCGCTCGCCGCCCTGGCCGCGCTCGCTTGGCTCGCCGCCGGACCGCGCCAGGCACTCCTCGCGCCGATCGGCGCGCTGATCGGCTTCACGCTGCACCGCTCGGGCTTCGGCTTCGCCTCCGGCTGGCGGCAGCTCTGGGAGCGCGGCGAGGCGCGCTCGGCCACGGCCCAGCTCCTGTTGTTCGGCGCGACCGCGGCGCTGGTCCTGCCGGCGCTCGCCGCCGGCAGCGCCTTCGGCCTCCCGCTCCAGGGTCTGGTGTTCCCCGCCGGCCCCTGGGTGGCCGTGGGCGGGTTCCTGTTCGGCCTCGGCATGCAGCTCGCCGGCGGCTGCGCCTCGGGTACGCTCTACACGGTCGGCGGCGGCAGCCCGCGCATGCTGGTGGTGCTCGCCTGCTTCATCGCCGGCTCGGTGCTCGGCACGCTGCACCTGCCGAGCCTCGAGCGGCTGCCGGCACCACCCGCGGTCTCCCTGCTCCAGCTCGGCTGGCCGGCGGCGCTCGCCTCGACCCTGCTCGGTGTGGCCGGGCTCGGCCTGCTCGTGCGCCGGCTGGCGCGCGGGCCGCTCGTCACGGGTCGCGACCCGCGGCTCGGTGCCGCGCTGGCGCTCGCGGTCCTGGCGCTCGCCTGGCTGCTCGTCGCCGGCTGGCCCTGGGGGATCACCGCGGCCTTCGCGCTCTGGGGCGGCAAGGCGCTGGCTGCGGCCGGCCTGCCGGTCGCAACATGGCCGGGCTTCGAGATCCGGGCGGCCGAGCTGGCGGCACCGCTCCTGGCCGATCCGACCACCACGAGCAACCTTTCGATCGTCGCGGGCGCGCTGGCCTCGGCGGCGCTCGCCGGCCGGCTGCGGCCGCGCTGGCGGCTCTCCGCGGGCGAGCTCGCGAGCGCCGTCCTGGGCGGGCTCCTGCTCGGCTACGGCGCCCGGCTCGCCCATGGCTGCAACATCGGCGCGTTCCTCTCCGGCATCGCCTCGGGCAGCCCGCACGGCTGGCTCGGGCTGGCGTGCGCGCTGCTCGCCACCCCGCTCGGCATCCGCCTGCGCGCCCGGCTCGACCCGGACGGCGAGCGGGGGGCTGGTCGGCGGGCCGCGGCGCTCCATCATCCGAGCTGAGCCCCCGACCGGAGGACATGCCGTGACCGCCTCGCTCGACCGCCGCCGGCTGCTCGGCGGGCTCGCCGCGCTCGGCCTCGCCACCCCGGCCGGAGCCGCCGGCCCGCTCGTGCCGACCCCGGCGCAGACCGAGGGGCCGTTCTACCCGGTGACGATCCCGGCCGACCACGACTTCGACCTCGTGCGCGTGCAGGGTGCGGCGGCCCGGGCGATGGGCACGGTGCTGCACCTCGCGGGCCGGGTGCTCGACCGCCACGGCCGGCCGCTGCCGGAGGCGCTCGTCGAGATCTGGCAGTGCGACGCCCGCGGCGTCTACCGCCACCCGCGCGCCCCGGGCCAGGAGCTGGCCGATCCGGGCTTCCAGGGCTTCGGGCGGTCGCTCGCCGCAGGCGAGGCCGGCTTCCGCTTCCGTACCATCCGCCCGGTGCCCTATCCGGGCCGCACGCCGCACATCCACGTGGCGGTCCTGGTCCCGGGCACGGGCCGGCTCGTGAGCCAGCTCTACCTCGCGGGCGAGCCGCTCAACGAGCGCGACGCGCTGTTCCGGTCGATCCGCGATCCCTCGGCCCGCGAGCGGGTGCTCCTGCGGCTCGCCGATGGCGGGACGATCGAGCCCGAGGCGCTCGCCGCGCGGGTCGATCTCGTGCTCGATCTCTGAACTTCGGCTCAGCGGCGGACCACGAGCCAGACGCCCAGGAGCACGAGCCCGGCGCCGAGCAGCCGGGTCGGGGTCGCCGGGTGCACCGGCAGGCGCAGCAGCCCCCAATGGTCGAGGGCGAGTGCGGCCAGGATCTGGCCGGCCACCGCCAGCACCACCACCGAGGCGGCGCCCAGTCGCGGCACGAGCCAGATGTTGATGCAGAGATAGGTGGCCCCGAGCACGCCGCCGGCCCACCAGGCGTAGTGCGGCAACTGCCCGGCGGGGCCCGTGAGCGAGGGCAGCGGCACGCGCAGCACGAGGACGACCGTCCAGATCGCCGCCATGCCGCTCAGGAAGGAGAGCGCGCCGGCCAGCACCGGGTGGCCGACGCCGCGCACGAGCTGGGCGTTGACACCGGCCTGCACGGCCAGCGCGGCACCGCCCAGGAGGCCCGCGAGCAGCAGGAGCGCTTGCACCCTCGGTCCCTCCGCCCGAACGCCCTCGGCCGGAGCTAGCCGGGGCCCGCGGCGCCGCCCACGGGGTCGTGGGCATACCTCCACATCGCCGGCGGACGGCCTATGTCCACCCTGGTTTAGATCCCGGGGAGAGAGCATGGCCGGCACGCACGCACAGCATCCCGGGCCCGGGTGGGCCGGCGCCCTGGCGTCGGCGCCGGTGGCCCCGCCGCGGCCCAGGCCCCTGCCGGTGCCGCGGCCGCAGGGTACATG
>JBBIIE010000149.1:0-8824 GCA_037446605.1 Geminicoccaceae bacterium | reverse complement strand
CATGATCATAATACATCGGCACGACATCCCAACACGGAGCCCGCCCGTGCAGCCCGCCACCGCACCGACCCCGCACCCCCGCTCCCCCGCCCAGATCGAGGCCTCGCGCGCCAACGGCGCGCGCTCCCGGGGCCCCGTCACGGGCGCGGGCAGGGCGCGCGCATCCAGGAACGCCTTCCGCCACGGCCTCTGCTCGCCCGCCGCCCTCGCCCCCGGCGAGGACCCGGCCGAGTTCGCCGCCCTGCACGCCGCGCTCGCGGCCGAGCACGCCCCGCGCACCCCCTCCGAAGCCCTCCTGGTCGAGCGCCTCGCGATCGCCTTCTGGAAGCTCGCCCGCGCCGACCGGCTCGAGGCCACCCTCGCCACGATCGAGCCGCACTGCCCCACCGGGCGGCTGTTCCCCGACCCCGGCCTGCCGCGCCTCCTTTCGCGCGTGCCCGAGCTCAACGCGATCCTGCGCTACCAGGCGCAACTCCAGCGCGAGCTGCACCGCATCCTCGCCACCCTGGCCCGCCGCCCCACGCCCGGGCCGCACGAGCCGCACGAGGAAATCCCGCGGAACGAACCCGAGCCGTGCGATCCGATCCCGCGCCACGAACCCGGGCCGGGGCCGTCCAACGCCGAATTGCGGAACGAACCCGAGCCCGTGCCGTCACCCGCGGATCTGCCGAACGAACCCGGGCCCGCCCCCGAAGGTGCCGCCCCGGAACCGCCGCCGGCCCCACCGCACGAGGCCCCGAGCCTGCTCCTGCAGGCGCGCACCGACCCGGCCCTCGCCCGGGCGATCCGCGACCAGCTGCTCGCCAACGGCGACCTCGCGGGCTACGCGCGGGTCGAGCGGATGCTCCGGGGTGCACCACCGGCCACGCCGCAGGGTGGCTGAGCCGCTCCACGCCCGACCGCCCACAGCGTCGGGGGCGAGCCCGGGCGGGCTGGTGCTGCCGAGAGGAATCGAACCTCCGACCCCGTCCTTACCAAGGACGTGCTCTACCGACTGAGCTACGGCAGCGCGCGGCCGGAGGGCCGCTTGTCGGCGGCGCAGCATTGCCATAAGCGGCTCCCCGTCGCAAGTCGGACGGATGGCGCCCGTGGCGGAGCCGGAGGACGAGGAGGAGAGCCCGCGCGCGCCGCCGGCGGATGCGCCGCGACCGGCGCCCGCGGGTGCGCCCGATCGCGCCGAGCGGCTCGCCCGGGCGCTGCGGGAGAACCTGCGCCGCCGCAAGGAGCAGGCGCGCGCCCGCGAGCGGCCACCGGGCGAGTCCCCGGGCCGTTGAGCCGACCCCGCCGGCTCCCTACATCTGCGGCTGATCGTCGACAGCTGCGCCAGACCGCGAGGCGTCCCGGCCCATGGCCATCCTGCCCGACCACTGGATCCGCCGCATGGCGGTCGAGCACGGCATGATCGAGCCGTTCGTCGACCGCCAGACCCGCGAGGGCTGCATCAGCTACGGCCTGTCCTCCTACGGCTACGACGCCCGGCTGGCCCCCGAGTTCAAGGTCTTCACCAACGTCGACAACGCGCTGGTCGACCCCAAGGACTTCTCCGCGCAGAGCTTCGTCGAGCGCCAGGGCCCGTCCTGCGTGGTCCCGCCCAACAGCTTCGCGCTCGCCCGCACCGTCGAGTACTTCCGCATCCCGCGCGACGTGCTGGTGATCTGCCTGGGCAAGAGCACCTATGCGCGCTGCGGCATCATCGTGAACGTGACGCCGCTCGAGCCCGAGTGGGAGGGCCACGTCACCCTCGAGATCTCCAACACCACGCCCTTGCCGGCGCGGGTCTACGCCGAGGAGGGGATCTGCCAGTTCCTCTTCCTCAGGGGCGAGGGGCCGCCCGAGACCTCCTATGCCGACCGCGGCGGCAAGTACATGCGCCAGCGCGGCGTGACGCTGCCGCGGCTCTAGGCGGAAGGGCGGCCATGGATCGTCTCCTCGTCACCGGCGGCGTGCCGCTCTCCGGCACGGTGCGGGTCAGCGGCGCCAAGAACGCGGCCCTCCCGCTGATCGCCGCCACGCTCCTGACCGACGAGCCGGTCGAGCTCGCCCAGATGCCCGAGCTCGCCGACGTCACCTCGATGCTGCGCCTGGTGCAGCGGATCGGCACCTCGGCCACCCATGTGGGCGGCGCCCCCGGCCGGGTCCGCCTGCACACCCCGGAGCTGCTGGCGCGCGAGGCGCCCTACGACCTCGTCCGCCGCATGCGCGCGTCGGTGCTGGTGCTCGGGCCGCTCCTGGCCCGCGGCGGCGAGGCGCGCGTCTCGCTGCCCGGCGGCTGCGCGATCGGGCCGCGGCCGATCGACCTGCACCTCAAGGGCCTCGAGAAGCTCGGCGCGCAGATCGAGCTGGTCGACGGCTATGTCGAGGCGCGCGCGCCGGCCGGGCTCGTGGGTGCCGAGATCGAGTTCCAGCAGCCTTCGGTCGGCGCCACCGAGAACCTCTTGATGGCAGCATCGCTCGCCCGCGGTACGACGCGCCTCGTGGGCGCCGCGCGCGAGCCCGAGATCGTCGACCTGGCGCTCCTGCTGCGCTCCATGGGCGCCCGCATCGAGGGGGCGGGCACCAGCGTCGTCGAGATCGAGGGCGTGGCGCGGCTCGGCGGTGCCACGCACTCGATCATGCCCGACCGGATCGAGGCCGGCACCTACGCCATGGCCGCGGCGATCACCGGCGGCAGGCTCGTGATCCGGGACGCGCCGCTCGAGCTCCTGGGTGCGGCGCGCGACAAGCTGATCGAGGCCGGCGTCGAGCTCGCCGAGACCGAGGACGGCTTCGCGGTCGGCCGCGCCAACGGCGCGCTCGAGGGCGTCGATGTCATGACCCGGCCCTATCCGGGCTTCGCCACCGACCTGCAGGCCCAGTTCATGGCGCTCATGAGCGTGGCGCGCGGTGCCGCCATGGTGACCGAGACGATCTTCGAGAACCGCTTCATGCACGTGCCCGAGCTCACCCGGCTCGGCGCCCGCATCACCGTGCACGGCGGCTCGGCGCTGGTGCGCGGGGTCGAGCGGCTCAAGGGCGCGCCCGTCATGGCCACCGACCTGCGCGCCTCGGTCTCGCTCGTGCTCGCGGCCCTCGCCGCCGAGGGGCGGACCGAGATCAACCGCATCTACCATCTCGACCGCGGCTACGAGCACCTCGAGAAGAAGCTCGCCGCGGTCGGCGCCCGCATCGAGCGGGTGCCCTGAGCCCGCGGGAGGAGCGCATGGACGAGACCCGGCTGCGCCTCAAGGCGGCCGACCCGCAGGACCTCGCGGTGCTGGCCGCGTGCCTGCAGGACGCCCGGATACCCGTTCGCGAGATGGTCTACATGCCGGCCGAGCGCCGCTTCGCCGCCGCCTTCACCCGCTACCGGCGCGAGCTGCTCGCCGATCCGTCGAGCTGCGCCGGCCTCACCGAACGGCCGGCGGCGCTGACCGTCGACGATGTCGCCGAGGTCAAGTATCGCGGCCTCGACCCCGCCCAGCTCGACCGCGAGCTCGTGCTGTTGACGATCGCCACCGAGCCCGGCCGCCGGCATCTGATCCACATCGACCTCGTCTTCGAGGGCGACGTGTGGATCCAGCTGCGCACCGATGCGATCCGCTGCCGGCTCGAGGACTTCGGCGACCCGGTGCCCTGCCGGCGCACGCCCTGCGACCATTTCGCCCAGACGAGCTACGCCGAGATGGCCGGCGATGCCGCTCCGGCTTGACCAGCGCGAGCCGGGCTTCGAGCGGGCCTTCACCGGCCTCGTCGAGGCGCGGCGCGAGGAGGCCCACGACGTCCGCGAGGCCGTCGCCGCGATCCTCGACCGGGTGCAGCGCGAGGGCGATCCGGCCCTCCTCGACCTCACGCGCCGCTTCGACCGGCTGGAGGCCGACCGTGTCGAAGCGCTGGCGATCGCGCGGGACCGCCTGGAGCGGGCGCGCGCCGGGCTCGATGCCGAGCTCGCCCGTGCCCTGGAGCTCGCCGCGGCACGCATCCGCGCCTTCCACGAGCGCCAGCTGCCGGCCGACCAGGGCTGGACCGACGCGCTCGGCGTCCGACTCGGGCTGCGCTGGCAGCCGGTCGACTCGGTCGGGCTCTACGTGCCGGGCGGCAAGGCCGCCTACCCCTCCTCGGTGCTCATGAACGCGATCCCGGCGCGGGTCGCGGGCTGCCGGCGGGTGGTGATGGCGGTGCCGACGCCGGAGGGGGTGGTCGCCGAGGCGGTGCTCGCCGCGGCGGCGATCGCCGGCGTCGACGAGGTCTGGCGGATCGGCGGCGCGCAGGCGATCGGCGCGCTGGCCTTCGGTACCACCGCGATCGCCCCGGTCGACAAGATCGTCGGGCCGGGCAACGCCTACGTGGCCGAGGCCAAGCGGCAGGTCTTCGGCCGGGTCGGCATCGACATGGTGGCCGGACCCTCGGAGGTCGTGGTGGTGGCCGATGCCACCGCCGACCCGGCCTGGCTCGCGGCCGACCTGCTCGCCCAGGCCGAGCACGACGAGCGGGCGCAGTCGATCCTGATCACCGCCTCGGCCGGGCTCGCCGACGCGGTCGAGGCGGCGGTCCTGGAACAGCTCCGCTCGAGCCCGCGCGATGCCATCGCGCGCGCGTCCTGGCGCGACCACGGCGCGGTGATCCTGGTCGAGGGGCTCGAGCGGGTACCGGCGCTGGTCGACCGGCTGGCGCCCGAGCATCTGCAGCTCGCGGTGGCCGAGCCGGAGCCGCTCGCCGCCCGGATCCGCCGCGCCGGCGCGATCTTCCTCGGCCCGCACACGCCCGAGGTGATCGGCGACTATGTGGGCGGTCCGAACCACGTGCTGCCGACCGGGCGGACCGCGCGCTTCGCCTCCGGCCTCTCCGTCCTGGACTTCCTCACCCGGACCACGATCCTCGGCTGCGATGCGGCTTCGCTGGCGGCACTCGGCCCGGCCGCGGTGACCCTCGCCCGGGCGGAGGGCCTGGCGGCGCACGCCCGGGCGGTGGCGCTCCGGCTCGGAGCCGCCGGTTGAGCCGGCGGCGCGACATCCTGGACGTCCAGCTCGACGCCAAGAGCATCGTGCGCTGGTCGCCCGAGATCGAGCACGAGCGGGCGGTGGCGGTCTTCGACCTGCTCGAGGCCAACCATTTCCGGCTGCGCGACGGGCCGGCCGGGCCCTACCGCATGGTGCTGTCGCTGCGGGACGGCACGCTGATCTTCGCGCTGCGGCCCGCGCCGGGCGGCGAGGCGCTCGAGATCGAGCTGGCGGTGCGCCCGCTGCGGCGCGTCATCAAGGACTACTTCCTGATCTGCGACACCTACTTCCAGGCCATCAAGGGGGCCACGCCGTCGCGCATCGAGACGATCGACATGGCCCGGCGCGGCGTCCACGACGAGGGCGCCGAGCTCCTGCGCGAGGCGCTCGACGCGCGCGTCGAGATCGACCGCGACACCGCCCGGCGGCTGTTCACGCTCGTCTGCGTGCTGCACGTCCGTGGCTGAGGCCGGCCGCCGCCATGGCCGAGCTCCCGGGTAGCGTGCTGTTCGTCTGCTCGATGAACGCGATCCGCTCGCCGATGGCGGAGGCGATCCTCAAGTCGCTGCACGGCAGGCGGTTGTTCGTCGACAGCGCGGGCGTGCGCCGGGGCGAGCTCGACCCGCTCGCGGTCGAGGTCCTGGACGAGATCGGCATCGACCTCTCGCGGCATCGCCCGAAGACCCTGGACCAGCTGGAGGACGGCTTCTTCGATCTCGTCGTGACCCTGGCCCCGGAGGCGCATCACCGGGCCCTGGAGATGACCCGTGACAGCGCCTGCACGGTCGAGCTCTGGCGGCTGCCCGACCCGAGCCTGGTCGAGGGCTCGCGCGAGCAGCGGCTGGACGCCTACCGGGCGCTCCGCGACCTGCTCCTGCGGCGGATCCGCGAGCGCTTCCCGCTGCCGGCGGCACCGTCCCTATGAGACGCGCGTGAACGATCCTTCGCCGGGCACGGGGCCCCGGGCGGGCAGGCCCGCCGGGCCGGCCGCCAGCCAGCGGCCGACCGCCGCGGCGACGCTCGCCCCGAGCAGGCGTGCGAGGTCGATCAGCCCCTGCGCGCTGAACGCCGCCACGCCGGGCCCGCCGGCGTAGCGCTGCAGCCCGGTGAAGCGCTGCAGGATCTCGCCGTCCGGGGCCACGAGCTCGAACCGGCCGCCGAGGGCGCGCGCCAGCAGGATGGCCGCCGGCACGAGCGGCCCGGCATCGTCGACGAGCTCGCCGTGCAGCAGGACCGCATCCGCCGGGCGCGGCTCGGCGGCCCGCTCGCGCACCTCGATCACGCCCGGGATCCGCCCGAGCGCCTCGACCAGGGCGCCGCGGAAGATCGGCTCGAGCGCTCGGAGATGGTCGTGGCGGACGTCGATCGCACCGAGGTGCACGCGGCGGAACCGGTCGCCGGGGCGCGGCGGTGCCGGCGGTGGCAGGGGGCCGCAGGCGAGCGGCTGGGCGAGGAGGGCCACGAGCAGCGCCCGGCGGTGCGCGAGCGCCGGCTGCAGGCCGGCTGCGAGCCGACTGCGCCTTGACCTCGCGTCGCGGCCATCCCATGAACGGCCCGCCGCCGAGCCCGGTGGCGCGACCCCTTCGGGAGCCCGAATGGCGAAAGAGGACCTGATCGAATTCAGCGGCACCGTAACCGAGGTCCTGCCGAACGCGATGTTTCGCGTCAAGCTCGAGAACGATCACGAGATCCTGGCGCACACCTCCGGCAGGATGCGCAAGAACCGGATCCGCGTGCTCGCCGGCGACAAGGTCACGGTCGAGATGACGCCCTACGACCTCAGCCGGGGACGGATCACCTATCGCTTCAAGTGATCTGCCGGGCCCGGGCGCCCGGCCGCCGCTCGTGCTGGCCTCCTCCTCGCCGCGCCGGCTCGACCTCCTGCGCCAGGTGGGCATCGAGCCCGACCGCATCGAGGCGCCGGAGGTCGACGAGACGCCGCGCCCGCGCGAGCTGCCGCGCGCCCATGCGGCCCGCCTCGCGCGCGCCAAGGCGGAGGCGGTGCGGGCCCGCCTGGCCGGGTGGCCGGCCTGGATCCTGGCCGCCGACACGGTCGTCGCCTGCGGCCGCCGCATCCTGCCCAAGGCACTGGACCGCGCCACCGCCGCGGCCTGCCTCGACCTCCTGTCGGGGCGCCGCCACCGCGTCCTGGGCGCGGTCTGCGTGCTCGCCCCGGACGGCCGCTCGGGCGAGCGGCTGGTGACCACGCTCGTCCGCATGAAGCGGCTCTCGGCGGAGGAGCGGGCACGCTACCTGGACGGCGAGGAGTGGCGTGGCAAGGCCGGCGGCTACGCCATCCAGGGCCGCGCGGCGCTGTTCGTGCCGGCGATCAACGGCTCCTACGCCAACGTCGTCGGGTTGCCGCTCGTCGAGGCGGTGGGCCTCCTGCAGGGGCTGGGCTGGCGATGGCCAGGCTGAGCCGGCTGGTCGTCGAGGCCACCGGCCTCGGCCTGCGCGGCGCGCTCCTCGAGGGCGGGCGGCCGGTCGAGATCCTCGAGGTCGATCTCGTCGGTGGGAGCGTCGCCGAGGAGCTGCTGCTCGGCCGGGTGACGGCGGTCGACAACCGGCTGAACGCCGCCTTCCTCGACATCGGCCAGGAGCGGCCGGCGCTCCTCGCCGCCAAGGACGCCCGCTTCGCGGCCGGCGCCCGCGAGCGGCTGCCGATCGGAAGGCTCGTGCGCGAGGGCGAGCGGCTGATCGTCCAGGGCGTGCGCGAGGCGGTCGAGGACAAGGGCGCGCGCGTCACCACCGACCTCAAGCTCATGGGCTTCCACCTGCTGTGGCGGCCGTACGGGCCCCCGCCGGAGACCGGGCCCGCGCGCAACGCCGAGCGCGAATCGCTCCGCCTGCGCGGTGAGACCCTGTTCCCGGGGGCGGGCGTGACGTTGCGCCGGCACGCCGCGGCGGTCGACGACGACGTGCTGCGCGCCGAGCTCGCGGGGCTGCGGGAGCGCTGGGAGGCGATCCGCGGCGAGGCCGCCGCGCGACGCCGCCCGGGGCGTCTCGAGGCCGGCGACCAGCCGCTCGACCGGTTGCTGCGGGCGGCGCTCGATCCGGCGCTCGAACGCGTCGAGATCGCCGATCCGGCTCTCCTGGCGCGCGCCCGGAACCTGCTCGGCGGGCCGCTCGCGGCGCACGGGCTCGAGCTCGTGCGGCTCGACCCGGCGCGGAGCGCCTTCGCCCAGACCGGCGTGGCGGCCGAGCTCGAGCGGGTGCTGGCGCGGGAGATCGCGCTGCCGGGCGGTGGCCGGCTGATCGTCGAGCCGACCGCCGCCTTCGTGGCCGTCGACGTCGACGGCGGTGGCCGGCCGCCGCTCGAGACCGACCTCGCCGCGGCACCCGAGCTCGCCCGCATCCTGCGCCTGCGCAATCTCGGCGGCACGATCGTGGTCGATTTCGTCGACCTGCCCGCGCGCCGCGACCGGCAGCGGCTCGAGCAGGCCCTCGCCCGAGCCTTCCGCGACGATCCGGCGCCGGTCCAGATCCACCCCATGACGGTCTCGGGGCTCGTCGAGATCGGTCGGGCGCGGCGCGGCCGTGCGCTCGACCAGACCCTCACCCGGCCCTGTCCGGCCTGCGACGGCAGCGGCCGGATCGGCTCGCTGCGCGCGGCGGCCGAGGCGCTCCTGGCCGGGCTCGCCCGCGACGGGGTGCGGCGGGTGCGGGCGGCCCCGGACCTCGCCCGGTACCTGGAGGGCGAGGCGCGGGCCGGCTTCGAGCGGTACGCCGCCACGATCGAGCTCGTCCCGGATCCCGAGCTCGGTCCGGGCGGCTTCGTCCTCGAGCCCCGCGATGGACGGGCCGGCTGAGCCCGCTCCGCCGCGGCCGCGCACCGTGGCGAGGAGCGG
>JBBIIE010000148.1:0-8876 GCA_037446605.1 Geminicoccaceae bacterium | reverse complement strand
GCGGGGCCTCCGGCTCGGCTTCCGCGGCCACCGCGACCACGACCTCGTCGCCACCGAGCGCTGCCCGGTGGCGCGGCCCGAGCTCGAGCGCCTGCTCGGCCCGCTCGGCGAGGCCCTGGTCGGGCTCGCGATGCTGCAGCGCCCGGGCACCGGCGAGGTGGTGCTGACGCTCACCTCGGGCGGGGTCGACCTCCTGCTGCGGGCGGCCGCCCCGCCCGGGCTCGCCGACCGCGAGCGGCTGGCGGCGCTAGCCGAGGTGCTCGACCTCGCGCGGCTCGCCGTCGGACCCCCGGACGGGCCGGCCGAGCCGGTCGTGGTGCGCCGCAAGCCGCTCCTGGACCTGGGCGGGCTCGCCGTCGAGCCGCCACCGGGCGCCTTCCTGCAGCCCACGCTCGAGGGCGAGCGGGCGCTGCAGGCGGCGGTCGCCCGTTGGGTCCCCGAGCGCGCCCGCCTGCTCGACCTCCATGCCGGGCTCGGCGCGCTGTCGCTGCCGATCCTGCCGCGGCTGGCCCGGCTCGAGCTGGTCGAGGGCGACGCGGCGGCGGTGGCGGCCGCGGCCCGCGCGCTGGCCACCCGGCCGGAGGCCCGCGTGCGGCGCCGCGATCTGGCGCGCGATCCGCTGACCCCGGCCGAGCTCGCCGGCTTCGACGCGGTGCTGCTCGACCCGCCGCGCGCCGGCGCCCGGGCCCAGTGCGAGGCCCTCGCCGCCTCGCCGGTGGCGCGGGTGATCCATGCGAGCTGCGATCCGGCGAGCTTCGCCCGCGACGCCCGGATCCTGGTGGAGGCGGGCTTCGTCCTGGCCGCGCTGCAGCCGGTCGACCAGTTCCTCTGGTCGGCCGAGGTCGAGCTCGTGGCGTTTCTGGAGCGCCCGGCGCGCCGCCCGGCCGGCCCGGCTTGATTCGCCCGGCGGCCGCCGCTACATGAGCGGCGTCGCGCCGCCGTCCCCTTCGTCTAGCGGCCCAGGACGTCGCCCTCTCACGGCGAAAACAGGGGTTCGAGTCCCCTAGGGGACGCCATCTACGGCAACCGGACGATGGCGAGGGACGCCCCCGGCCTCAGGGCGCGCGCGGGCTCGCGGCGTAGGGTCTCGGCCGCGCGGCGCGGGTCCGCTCCGGTACCAGGTCGATCTCGAGCCCGTAACGTGCCGCCCAACCGAGCGCCGCCTCGGCGGACGGGAAGTCGAGCCGGACGGTGTCGCGCGGATCGCCGCCGCCCGACCAGCCCATCAGCCGATCGGGTAGCGAGGGCCGGACCGGCTCGAATTCGAGCCGCCAGCGCGGGCGCAGCGCCGGCGCCGAACTCGTCGGACTGCGGCCGAGCGGGCGGATCCGGCACCGTGCCCCGCGCCAGGGGCTCGGCAGCTGCTCGGCCGGCCGGCTGATCGACCGATCCGCGCTCGAGGCGGGGGCCGGGCCGAGCTCGCACCGCACCGGCCGGGGCGGGCTCCGCCGCACCTCCTCGCGCGCTCGAGGCGACATACGCCCGATCGGGGCCGACCCGACCGGGCGCTCCAGGATCGCCTCCACGGGCGGATGCGACCGCTCAGGCGGCCGCCTTGACCTCGATGCGCTTGACCTCCTGGCGGAGGGCGGCGGGCTTCGGCACGGTGACCGTCAACACGCCGTTCCTGTAGGCCGCCTCGATCCTGTCGGCTTCGGTCTGGAAGGGCAGGCGCATCGAGCGCACGAAGCTGCCGTAGCGCCGCTCGCTCACGTGCCAGGTGGCCCGGCGCTCCTCGTGCTCGGCCTTCTTCTCGCCGCGGATCGTGAGGACGTCACCCTGCAGCTCGATGGTCACGTCCTTGGGATCGATCCCCGGCAGCTCGACCACGAGCTCGAAGGCATCCGGGGTCTCGGCCACCTCGATCGGCGGAGCCAGGCTACGGCTCTCGGGCCAGGTGCCGAGCTCGCTCGTGCGGAAGACCCGGCTGAACAGCCGATCGACTTCGGTCCACAAGCGGACGAAGGGATCGTCGTTGGCAATCTGGCTGGGCAGCAGGGAGCTGGACCAGCCGTACGGCACGAGGGCCTGGATCGTCATGGTCGTCTCCTCTCGCTTCACCTCACCGCACCGGCCGGTGGCCCGGTCGGCGACTTCGTCGTTCGATCCAATGCGCTCGACCCGTGTTCAAGAGCTTGAAAAGCCGGCGTACGTGCCGATATCTTGCTTTATGTGTTCCGAGGCGGCCGGCCGGGAACCGCCCGCCGCGCCGGCCCGCCCCGCGACAGCGCGACGCGAGCGCGCTAGGAGAGCCCCGTCGCGGAACGGGGAGAGAGCCGTGGCGGACGAGCCGGACGCGCGCCGAAGCGCACTCGAAGCGATCCTCCGCCGGGGACCGGTGATCCCGGTCGTCACGATCGCGGATCCCGCCCTGGCCGTACCGCTCGCGCGGGCGCTCCTCGCGGGCGGCATTTCGGTGATCGAGGTGACGTTGCGCACCGAGGCCGCCGCTGAGGCGATCGGCCGGATCGTGGCCGAGCTGCCGGCCATGGCGGTGGGTGCAGGGACCGTCCTCTCCCCCCGTCAGCTCGAGCAGGTGGCGCGGCTCGGCGTCGCCTTCGCGGTCAGCCCGGGGCTCACGGCCGAGCTCCTCGTGGCGGCCCGCTCGGTGCCGGTGCCGCTCCTGCCCGGCGTCGCCACGGCGAGCGAGCTCATGCTCGCTTCCGAGCACGGCCATCGGCTGCTCAAGCTGTTCCCCGCCGAGCCCGCGGGTGGCGTGAAGCTCCTGCAGGCCCTCGCCGGCCCCTTCCCCGAGGCCCGCTTCTGCCCGACCGGAGGCATCGGCCCGGCCAACGCACCGAGCTATCTCGCCTGTGCCAACGTGCCGTGCGTCGGCGGCTCGTGGCTGGCGCCGCCCGAGGCGCTCGCCGCCCGCAACTGGCAGCGCGTCCGCGACCTCGCGCAGGCCGCCCGGGCGCTGCGTGCGGAGGCCGGCCGATGAGCGCCGCCCTCGCCGCCGCCTGGCAGGCCCTCGAGGCGCACCGTGACGCCGCGGGCCCGGTGTCGCTCCGCCGCGAGCTCGAGGGCGACCCGGACCGCTTCGCGCGCCTGTCGCTGACGCTCGACGATCTGCTGATC
This sequence comes from Geminicoccaceae bacterium, assembly GCA_037446605.1. Lineage (GTDB taxonomy): Bacteria > Pseudomonadota > Alphaproteobacteria > Geminicoccales > Geminicoccaceae > JANXAZ01. The sequence goes on along the minus strand of JBBIIE010000148.1, from coordinate 5,798 downwards.
GACCTCTCGAAGAACCTCTGGACCCCGCGCACGCTCGAGCTCCTTCTCGAGCTCGCGCGCGCCGCCGAGGTCGAGGTCTGGCGCGAGCGGATGTGGGCCGGCGAGCGGATCAACACGACCGAGGACCGGGCGGTCCTGCACGTGGCGCTCCGCCACCGCGGCCCCGAGCCGATCTTCTGCGACGGCCGCGACGTGATGCCCGAGGTGCGGGCGGTGCTCGAGCGGATGCGCGCGCTGAGCGAGGCGGTCCGCGACGGGACCTCGCGGGGCGCCACCGGCCTGCCCTTCACCGACGTCCTCAACCTCGGCATCGGCGGCTCGGACCTGGGCCCGCAGATGGTCTGCCAGGCGCTCGCCCCCTACGCGCGGGCCGATCTGCGCGCGCACTTCGTCTCGAATGTCGACGGCGAGCACCTGGCGCGCACCCTGGCCCGCCTCGACCCGGCGACGACGCTCGTGATCGTCGCCTCGAAGACCTTCACCACCCAGGAAACGATGCAGAACGCCGCCTCGGCGCGGGCCTGGATCGTCGCTCACCTGGGCGAGGCGGCGGTCGGCCGGCATTTCCTCGCGGTCTCGACCAACGCCCGCGCGGTCGCGGCCTTCGGCATCGATCCCGGCCGCATGCTCGGCTTCTGGGACTGGGTCGGCGGGCGCTACTCGCTCTGGTCGGCGATCGGCCTGCCGATCGCGATCCACGTGGGCTTCGAGCGCTTCGCGGAGCTGCTCGACGGCGCGCACGCGATGGACCGCCACTTCCGCAACGCCCCGCTCGCGCGCAACGCGCCCGTGCTCCTCGCGCTGCTCGGCATCTGGTACCGCGACCTCCTGGGCTTCCCGACCCACGCCGTCCTGCCCTACGACCAGCGCCTCGCCCGGCTGCCGGCCTACCTCCAGCAGCTCGACATGGAGAGCAACGGCAAGCGGGTGCGGCGCGACGGCAGCCCCTGCGACCGGCCGACCGGGCCCGTGGTCTGGGGCGAGCCCGGCACGAACGGCCAGCACGCCTTCTTCCAGCTCCTCCACCAGGGGACCGACCCGGTGCCCTGCGACCTGCTCGTGGCGGCGCTGCCCGACCACGACCTCGAGGGCCACCACGAGAAGCTCCTCGCCAACTTCCTGGCGCAGGGCGAGGCGCTCGCCCTCGGCAAGGATGCGGCGCAGGTGCGCGACGAGCTCCGCGCCAGGGGGCTCGACGGTGCCGCCCTCGAGGCCCTCGTCCCGCACAAGGTCTTCCCGGGCGACCGGCCGTCGACCGCGATCCTGTTCCGCCGGCTCGACCCCTTCACCCTCGGCCGGCTGATCGCGCTCTACGAGCACAAGGTGTTCGTGCAGGGCGTGATCTGGGGGATCGACAGTTTCGATCAGTGGGGTGTCGAGCTCGGCAAGGAGCTGGCCGCAAGGATCCTGCCCGAGCTCGCGCCCGAGGCCGCCCCTGGCCGCCACGACGCCTCGACGGCGGGCCAGCTCGCGCATCTGCGGCGCCTGCGGGCGGGCGGCCGGGACCGCCCGGCTTGAGCCGCGCGGCACCCTGGCGGCTCGACCCGGCGGCGGTGGCGGCGCTGGTCGAGGCGCGCCACGGTGACCCGTTCGCGGTGCTCGGGCCGCACGCCCATCCGGACGGCCTCGTCGTGCGCGCGCTCCTGCCCGGCGCCGACGCGGTCGAGCTCCTGGGTGGCGAGGGAGCGGTGCTCGCCCGCCTCGAGCGGCGCCACCTCGACGGGCTGTTCGAGGGCTTCCTCGAGGGTGTCGCGGGCCCGCTCGCCTACCGCCTGCGCGAGACGCGCGGCGGCGCCGTCCGCGAGCTCGAGGACCCCTACCGGTTCGCCCCGGTGCTGGGCGAGCTCGACGAGCATCTCCTGCGCGAGGGCGAGCATCGCCGGCTCTGGGAGCGGCTCGGCGCGCACCCGATCCGGCACGAGGGCGTGGCCGGCGTGCAGTTCGCGGTGTGGGCGCCGAACGCCTCGCGGGTCGCGGTGGTGGGCGACTTCAACGGCTGGGACGGCCGCCTGCACGGCATGCGCCGCCGCCAGGTCTCGGGCGTCTTCGAGATCTTCCTGCCCGGAGTCGCCGCCGGCGCCCGCTACAAGTACGAGATCAAGGATGCGGCCGGACGGCTCCTGCCGCCGAAGGCCGACCCGTTCGGCACCCGAAGCGAGCTCCGTCCGGGCACCGCCTCGATCGTGCACGGGCTCCCGCCCTTCGCCTGGACGGACGCCGACTGGCTCGAGCGGCGCCGCGAGGAGCTCGCGACCGAGCGGCCGATCGCCATCTACGAGGTCCATCTCGGATCCTGGAAGCGCCGGCCGGACGGCTCGTTCCTCTCCTGGGACGAGCTCGCCGAGGAACTCGTCCCCTACGCCCGCGGCCAGGGCTTCACGCATCTCGAGCTCCTGCCGGTGAGCGAGCACCCGCTCGATGCCTCCTGGGGCTACCAGCCGCTCGGCCTGTTCGCGCCGACCGCCCGCTTCGGCGAGCCCGAGGGTCTCGCCCGGCTGATCGACCGGGCGCACGCCGCCGGGCTCGGGGTGATCCTGGACTGGGTGCCGGGGCATTTCCCGTCCGACCCGCACGGGCTCGGCCGCTTCGACGGCACGGCCCTGTTCGAGCACGACGATCCGCGCCAGGGCTTCCACCCCGACTGGCGCACCCTGGTCTACAACTACGGCCGCAGCGAGGTCGCCAACTACCTGATCGCCAACGCGCTCTACTGGCTCGAGCGGTTCCACGTCGACGGTCTTCGGGTCGATGCCGTGGCCTCGATGCTCTACCTCGACTATTCCCGCAAGGAGGGTGAGTGGGTGCCGAACCGCTTCGGCGGCAAGGAGAACCTCGAGGCGATCGCCTTCCTGCGCCGGCTCAACGAGGCGCTCTACGCCGAGCATCCCGGGATCGTCACGATCGCCGAGGAATCGACCGCCTGGCCGGGCGTGTCGCGGCCGACCTGGCTCGGCGGGCTCGGCTTCGGCTTCAAGTGGAACATGGGCTGGATGCACGACACGCTCGGCTACTTCCGGCGCGATCCGGTGCACCGCCGCTGGCACCACCACGAGCTCACCTTCGGCCTGCTCTACGCCTGGTCGGAGAACTTCGTCCTGGCCTTGAGCCACGACGAGGTGGTGCACGGCAAGGGCTCGCTGCTCGACCGCATGCCCGGCGACGCCTGGCGGAAGTTCGCCAACCTGCGCGCGCTCTACGGGCTGATGTGGGGCCATCCCGGCAAGAAGCTCCTGTTCATGGGCCAGGAGTTCGCGCAAGGTGCCGAGTGGAGCGAAGCGCGCGGGCTCGACTGGCACCTGCTGGAGATCGCCTGGCACCGGGGCGTGCAGCAGCTCGTCGCCGACCTGAACCGGCTCTACCGCGAGCTGCCCGCCCTGCACGCGCGCGACTGCTCGCCCGAGGGCTTCTCCTGGATCGAGGCCAACGACGCCGAGCACTCGATCCTCGCCTGGCTCAGGTTCGGGCGGCCGGGCGATGCGCCGGTGCTCGTGGTCGCCAACCTCACCCCCGTGCCGCGCCCGGGCTGGCGGATCGGCGTGCCGCGGGCGGGCCGCTGGCGCGAGCGGCTGAACACCGATGCCGTCGCCTATGGCGGCTCGGGGATGGGCAATCTGGGCGTGGTCGAGGCCGAGCCCCTGCCCTGGCACGGCCGCCCCTGCTCGCTGCTGCTGACCCTGCCGCCGCTCGCCACGCTGCTGCTCGAGGCGGAGGGTGCGGCGTGAGCGGCCCGCTCCGGGTCCTCCAGGTCGCCTCCGAGGCCTTCCCGCTCGTCAAGACCGGTGGGCTCGCCGACGTCGTGGGTGCGCTGCCGGGCGCGCTCGCCCGCGAGGGGCTCGAGGTCCGCACCCTCCTGCCGCTCTACCCGGCCGTGGCGGCGCGGCTGGAGCGCGCCGAGCCGGTGCTCGGGCTCGGCGAGCTGATGGGCGGCCCGGCGCGGCTGCTCGATGCCACCGCCGCCGGCCAGGCCCTCTTCCTTCTCGAGGCGCCGCACCTCTTCGACCGGCCGGGTGGTCCCTACCAGGCGGCCGACGGCGGCGACTGGCCGGACAATGCGCAGCGCTTCGCCGCCCTAGCCTGGGCCGCGCGCGAGCTCGGGCTCGGCGCGCTCGCCTCCTGGCGGCCGGCGGTGGTGCACGCGCACGACTGGCAGGCCGCACTCGCACCCGCCTATCTGGCGCTGGCCGACCGGCCGCGCCCGGCGACCGTCACGACCGTGCACAACCTGGCCTTCCAGGGCCAGTTCCCGGCGACGCTCCTGGCCGAACTGCGCCTGCCCGAGCAGGCCTTCACGATCGACGGGCTCGAATATTACGGAGCGATCGGCTTCCTCAAGGCGGGCCTCGTCTACGCCGACCGGCTCACGACCGTGAGCCCGACCTACGCCCGCGAGATCATGACCCCGGCCTACGGGATGGGGCTCGACGGGCTCCTGCGGCTGCGCGCCGCCCACCTCACCGGGATCGTCAACGGCATCGACGAGGAGGTCTGGGATCCGGCTCGGGATCCGGCGCTGCCCGAGCCGTTCGACGCCGGCCGGCTCGAGGAGCGCGAGGCCAGCCGGCGGGCGCTGCGCGAGCGGCTGGGCCTCGTCGAGGATGCCGGCCCGCTGCTCGCCGCGGTCACCCGGCTGTCCTGGCAGAAGGGCCTCGACCTCCTGCTCGAGGCGTTGCCGAGGCTCCTGGACCTCGGTTGCCGGCTGGCGGTGCTGGGTGCCGGCGAGCCGGCCCTCGAGCGCGCCTTCGCCGAGGCGGCGCGCGGCCATCCGGGCCGGATCGCCTGCCGGATCGGCTACGACGAGGGGCTCGCGCACCTGATCCAGGCGGGCGCGGATGCGATCCTGGTCCCCTCGCGCTTCGAGCCCTGCGGGCTGACCCAGCTCTACGCGCTGCGCTACGGTGCGGTGCCGATCGTGGCCCGGGTCGGCGGCCTCGCCGACACGGTGATCGATGCCAACGACGCAGCGCTCGCCGACGGGGTGGCGACCGGCATCCAGTTCGCCCCGGTCACGGTCGAGGCGCTGGTCGACGCGCTCGAGCGGGCGGTGGCGCTGTGGCGCGACCGGCCGCGCTGGCGCGCCCTGCAGCGGCGCGGCATGACCCGCCGGGTCGGCTGGTCGGCGCGCGCCGTCGACTATGCCCGGCTCTACCGCGAGCTCGTGGCGGCGCGCGGGTCGGCCGAGCGCAGATAGGGCAGGAGCGCCAGCGCCAGCCAGACGGCCAGGAAGGCGAACAGCAGGGCGTAGCGGGCGGCGGGCGGCTCGGCCGGGCCGGCCGCCACGACGAGGCCGGTGGCTGCCTGCAGGGTGGCGGCACCCAGGAAGCAGGCGCCGTTGAGGAGCGTCAGGCCGCGCCCGACCAGGCGGTCGGGGAGGAAGCGGCGCCCCTGGGCCATGAGCAGCGAGTAGGAGACCGCGGCCGCGACCGCCACCGCCAGGAGCAGCGTGGCCGCGACGACCGAGGGCTCGCGCACGGCGGCGAGCAGGGCGAAGCCGGCGATCGCCGCCACGGTGCCGGCCACCACGAGGGGCTTGCGGCGGTCGAGGCGGCGCTCCAGGGCGGCGTAGCCGAGCAGCCCGCCGATCATGGCGAGCGAGACCAGGAGCAGGGCGTGGCCGCGCGGCACCGGTGCCAGCCCGTGCACCTCGGCGAGGTAGGGCCCGGCCCAGAGCCCGCGCACCGCCATGACCACGGCGTAGGTCGCGAACAGCATCGGCAGGAGCGGCCAGAGCGGACGCAGGCGGAGGGTCCGGGCGAGGCCGGCGAGGAGCTCGCCCGGCCGCTCGGCGCCGCTCATGAGCT
>JBBIIE010000147.1:0-8878 GCA_037446605.1 Geminicoccaceae bacterium | reverse complement strand
CCCGCGCCAACGCCCGCCGGCTCGGCCGGCGCCGGCCGCGGGGCCCGGCGGCACCGTGAGGACATCGGCAGTCGTCCCGCGCGCGAGCACTTGACGGCGGCGCGCTCATTCGTCCAGGTTGCAGATTGATCGAGTCCACTCGCCGCACGGGTGGACGGTTGTTCAATGAGGCGATCATATTCGGGAGGACGATTCTTCATGGTACTTCCGCTCCTGCCCCTGGCCGCCGGTGCCGTCGGTCTGGCCGCCTACGCCCTCCGCAAGCTGAGCGAGGCGTCGGCCCGACCGGCGCTCGACATTCCGACGGTGAGCATCAAGCACAATGCGGTCGGCCCGGACGGGCTCGGCGCGCTCCTTGGTTTCACCGTGACCCCCGCCGACGCGGATCTGGGTGCGCTCGTTCTCCTGGCCTGGCCGCGACGGGACGGCCACCACCTCCGGGCCGGGCTCGCGGCCCATGCGGACAAGGACGGCGATCTGCTGGTCGGCCGGTCGACGGCGGGGGATCTGCCGCGCGATGCCGAGGGGCGGCCGACCGTTTCCCTGTTCCTGCCCTATGCGGCGACCGGCTCCCTCGCCGGGCAGGTCGAGCTGCTCGTCAAGCTGCGCATCGCGGGCGGCGTCGACGTCGCCGAGCGCCGTTTCCACGTGGAGATGGACAGCGAGAAGTTCGACCGCCAGAACCTCCTGTCGGCGCTGTGCGATGCGATCGTCACGACGGCGCGGGCGTCGGGCGAGCTGAAGCGCGAGCAGGTCCGCTACGTCCGAACCTGGTCCGAACAGGGGCTCGGTCTGCGCGAGCCGGGATTGGACGCGGTCCGCCGCTACCTGAGCCGTGCCGCCGCCGAGCCGCTCGACCTCTCGGCGGACCGGGCCGCGTTCCTGGGCGCCGTGCTGAAGGCGGAGCTCGGCGCCGATGGCTGGGGCGAGGTCGTCGCCAGGGCGGTCGACGCCGTGAAGGCCGGCGGCCCGATCGGCGCCGCGAGCCTCCGCTTCCTGCGCTTGCTCGCGAGCGCGATGGGGGCCGAGGCGGGCGCCCTCGACGCGGCGCTCCGGCCCCACCTCGACGAGGTCGAGGGGCTGTACGCCACGCTCGGGATCGCCGCGGGCTCGAGCCGCGCCGAGGTGCAGCGCGCCTACCGGCAACTGATGAAGGAATCCCATCCCGACCTGTTCCACTCCGCGCCCGAGGACGAGCGAGCGCGTGCCGAGGCCAGGGCCCGGGAGATCAACCGTGCCTACGAGCGGCTGCTCGCGATGGTCGCCTGAGCGGCCGGCCGAGGAGGGGGCGCGAGGCGGAGGGCGAGCTGGTGTCGGCGGTCATCCGGATCGAGACGGACGCGCAACTGGCGCGGCTCCAGCGCTCGTGCCGCGAGCACCGCTCGGGCACCGAGATCGTGGTCGTGGGGGAGCTCAGCCAGCGTCTGTCGAAGGGCTTCAACGCCTGGCACAAGTACCGGAGCGCGCAGTGGGCGGCCGGTGGCACCACCGCGGCGGCGATCGGTGGGCTCTGGTTCGGTCCGGTCGGCTGGCTCGTGAGCGCCGGCTCGGCCTCGGGCATGCTGGTCGCCGCCAGGCGCAAGGACGAGGCCGAGAAGGCGTTCCGCGCCGTTCCCCTGGCCGAGGTCGCGGAAACGCTGGCCCGGGCCGGCTTCGCGATCGTCTGGAACGACGGGAACGCGATCACCCTGCGGCGGTCGTGACCGTCCGGCGCCGGCGTCCCGAGACCGCGGCGGGTCAGGGGTCGAGGGGGACCTCGTGGTAGTCGAGGGCCCATTCGCGCATGAAGCGGACCCGCTCGGGGACGATCCGGTAGAGCACCAGCTCGGGGTTGTCGGGTGAGCCCAGATAGGCGCGCAGGAGCGGGTTGGCGCGCCAGATCTCGTCGAGCAGCGCGCGGTCGCCCACCGGCTCGGCCCGCCCCGTGATGCGCACCTGGTCGTGCCCGGGCGAAAGCCAGCAGAGCTCGCAGCGCGGGTTGGCGGCGAGCTCGGCGGTCTTGTGGTAGCGGCGCAGGTTGGCGACGTAGACCACGAACCCGTCGATGCGCACCGGGCTCACCGGGCGGACCCGCGGCTGCACCCCGTCGAGCGTGGCGAGGCGCGGGAAGCGGTCGGCCGCGATCACCGCCCGGGCGAGCTCGGGCAGGCGCGCCGGGTCGACCGGCTCGGGTGTCGGGCGCTTGCTCAAGGCACGCTCTCCCTGCGGCTCGCGGCGGATGGTCCAGCGCGTGCGGCGCGCAGTGCCAGCGGCCGGACCAGGAGCCAGATCAATGGTGGGGCGAGCGCGCTCGCGGCCAGCGCCAGCCCCGGCCGCTCGACGCCGAACGCACCGAGCGCCGCGAAGGCGAGCGCCATCGGCAGCGAGCCCGCCGTCAGGGCCACGAGGAAGGTCGCCGGGTGCATCCGCGCGAGGCCGGCCATGCAGGCCACCACCTCGGGGAAGACCGGCAGCCAGCGCGACAGGAGCACGAGCCAGGCGCCCACCCGGGCGAACAGGGCCTCGCCCTCGACGAGACCGTCCGCCCCGAGGATGGCGCGCGCCGCGCGCGGGCCGAGCGCCCGGCACAGCCCGTAGCCGGTGAGGCCGGCCAGGATCGAGCCGGCGGCCCCCAGCAGGCCGCCCACGAGCCAGCCGTGCACGAGGCCGAGCGCGCTCATCACGGCGGTCGCCGGGATCGGCAGCAACAGGTCGGACCAGAGGAGGCCCATCGCCACGAGGGTCGCGAGCGGCCCCTGCGCCTGCAGCCGGGCGGCGAGGGCGGCCGGGTCGAGCGCCGCCTCGAGGCTGTCGCCCCAGAGCAGGAAGGGGACGAGCACGAGCCCGGCCAGGGCGAGGAAGACGAGGGCCAGACGGCGCATCGCGGCGGGCGACCTCCCGGCAACTCAGTGGACCCCCGGACGGGTCGGTGCAAGGGTGCGGGCGGGACGGGGGAGGACGCGATGGACGGGCCGGCGATGCAGCCGCTCGAAGGCTTCGAGCGGGTCGGCGAGGCGGAGCTCGTGGAGCGGGCACGCGCGTTCCGCGCGCGCATGGCGACGCGGCGGACGGTGCGCGACTTCGCCCCCGATCCGGTGCCCCGGGCGGTGATCGAGGAGGCGCTCGCCGCCGCCGGGTCGGCACCCTCGGGCGCCAACCTGCAGCCCTGGCACTTCGCCGTGGTGGGCCAGGGGCCCCTGCGCCGGCGCCTGCGCGAGGCGGCCGAGGCCGAGGAACGGGCGTTCTACGCCGAGCGCGCCGGGCCCGAATGGCTCGAGGCGCTCGCCCCGCTCGGCACCGACTGGCGCAAGCCCTTTTTGGAGACCGCACCCTGGCTGATCGCGGTGTTCGTGCAGCGCTCGGGCCGGGCCCCGGACGGGCGGCGGATCAAGCACTACTACGCCGCCGAATCGGTCGGCATCGCGACCGGGCTCCTGATCGCCGCCCTGCACCATGCCGGGCTTGCCACCCTGACCCACACGCCGGCGCCGATGGGCTTCCTCAACGCGCTCCTGGAGCGGCCCGCCGAGGAGAAGCCGTTCCTTCTGCTGGTCACGGGCTTTCCGGCCGCGGACTGCCGGGTGCCCGTCGCCGCGACGATCAAGAAGCCACTCGCCTCGATCGCGAGCTGGCACTAGGCGGCGCGGGCTTGTAGACGGCGCGGCCGGCGCTCACATTACGCGCGGGTTGCCGAGCGACGGCCGGTCGCGCCGGCGTGCCGTGCAGCGACGGGGATCGACGAGGATGCAGCTCTTCAGCGGCGCGGCCGCCAAGGCCAAGGCCGATGGTGGCGACCGGGGCGTGATCAGGGACGGCTCGCTCGAGACCTTCGCCCAGGACGTCATCCAGGCCTCGATGACGGTGCCGGTGCTGGTCGACTTCTGGGCGCCCTGGTGCGGGCCGTGCAAGCAGCTCACGCCGGTGCTGGAGAAGGTGGTCCAGGCGGCCGGCGGCAAGGTCCGGCTCGTCAAGATCAACATCGACGACAATCCCGAGCTGGCCCAGCAGCTGCGCATCCAGTCGGTGCCGACGGTCTACGCCTTCGTCGGCGGCCAGCCGGTCACGGGCTTCGCCGGCGCGCAGCCGGAGAGCCAGATCAAGGCGCTGATCGAGAAGCTCGTGGGCGGGCCGATGGGCGCCGATCTCTCGGGCGACCTCGAGGCCGCGCGGGCGGCGGTCGAGCGCGGCGACGTCAAGACCGCGGCCGCGATCTACAACGCGATCCTGCGCGCCGAGCCCGAGAACCCCGAGGCGATCGGCGGGCTCGCCCGCTGCCTGCTCGCCGCCGGCCAGCGCGAGGACGCCAAGCGGATGCTGGAGCGGGCGCCCAAGGCGCAGGCCAACCACGCGGCGATCCTGGGCGCCAAGGCGGCGATCCAGCTCGCCGAGGAGGCGGGCGAGCTCGGCGATCCGGCCGCCCTCGAGGCGCGGCTGCGGGCCGAGCCGAACGACCACGCCAGCCGCTACCGGCTCGCCACGGCGCTGTTCCTGCGCGGCCAGCTCGATGCGGCGATGGAGCATCTCTGCACGATCGTGCGCAAGGACCGCGCCTGGAACGACGACGCGGCGCGCAAGCAGCTCGTCCGGTTCTTCGACGCGCTCGGCCCCAGGCATCCGGCGACGCTCAAGGGCCGGCGCATGCTGTCGAGCGTGCTGTTCTCCTGATGCGGACCGCCGCCCGCAGCGTGCCCACGCGCTTCCCGATCTTCCCGCTCGAGGGGGCGCTCCTGCTGCCGGGCGGCAACCTGCCCTTGAACATCTTCGAGCCGCGCTACCTCGCCATGGTGCGCGATGCCATGCGCACCGACCGGGTGATCGGCATGATCCAGCCGACCGAGCCCGAGCGGCCGGGCCGCCGGCGCGCCATCTACCGCACCGGCTGCCTGGGCGGCATCACGAGCTTCGCCGAGACCGAGGACGGCCGCTACCTGATCACGCTCACCGGCCTCTGCCGGTTCGACGTGGCCGAGGAGCTCGCCGTCACCACACCCTACCGCCAGGTGCTCGCCGAGTTCGGCCGCTGGCACGGCGACCTCGCGCCGGCGGACCCGCCCGAGGACGTCCGGCCGCGCCTGTTGGCCGCGACCGAGACCTACTTCCGGCGACGCGGCATCGAGACCGACTGGAAGGCGGTGCGCAGCGCGCCGCTCGCGGCCCTCGTGACCTCGCTCGCGATGCTCTGCCCGTTCGCCGCGACCGAGAAGCAGGCCCTGCTCGAGGCGCCCGATCTCGTGCGGCAGGGCGAGCTCCTGGTGACGCTCATGGACATGGACGCGCGCGCCGCCCAGGCGAGCGGCTCGCCGGTCCGGCACTGAGGAGGGTGTTCTTGGGCGAGGACCAGACCGCGATCGCCGTCGACCCGCGCCTGCTCGACCTCCTGGTGTGCCCCTTGACCAAGGGGCCGCTGCGCTACGACCGGGCGCGCAACGAGCTGGTCTCCGAGCAGGCCGGGCTCGCCTACCCGATCCGCGACGGCATCCCGATCATGCTGGTCGAGGAGGCACGTCCCCTGGGCGAGGACGAGCGGATCCCGCCGGAGCTGCGCGCATGAGCCCGGTGGACGCCCAGCCCTGGCCGCTCGAGATCCGCGTGCGGCGGGCCGAGCGCTGCCTCGAGATCGACTTCGACGACGGCCGGAGCTTCACCCTGCCGGCCGAGCTCCTGCGCGTCGAGAGCCCCTCGGCCGAGGTGCAGGGCCACTCGCCCACGCAGAAGGTGACGGTGTCCGGCAAGCGCGACGTCGCCATCCGCGAGCTGGAGCCGGTCGGCAACTATGCCGTGCGGGTGGTGTTCGACGACGGTCACGACACCGGGATCTTCTCCTGGCCCTACCTCTACCGGCTGGGCCGTGACCGCGAGCGGATCTGGCAGGCCTATCTCGATGCGCTGGCGCAGAAGGGCCTGTCGCGCGACCGCTGAGGCCGGCGCGGCGGGGCGCCGGGGATGACCGTCCGGCTGCTGCAGACCGGCGACTGGCACCTCGGCTGCCCGTTCCGGCAGATCCCGGGCGATGCCGGGGCGGGCCTGCGCGAACGCCGGCTCCAGGTGGTCCGCGAGATCGCCCTGCTGGCCGCGGCGCGGGCGGTCGACGCCGTGCTGGTGGCGGGCGACGTGCTCGATTCCCAGAACGTCGACGAACCGTTCCTGCGCCGTGCGCTCGCCGCACTCGCGGGCTTCGCCGGCCCCTGGATCCTCCTGCCCGGCAACCACGATGCGGCCCTCGCCGAATCGGTCTGGACGCGGGCCCGGCGGATCGGCCTGCCGGCGGGCGTGCTGGTGGCCGAGCGCGCCCTGCCCCTGGCGATCGCCGGCGGGCGTGCGGTGGTGCTGCCTGCACCCCTGCGCGCCCGGCGCACCCCCGACGACCCGACCGCCTGGATGGACACGGCCCCGAGCGAGCCCGGCGTCCTGCGCGTGGGTCTCGCGCACGGGGTGGTCGAGGGCCTGCGCCCGGAGCCCGAGGCGGCCGACAACCCGATCGCCCGCGACCGTGTCGCGCGCGCCCGGCTCGACTGGCTGGCGCTCGGCGACCGGCACGGCACCCTCGAGGTGGCGCCACGCACCTGGTACGCCGGCACGCCCGAGCCGGACGGCTTCCGCTACGGGAACGCCGGCAACGTGCTCCTGGTCGAGCTCGACGGGCCGGGCGCGCCGCCGCGGGTCGAGACGGTGCCGCTCGGCCGGTTCCACTGGCGGGCGGTCGCGCTCGAGCTCGCGCCCCTGCCCGAGGCCGAGCTCCTCGCCCGGCTCGACGCCCGGCTCGCCGAGCTCGGCCCGCCCGAGCGGGCGGTCGTCCGCCTCGAGCTTTCGGGCAGCGTCGATCTCTCCGGACGGCGCGCGCTGGACGAGGCGCTGGAGCGCTGGCGGGCGCGGCTGCACCATCTCGAGGTCGAGGCGGAGGCGCTGCTGCTGCAGCCGGGCCCGGCCGAGCTCGCGGCACTCGACGATGGCGGGCCGCTCGGTGCCTGTGCCCGGCGGCTGGCCGAGGCGGCCCTGCGCGGCCCGGAGGCGGAGCGCGCCACGGCGGCCCTGGCGCTTCGGCTGCTCTGGCAGGAGCGCGCGAGGCTCGCCGCCGCATGAGGCTCCGGCGCATCGAGATCCGCGACTTTCGCAGGCTCGCCGGGCGCTTCGAGCTGGACGGGCTCGACGACGGGCTGACCGTGATCGGCGGTGACAACGAGGAGGGCAAGTCGACGCTCCTCGCCGCGGTCAAGGCGGCCTTGCTGGAGCACCACCGGGTCGGCGGTCAGGTGCGCGAGACGATGACCGCGCACGGCGGCGGCACGCCGCAGGTGCGGCTCGCCTTCGAGAGCGGCGGGACCCTCTTCCACCTCGAGAAGGAGTTCGGCCGGCGCTGCGAGCTGCGCTGGTCGGGCGGGCGGTTCACCGGCGACGAGGCCGAGGAGCGGCTGGCCGAACTCCTGCGCTTCGAGCGGAGGCAGGGCCGCGCCGAGCGCCGCGCCGAGCATCAGGGCCTGCTGGCGCTCTTCTGGGTCGAGCAGGGGACGAGCTTCGATCCCGCGGTCACCGAGGCCGCGCTCGCCGCCCAGCACGGCCGGCTCGCGGGCTCGATCGAGGCCGAGATCGGGGAGGTCACGGCCGGGCCGGCCCTGGCGCGGCTGCGCGAGCGGGTGCAGGAGCAACTGACGCGGTTCCTGACACCCAGGGGCCAGGTCCGGAAGGGTGGCGAGCTCGACCGGGTGAGCGGTCGGCTCGACCAGCTCGCCCGCGAGGCGGACCAGCTCCGCGCCGTACGGCGGCGCTACGACCAGCTCGTCGACCGGCTCGAGGCCGCGCGCGCCGAGCGCCGCCGGTTCGAGGCGGGCGACCGGCTGGAGCGCGCCCGCGAGCGCCGCGCGCGGGCCCTGGCCGAGCTCGAGCGGATCAAGCAGCTCGAGGCCGAGCGCGCGCTCGCCGAGCAGGAGATCCGCACCGCCGAGGCCGAGCTCGCCCGGCTCGAGGCGGAGGTCGAGCGGCGCGGCGAGCAGGGCCGCGAGCTCCAAGGGCTCGCCGGGGAGCTCGCCCGGATCGCCGCCGACGCCGAGCGGCTCGCCGCCGAGCGCGCCACCGCCGAGGCCGAGCTCGGCTTGGCCGAGGCGGCGCAGATCGCGGCGGTCGAGCGCGCCGCCGACCGGCGCAAGCGCTGCCTGCTCGCCGAATCGGCCCGCCAGCTGGTCGAGCAGATGGCGACCGCGGAGCGGCTGGAGCGGGCGCGCATCGAGGCGGACCGGCTGCATGCCGAACTCGTGCGGCTCGAGGCCGAGCTCGACCGCCGGCCGCTGCGCGAGGCGACCGTCCAGGCGCTGCGCCAGAAGGCGGCGGCGCTCGACCGCCAGGAGGCGGCGCTCGCGGCGGTGGCCACCACGCTCGAGCTCGCCCCCGAGCCGGGGCGGCGGGTGCGCCGGCCGGACGGGAGCCCGGTCGAGGCCACGAGGCTCGAGCTGGTCGAGCCCGCGGAGCTCCTGCTGGAAGGCTTCGGGCGGATCCGCGTGCTGCCCGGGGGAGCGGACCTCGAGGCGCGCCGCCAGGCGGCCCGGCAGGCGCGCGCCGACCTGGAGCGCGCCCTGGTCGAGGCCGGGGTGCCCGATCCGGCCGCGGCCGAGGCGGCGCTCGCCGAGCGGCGTGGCCTGGAAGGGGAGCGGGCGCGCCAGCGGACGGCGCTCGAGACCGTCCTGCGCGCCGCCCAGATGCCCGACCGTGACGCGCTCACGAGCCGCGTCGCCGTCCTCCAGCGGCAGATCGACAGCCGTCGCCAGGGCCTGGGCGAGGGCATCGACCCGCAGGCCCTCGCAGCCGAGCTCGACGGGCTGCGTGAGCAGCTCCGCGAGGACGATGCGGCGGTCGAGGCGTCGCGCGCCGCGGCCGGCACCCGGGCCGCCGCGCTCGCTGCGCTGCGCGA